>NJBK01000071.1 GCA_005223035.1 Chloroflexi bacterium B3_Chlor
CTGCCCCCATATCCGGGTCAGATACTGCAAGGACAGGTTCTCCTTGTAGCTCCCGCTGATGGCCGCCCGCTCGGGAGGCTGGTCGGCCAAGATCGCTCGACCCAACTCCAGCGCGGTGTCCTCCGGCTTGTCCCGCTGATCCGCCAGGGGGAAGTTAACCCACAGGCGGTTGATTGTCAACACTAATAGGCCCACGATCACCAGCGCCCTGGGCCAACCAGGAAACCTGCGCCAGGCCCTATCGGCCAACACACCGATCCCCACAGCCCCGATGAGGTATAGGGGCATAATCGCCTGGAACCAGTTCCCGAAACGGTCAACGTAGATGAAGGGAACGTATCCCAGAATGATGCCGTACAGCAGGCCGCCTCGTCGCCAGCCGAGAAAAGCTATGCCCAGAAGTCCGGCCACCAGGCCAACGATGGTCAACTCGTGAAGGACATGCGTGAGAGGCTCGGGTCCCCACCCCCCAAGAGACCAGGATAGCTCACCCCGGCCCTGCCTGATGGTCATGAAATCGAGAAACCAGGCCATGGTGGAGCTCCATTCGCCCTCGCCCCGCCACTCCGGGTGCTGAGCTCCCCGTATATACACGTAGCCGTAGCTGAGCAGGGGGAGGAACGCCAGAAGAGAAGCCGCCGCCAGCAACCGTCCGCGCCGCACGATGCTGGGGTCGCTCCGAATAATGAAGAAAAGGAGGGCTGGCAGGGCGAGGAGTACCGTTATCAGGTTGGCAAGAGCCAGGCCTGCCATCAAGGCCAGCCAGAGGATGTACTTGTCCTCCCTGGTGCTCTGCCAGCGAAAGGCGAAAAGGATGATCAAGGCCGTTTGGAGCACGGCCGCAGCATACTCTTCTGAGGCGATGCTGTAGTACCAAAAGAAGAAGGTAGTCGCGTAGAGTAGGGTGACCAGTCCTGCTGCGACCCAGTTGCGCTTCGTCAGTTCCAGGAGCAGGAGATAAAGCACGGCCAGAGTGCTCAAGCCCCAGATGGTGGAAAAGAGAGAGAGGATCTCCGTGGGGTTGAAGAACGGGGAGAGAACCACTCTCCCCACTTGGAACCACACCCAGCCTACGACGGAATAGAGAGGGTATCCTGGCGCGTTGGCGAAGCGCAGTTGCGCCTGGGCATATTGGTGGGTGATGAGGTCACCGCCGGCGAGTTGCCCAAGCCTCAAGCCATTGTCAAGGGTGATCAGATAGAGGACCAGTGAGATGAGAATGACGGCCACCCCAGTCCAGAGAGATGGCCCTGCCATTCCGAGAGCTGCAAAGCGGCGTGAGATAGCTAACCTCCATCCCACCTCATCACGTGCGGTAGAAGTCGACGATCGCAAATCCCCCTTCACCGACGGTGACGGTCACGCTCACTCCGAGACCTTGAGGGGTAATGACGTAGGTGCCAGGCACAAGGCCGCCGAACTCCAAGCAGTAGCCGCCGCACGCTGGCTTGGTGCCGGTGAGCTCTGTCGCGCTCCAGGCACCACTCCTTATCTCCACTGGCAGCCATTTCGTACCCTCTACCACAACCTCGATGGCGGCGAAGTAGCCTCTCGTCCCACCGCCGCCGATGTTCTCGGTCACCCGGCCCGCCCAAACCTCTGGCCTGGGCTGCGCAGGAGCCTGGTAGAACTCAACCACGGCGAAACCCTCTCCGTCCACCGTGACCACGTGATTGATGCCCAGACCCTCGGGAGTGATGACGTACGTGCTGCCAGAGAGACCGCCAAACTCCAGGCAGAACTCGCCGCATTCCGGCTTGGTGCTCGTCAAGGCTGTGGCGCTCCAGCCACCCGACCGGATTTCCACCGACAGACCTTTCAACCCCACGACGGAGACCTGTATCGCCGAGTGGAATCCCCCCGTAGAAGCCGGACCGCTGGTGTTCCACAATGTCCGGGCGGCCCAGACCATCTGGGGAACAGCCGTGGCTGTGGGCGACGGACGCTTCGTCGGCGAGGTGATGATCTGTGTCGGTGACGCCGTGGTGGTCGCGCGGGCAGGCGTGGTAGCAGGGATCGGCGCGGGCGGCATGATCAATTGCGAAGTGAACCTGATGAGGGCCACCCCTCTGCCCTCAACCACCACGTCCACACTGGCTCCCAGACCTCGCGGCGTGATGGTATAGAGGCTGGGCGCGAGTCCTCCAAACTCCAGACAGAAATCCCCGCATTCCGGCTTGGTGCCGGTAACAGCTGTGGCGGTCCAGCCTCCGGCCCTCACGTCCACCGGCAAACCCTTCATGCCCTCCACCACAACCTGAATCGTCGACAGATACCCTCCCATCTGTTGAGAGCTGGTGTTGCTCACCACCTCTCCCGTCCAGACCGTCACTGGGATGGGCACAGGGGAAGGGGCGGCCGGTGGCGTCGCGGTGACCGTCACAGGGGCAGGAGGGGCCGGGGCCGCTGGCGGTGGAGCCGTCGTCGGGGTGGGCGTAGGAGGTGGTTTGTATCCCTCGCGGCGACGGAACTCCACGAAGACATAACTCCGCGCGTCTAGAAACAGCTTCAATTCTGTGTCCACCCCTTGCGGCCTGATGATGTAGTCGGCCCGCTGCAGGGGCGCGAACTCCACCACGTAGTCTCCATATTCGGGCTTGGTGCCCGTGAAGCCAGTCGTGCTCCACCCACCATGAGCGGAGGACACCTCGACCAACAACCCTACCTCACCCACCACCGACACCCGCAACACCGAGCCCCGTAGGTCCCTGTTCGGTGTGACGGCGAGGATCCGGACCTCCCACCGCGGCCCAGGAGTGGGCGGCGGAGGTGGGGGGGGCGCCTGACGGGGCACCTGCACGAACTCGACCACGATGATGTCCGTGCCGTCCGCCTCCACGGTGACGGTGGCCCCGATGCCCTGAGGGGCGATGATGTACCGACCCGCCGTCAGCCCGACAACTTCCGCGGCGTAGGGCCCCAGTTCTGGTTTGGAGCCGCTGAGCACGCTGGTGCTCCACCCCCCATGAGCGGAGGAGACCTCAATGGGCAGGCCCTCGACGCCGATCACCGAAACTCTAATGATCGTACCACCAAGGCTCAGGCCGCTGATGTCGCTGATCAGCCTCCCTTCCCACACCAATGTGGTCGTCCCCTGGGCTTCCGCAGTATGGGCGGACTGGTCGAACAGCCCTAGGGCGGCCACGGCGATGGCGAAGAAGGTCAACGCATACTTCGCTTTTCTACAACTCAGAAGTCGCATGACTAGCCTCCTCTTACTGGGTCCTAATCCGCATGAACTGTAGCAGAGCGCTAGACCACTCCCTCAAAGTCATCTTGACGGGATAGATGCGTCTACTGATCGCATACCCTTTCCAGCCTTTGTATATGAGCCAGAAGAATGCGTTAGGGGGCAGCTCGATCAGCCGCAAGGTGAGAGATCTAAGGAAGGGAAACTCGGCGGTTACGCTCAGCAGCTTCTGAAGATTCTCTATCTGCCGCTTTTCCGCCTCGCTACCGAAGTTGATGATCGTGTCGTCGCTGACGGAGCCACTAAGGTCGTCGAAAGTCCCGTTCATCAGCCCTTCGCGGAAGGCCATCTCTCCGAGCCTGGTCTTGGGATACGGTTGATACAAGAAGACATTGACGTAGTCCGGTCGGCACTGAATATTGAGGTCCAGCGTCTCCAGGTCCGTTTCCAGCCCCCCCGTGGGCAGCCCCAGCATGTTGTTGGTCGAATACCTGACTCCGTTCTGGCGCAAGATGCGACTCGCCTTCAGGATCTGTGCCTTGGTAATGCGCCGATTGAGGATCTGATACCTCAGGCGATCGTTGGCCGTCTCCAATCCGAAGCTAACGCTGACGCAGCCCATATCCTTGAACATGGCGACCTTCTCCTCCGTGACCAAGTTGGGCCGAACCTGACACCAGAAGGGCAGACCGATCTCCTCCTTATACCGCACTGCCAGCTCCTGCAGCCACTTCTTGTTGATGATGAAGGTGTCATCCAGGAACATGACGAAGTCCAAGGGATACCTCTCCCGCACCTCCTTCAGTTCCCGAATCACGTTGTCCACGCTGCGTCGTCTCGTGCGGCGCCCCTTTCCCTTGTATAGGTCAGAGTAGGCCTCATTGAAGCAGAAGGAGCAGTTGTAGGGGCAACCCCGCCCGGTGATGAAGGGCTTGGGCTTCCTCTCGCGGCTGAGGGGGTGGGCCCGATAGAGAAGTTCCCTGTCGGGGAAAGGAAGTTGATCCAGGTCCGTGACCAGTGGCCTCAAGGGATTGCGGTGGATGTGCCCGTTGGATTTGATCCACCAGTTGGAGATAGTCTCGATAGGATCCCCGTTCTCCAGTGCGTTCACTAGATCCACGGTGGCGTACTCCCCCTCGCCGATGCAGATCCCGTCAACCCCCTCTTCCTCGATGATCTCGGGGAAGAAAGTGGGATGTGGTCCACCCATGATGGAGTAGACATCCATTTGCGCCCTGATGCGCCGGTTGACGTCGAGATAGTACCGCTGGGTGCCTGTATAAACACTGTAAGCGACTACGTCAGGCTTCAGGCGAAGGGCGGCCTCGACCGGCTCCTCCTCGGTGGCTACCACCATGTCGGTCCTATGGCCCGCCTGTTTCAACGCAGCAGACACACGCAGTATGCCGTGGGGTTCGTTGTCTATCTCCCTGATGATGAAAAGTAGATGCATGGAGCCTTTCTCCAAACTGAATATACTCTATCATGGTTTCCCCGTGTTGGCAAGCGCCCAGCGGCTGTGAGTGATCTCTCCATCAAGATGGAAAGCTTGACCTCGAGCCATCGTGTTTTCAGCTCTGTTGTCGGATGATTCTTGACTTCTCAGCAGAGCTATAGTAAGTTCAACATCTTAGGCTCGCTCAAAGATGTCCCGGCCGCACCGACTATCGGTGGAATGGGGAGGCGTGGAGATGAGGACACGAATCATTCTGACTCTGGCAACCCTGCTGATAACTGGGGCGCTCCCCGCTTGCGGCCTCTCACAGGAGGAACTTTCAGCCACCGCCACGCAGGCCGCCGCTGACATGTTCGCCACCCAGACAGCGGCAGTGCCCACCTCCACGCCGACCGCCACCACTACCCCCACAGCTACGCTTACACCCACGGCCACTGCCACACATACTCATACCCATACCCCTACGCCTACCGACACACCCACCACCACTCCTACCTACACGCCGATTGCCACCGCGACCCCCACACCTATCCCCACGGCGACGCCGTTACCTCGGCGATTGCCAACCGGCACGGTCACTCAAGACGCGGGTGCCAGAAACGGCCTTGGCCAACCCACGATGGAAAACGGCCGGGGACTGCATGCTGGCGCCGTTCAACATCTTAGGCTCGCTCAAAGATGTCCCGACCGCACCGACTATCGGTGGAATGGGGAGGCGTGGAGATGAGGACACGAATCATTCTGACTCTGGCAACCCTGCTGATAACTGGGGCGCTCCCCGCTTGCAGCCCTTCCCAGGAGGAACTTTCAGCCACCGCCACGCAGGCCGCCGTTGACATGTTCGCCACCCAGACAGCGGCAGTGCCCACTTCCACGCCGACCGCGACCACTACCCACACCCCTACGCCTACACCCACGACCACTGCCACACATACTCATACCCATAGCCCCACACCTACCGACACACCCACCACCACTCCCACCCACACTCCTACCTACACGCCGATTGCCACCGCGACCCCCACACCTATCCCCACGGCGACGCCGTTACCTCGGCGATTGCCAACCGGCACGATCATGCAAGACGTGGGTGCAAGAAACGGCCTTGGCCAACTCACGATTGAAAACGGCCGGGAACTGGATGCTGTGGCCGCGCTCAGCGGCCAAGGCGCGGATCGCGTAGTAGCCGTGTATGTCCAGGGTAATGGCACGTTTACGATTACCGGGATCGAGGACGGCACGTATGATGTCTACTTCTCCCTGGGGGAGGACTGGGATGGTGCCGCGGCCCGGTTCACCAGGCGAGCGAGTTACTTCCGCTTCGAGGAGTCACTGGCCTTCGTGACCACCCCCATCCCAGGCGGACAGAGTTACACAGTATTCGAAGTAACGCTTCATGCGGTGGCGGGAGGAACAGCAGAGATAGAGTCCGTGCCCGAGGA
>NJBK01000045.1 GCA_005223035.1 Chloroflexi bacterium B3_Chlor
TGCGCGACATGATCTCCAGTCTCCAGGGTGCGGTGCCGCAGGAAGCGGTCGAGGTGGTGCCCGTTCCGGTGCCGGCGCAGGCGGTAGGGGAAGCAGTTGAGGCTGCCGAAGAGGTGGAGCCCGTCGAGAAGGCCCGTCACCGCTCTCGGCGCTTCGTTGCAGGTATACTCGGGTTGGGCGCCTTGCTCACCGTGTGCCTGTGCTCCTTCCTGTTCATCATCGTGGTCAGTGGGTCGCAGGAGAGACAGCCCCCCATTCGTCCGGGGGAGACCGTCACCGCGGTGCGTGAGGATCCCGCAGCCCACATTTACCTGGCCCGACGCTATCTCCAGCAGGGAAACATAGAACGGGCCATCGCCGAGTACGAAGTCGCCATCGACTTCGATCCGGATGCCGTGGACGCCTATCTAGGACTGGGCATCATATTACTTGCGTGAGAGGGATCCACACATGGCCCTGGATGTCTTCAAACAGGCGTTGGGCATTGAACCGGACAATGCTAAGGCGCACCTGGGTATGGGGGACGCCTTCGTATTGCTGAACGAGTTCGACAGTGCTGCTCTTCACTATGAACGGGTAGTCGAGTTGGATCCAGACGTGTCCGGTCCCCACGCCAAGTTGGGGGTGTGCCATGTGGTCCGGCGTGACATCGAGCGGGGCTTGGCGGAATGCGAATTGGCCTTGGAGTTGGACCCTCGAGAACCCCAAGGTCACTTCTGCACGGGCCTATATTTCGCTCAGCTGGGCAACCCAGATATGGCCAGGCGTGAGTTCCAGATAGTGGTAGACACGGCTGACGGGGTGCTGGCAGAACAGGCGCGGAGGCAGTTAGATAGACTGGAGTGAATGGGTCCCACTGCTCTGGTTCGTGGCCCTTCTGGTGTCTCTAGTGGCGTTCAAACGCTGGCTGAGCAGGCACCTGTACGGGCTCGGCTTGTTGCTGACCGCGAGCCATGACACGGCCATCCTGTCATACTTCGTTCTCCTTTTCCCCGGCGTGCTTGCCCATGAGTTGAGCCATTGGCTGGCGGCCAAGTTCCTCCGCGTGCCCGTAGGGAGGATATCCATCGGTCCCGCCAGGAAGAGGGGCGGCGCGACGCGTTTTGGATCTGTCTCCGTGGCCAAGACCGATCCCCTTCGTGGGAGCCTCATCGGACTAGCACCTCTCCTCACCGGTACCGTCCTTATCCTCCTCATAGCCTATCTCATCTTCGGCTTGGCGGTACCCGAGGGACTGGCGATCAACGCGCCGGCCCAGGATATCCTGACGACGCTATGGGCCTACTTCTCCGTCCCCAACTTCTGGTTGTGGGTCTATCTCATCTTCTCCATCAGTAATGCTATGCTTCCCAGTGAGACGGATCGACAAGCCTGGTTCTCCCTGGCCCTCTATTGTGGGGTGGCTTTGCTGGTTCTCTACGGGCTCGGCTTCTTGCAACAAGTCCCTGCTCAAATGTCCTCCTTGTTCCTGAGCGGTCTGAATCATCTCAGCTTCGCTTTCTTGGTGACAGTCGTCGTGGACGGGGCAGTCATCGCCGTGGTTTTCCTTCTGGAGAGGGCGCTGATGCTCCTCACTGGGAGAAGGGTCGAGTACTAGCTGGTCGGCGGAAGGTGGCGAGCAATTGCCGCGCCGAGAGTCAGGGCAGTTTGCTGAGCAGTCTGAGGGCCCGTAACGTCACCCACTTGCTGGGGTCACCCTTTTCCCCAAACTTCGTCCAGGTTCCCTCCAAGGTGTGTTCCAGAGGCCATCGACCATGCTCGTCCTGTTTGGCCATTACGAATTGGATGGCTCCTCGCAGCCGTTGGTCGTCCCCGTAGCCGAGGCGCGCCAAGGCATCTACCGCGTCAAGTACGTCGCTGCTGTAGGCCAGAGGAAACCCGAACTTGAACCAGAGGGGGCTGATGCGGCGATTGCCGCTGGGGTAGTCCGCCACCGTCAGGTCGCGGCTAAACAGCAGGTCGGCGCCTCGCCGTACAGCTTCTGTCATCGCTACTGAGCGCTGCTGGACAGGTATCAAGGCGAAGGCTTTCATAGCCTTGATCGCCCCCCAGGCGCAGGGTAGCCATGTTTCCCTTCTTGCGCGCGAAGCGGAGTTGGCTCGGCAGGTGAACCCCTCTCTTCCTATCATTTCGGCCAGTGTCTGAGCCACCCTCTGCACCGTTGGATCATCCCGGTAGCCCAGACGGATGAACGCCTGAAGGAGATTGCCATTGAGGCAGACGATTGTGCCCGTGCCGCCTTTGGTGGCCGAGAAAAGGCCCTCCTCTGGGAGGAAACTATTGTGGAGGACAGAGCGGCAAGCCCTGCCGATGGCGTCGTTGGGCGTTGCGCCAAGATCAGCCAGAAACATCAATTGCCACACGCTGCCTCTGTACTTGGGGCTGTAGCCTCGACCCGGCTTTACCCAATATCCTTGTGGGTATTGGGCCTCCAGTATGTCTCTCACTGGCTCAGAGGTCATTATCGCCTCTCGAGCGGCGATGACTTCGGAGTCGTCCGGCGGGCGGTCGAGCAGTTCCCTCAGCGTCAAGTAGCGCGCCGAGGGATTAGCTTCCTCGAGAAGCCACGGGATGGGGTCACCTTTCAGGTGCTGACGCCAGTCGCTCATCGCCTGTCATCCCATGTGGGGGATCATTGCCTCCGGGCCATGGTGAATGGGGTCTTGGGATAGAGGTCGTCGGGATACAGTCTGATCTGGACGACCACTGGATCATGCTCAAGGAAGCGGCCTAAACGTTGGGCTTCGGCTTCCACTTGGGCTAAGACCCTCTTATCGGGTTCTTCGAAGATGAGGACTTCGACCATGGAGCGCTTCTTGTCTTCGAGCCAGACGCCGATCACCTGTCCGTCGAGCCACACGGTGGGCAGGGGGTGTCACTTCCTTGCTTCCTGGAACTTCCATCGGCCTGGCGTTTGACGCCTTGCTCCTTGGCGGAAGTCGTCTACTGGTTTCGGGCTTCGCCTCACTCGTGCGGTGTCAGTATACGTGGGTTTTCCTCTCGAGTCAAGAGCCTTGGCTTCTCTGTATTGTCAAGAGACTGCGGAAGTGGTATAATCGGGCCGCACTGGCACCGGCGACGCTTGATGTTTTGGGCTGCCATAGAATCACAATGACGGATGGGAGGAGACGGTGACACGCAAGATCATCATGGCCGGCAACTGGAAGATGTACAAGACCGTGGACGAGGCCACGGAGTTGGTCGAGCAGCTGAAGGAGGCACTGGCGGACGTGACGGGCAGGGAGATACTCGTTTGCCCTCCTTTCACTGCGCTGAGTGCGGTTGCGCAGGCCCTTGAGGGCAGCAACATTCAGCTGGGCGCACAGAACCTCTATCCGGCAGAAGAAGGGGCCTACACAGGCGAGATATCGCCCAGGATGCTCGTGGATGCAGGTTGCCGCTACGTGATTCTAGGGCATAGCGAGCGACGCCAGTACTTCGGGGAGATCGACCCCTTCATAAACCACAAGCTGCAGGTAGCTTTGGCGCACGGGCTCAGGCCCATCCTCTGCGTGGGAGAGACGTTGGAGCAGAGAGGCGAGGGGAGGCAGAAGACCGTGGTAAGCATGCAGGTGTACAGGGGCCTGCAAGGCATCGGTGCCGAGGCGATGAAGGACGTCGCCATCGCCTACGAGCCCATTTGGGCCATCGGAACCGGCCAGACAGCCACCCCTGGCCAAGCCAATGAGATGCACTGGGCGATTCGCAACAACGTAGAGGGCCTGTTTGGGAGCGAGGTCGCGCAGGAGACCTCCATCATGTATGGGGGCAGCGTCAAGCCAGACAACGTTGACGAGTTGATGGCCCAGCCCGACGTTGACGGTGTGCTAGTGGGTGGGGCATCTCTGAGCGCGGAGAGCTTTCTGCGCATCGTCAAGTTCCAGTCCTGAAACGATCCTGGGTTGGGAACCGGTGTGATTCTGTCCTCGTGCCGGCAACCGAGTCGAGGCTTGCCGACTCCACAGTTGGACTGGATACGCTCTCGCGTGGAGGGGAGTGGCAGTACTCTCCTGCCGCCCTTTTCATCGACCTACAATCACTCCCCAGATGGCGATCGCCACTAATGCGCCACAGAGTGAGCTGAGCAAGTTGACCACATCGTTGTTGAGCCAGCGCCATCCCCGCAGGTGACTGGTCCTGAGTCCGCAACCATGCAATTCCTTTTCAGTTTCTGCCTCGCACCGGGCGCAGTGGAAGATGCCTTGCACTGTGGCGCCTAGCAGGCTGTCGAAGAGGGAGCCCAGCAGACCACTGATGAGCGTGATGGGGATGATCCACGATAGTCCAAGGGCGTTGCCTGCTCCGACGAGGGCCTCGATGCACAACAACACATAACCCAGCACGCCTATGAAGAGGGCACCCAGAGTGGATGCCGCCGTTCCCAGAAGTGTTATACCGCCAGAGCTGCCCACAGGCACTCTGCGTCCGGTTGTAATGAGGCGGGGCGGAACTCTACTGAGAATACCGATCTCCGTGCCCCACGTATCAGCGTTGACCGTGGCGATGCTCCCAAGGAAGGCAGCCAGTAAAGCTGACGTGGGGTAGGAGAAGTACAGCAGGGCGATGAAAGCCCCCAACCCCCCGTTGGCCAGAACCTGCCCGACATCCCGTTGTGCGCCCTTGAGGAACTTGTCGGCCAATTCCCTCTTGTCGGCTTGACGGTAGCGGGACAAACCGGTTGACAGCGCGAAGAAAGCGATGAGCACAAGTCCCCAGGTCCACCCCCCGAAGCCGACGGTGATCGTGCCCACCAGGATGGCTCCCCAGACACCACTTATGGTGAGGGCATCCCGGCGATGGGCGAGAAAAGCGATGACGGCGCTCAACACTAGGCCAGCGACAAGTTGCAGCAATTGAACCTCTTTGTGCCGTGATGCTGCCTGCAATTATATCAAAGTCCTTATGCGCGCGGTAGGATGGGACTGATAAACGTCCCAAGCTTGCCGCTCTCATCATAGGCCGTGGCCGCACTTTGGCGAAATGTGATCCGGCGTACCTGGCTCGGGCTGGGGCCGAAGGATGCACGTTTTGGACCGCTGACGCTGCCTTGTATGAAACTGTGCGCGACAGACTGTCCTGGGTGAGGTGGATCGGAGACTGTCGTTGACGAGGGTTGCTGCGAGGGATGAAATCCCGCTGAGACCAAAGGAGGGTCTGACCATCTCACGTGGGCCAAGTGCTGCAACTACACTGAGGCTCGCCGCAGAACCTATGACATGGAGGAAGCAGCTCAGACGTGGTTTCCCCCTGAGCTCTAGAGACGCTCTAACTCCCGAGGAAGGGTGGTGAGGGTCTCGCAGCCATCCTCGGTGACCAGCACGTTGTCCTCGATGCGCACGCCGCCCCGCCCGGGCAAGTAGATGCCTGGCTCGACCGTGAAGGTCATCCCGGGCCGTAGGGTCAGGTCGTTTCCCTGGACGATGTAGGGCGGCTCGTGGATCTCCAGTCCCAGCCCGTGGCCGGTGCGATGGATGAAGTACTCGCCGTACCCTGCTTTTTCAATCACCTGTCGGGCGGCTGCGTCCACCTCCTGAGCCTTGATCCCCGGTCTGACGATCTCCCGAGCCGCGGAGTTGGCCTCCTGCACGATGGAGTAGATGAGTTCGAGCTCCTCGTCTATCTCACCCACGGCATAGGTGCGGGTGACGTCGGAGTAGTACCCTTGGCTGCGCAGGAAGCCGTCAATGACCACCAGGTCTCCCGGCTCGATCCGGCGAGAACTGGTGGTGCTATGGGGAGAGGCCCCGTTGGGCCCTGAAGCGACTATGGGCGTCTCGGGCAGGTCATCGCCGTCGGCGTCGAGAGCCGCTTTTTGCCAGGTTTCGGCCAGGACGAGCTCCGTCACCCCAGGACGAATCTGCGCCATCACCTGACGGAAGGTCTCCTCGTTCACCTCGCTGGCCCGCCGCATGGCTTTGATCTCCTCATCGTCCTTGATGATCCGCAGGCGAGACAAGAGAGGTTCGCCATCAACGAATTGACAGCCGGGCGCATACTGCTCCAGCTGCCGCAACTCCAAGAGGCGCATGCGCAGGTGTTCTACACCGATGGTCTTGCCCTTCAAATCCAGATCCCTGGCCACTCGTTGAAAGGCTGCATCAGGCCCCTCTTCATCGGAGTACGTATACAGCGAGGCCTCGGTTTCGAGATTCGCCTCCGCCCGCGGCGCTTCCAACTCTGGCAATAAGAGAAGGGGCGGCGCGTCGAAGGGAAACAGGGCTAAGGTGATGCGCTCGCTAGTGTCCATCGCCAGACCTGTCAGATACCGCAGATTGGCCCCCGGGACGATAGCCATGACGTCCACGCGCCCTTCCCTCTGGGCGCGGGCAAGTCTCTTCAACCGTTGTTCATATGTCCTGTTCATAGTGGGGGTATTATAACATACTTTCCTGTGGGAAAAAACCTGCGCGCAGCTTACTTGCTTTTTGCCACGCAAAAGGGTAGAATATGTTTGTGAAGAGGGTCAGCATTATCAACATGGACCTATCGGGGCAGTCCATGCTGATGCATGGAATCAAGGACTGCCATAGCTCGCTACACCTAGATCAGGGGTAGCGAGTTTTCTTTTCGCTGTTGGCCAAGAGACCGAGACCAGGTTTCGAAAGGAGCTGTCGCAATGACGACGTCGTGGGAATATCGGTATGCTCAGCGTGCCAAGGGTATGCAGAGTTCTGTAATCCGGGAGATACTGAAAGTAACTAGCCGGCCAGACGTGATTTCGCTTGCTGGGGGGATGCCAGCGCCCGAACTATTCCCTCTCGAGGAGGTTGAAGAGGCCTGCGTTCGGGTCTTACGCAAAGTAGGCTCCAACGCACTACAATACAGCATCAGCGAGGGATACATACCTCTTCGGGAGTTCATCGTGGAGAAGATGTCTCGGTACGGCATCGTGGCCAGCGTGGACAACGTGCTCATTACCTCGGGCTCACAGCAGGCCCTGGACCTTGTGGGCAAGGTGTTGCTGGACCCGGGGGATGTGATCATCGTGGAGGCTCCAACCTACGTGGGGGCCATACAAGCCTTTACTGCCTATCAGGCCTCGTATGCCAGCGTGCCCCTCGATGACCAAGGAATGATGGTTGACCTTGTGGAGGAAAAGATCATAGAGACGCATCCCAAGTTCATATACGTGCTGCCCAATTTCCACAATCCCGGTGGCGTCACCCTCTCCCAGGAGAGGCGAGAACGGCTGGTGTCTCTGGCTCGTCAGTACGGGGTGCCCCTTGTGGAGGATGACCCCTACGGGGAACTCCGTTTCGAGGGAGAACACATACCGCCCATCGTCGTGATAGATGCCACGCGCAACGGAGACCGGGCTGCAGGGTACTTCAAGGGCGACGTGATCTACATGAGCACCTTTTCCAAGACGCTGGCCCCGGGGCTGCGTCTGGGATGGATAGTGGCCCCTGTGGAGGTGCTTAAGAAGCTGGTACAGGCCAAGCAAGGGTCAGACCTCCACACGGGTACTTTCAGCCAGATGGTGGCCTATGAAGTCATCGCCGATGGCTTCCTGGAGGAGCACGTCAGGGAGATCAGGGAGACGTATCGCCAGCGTCGGGACGCCATGCTGGCTGCCCTGGAGAGGTACTTCCCTGAAGAGGTGACCTGGACGCGGCCGGAGGGCGGCCTCTTCCTATGGGTGAAACTGCCGGAGGGGATGGACTGCCAGGAGTTGATGGAGGAAGCTATCGAGCAGAAGGTGGCATTTGTCCCAGGTACGGCTTTCTACGCCGATGGACGTGGCCGTGACACCCTGCGCCTGACGTTCGCCAGTTGTCCGACCGAGATGATAGATGAGGGCATCCAGCGGCTGGCAAAGGCCATCGGCCGCCGGATCAGAAAGGCGGCCTGAACACCTCTGCTGGCCGGGCCAATCCATACGCGGGCCTGCTCCTACCCGAGCCAGGCTCAGGGTAACGGCGTTCCACACCTCGGCGTCAGTCCATCAACTCCTCGTGAGGGATGAGGATGAAAATGAGACTGTCGAGTCTTGGGCTTCTGGCTGGCGTTGTGCTGTTTGCTGCTGCAGGATGCCGGTCTTCAGGCCGCGTGGAAATCGCCGACACCGACAATGGAAGCCAGGTAGGCCTGCAAGTGGGTGAGACCCTGGCGCTCAGCCTGGAGTCCAACCCGACGACGGGGTACCGGTGGGAGGTCTCTGAATTGGATCAGTCGATCCTGGTGGAGACTTACCACGAGTATGAAGCCGACTCCCCCGCCATCACAGGCTCCGGCGGGCGGGAGATCTGGCGGTTCCAGGCCCAGCGTCCAGGGAGCACGACGCTGCGCCTGGAGTACAGACGACCCTGGGAAGAGGGAGTGGAGCCTATCGAGACCTTCAATGTGGAAGTGGGTGTGTTGGGCATCTAGGTGAGGGAAGGTCACTCTCGCCATCACACATCTCCTGTGCAAAGAGGTTTCTTCGGTGCTTGGAGAGTAGAGCTTGATGAGTAAACTAGACCTAGTCATATTGCATCCACCCAGTGTGTATGATTTTCGTCGCGAACTGAAACTGTACGGCCCCGTCAGCGAGGTGGTGCCTTCCACACCGATTTTCGAGATGTACCCCTTCGGCTTCGCCACCATAGCGAGTTACCTGCAGCAAGAGGGATTTCGGACCCGCATAGTCAACCTGGGCCTGCGTATGATGAACGATCCCTCCTTCGATGCCGAACGGTTCATTACCTCTCTGCGCCCTGTGGCGTTCGGCATCGGACTCCACTGGTTATGCCATGCTCAAGGTGCCCTGGAGACCGCCAAACTCGTCAAACGGGAGCATCCTCACGTCCCGGTGATCATGGGGGGATTCTCCTCATCCTACTATCATGAGGAGCTCATGGAGTACCCCGAAGTGGACTACGTGCTGCGCGGTGATTCGACAGAAGCGCCTCTGGCCCAGCTGCTCGCCTGCCTGAAAGGTGGGGGAGAACCTGATGAGGTGCCTAACCTGACCTGGCGCGACGGCGAAGGAAGCCTCAAGGCCAACCCTCTCAGCCACGTTCCTGATACGGTGGATCTACGGCCCATAGACCAGGGCTTCATGGTCCGGACGGTGCTCAGGGATCGAGACTTGACGGGGTATATGCCCTTCCGGGACTGGCTGGAGTTTCCCATGGGGGCGGGCATAACGTGTCGGGGTTGCACCCATAATTGCGTCACCTGCGGCGGTTCAGCCTATGCCTTCAACCGCTTCCTGGGTCGTGAGAAGCCGGCTTTCCGACCTCCTGAGGCGCTGGCTGGCGATATCAGGGACATGCGCGGCTTCGGTAAAGGTCTTCTCATGGTCATCGGCGACATCAGACAGGCAGGCAGGGACTACGCTCGTCGTTTCTTGGACGCAGTGGCGGTCTTGCGCAATCCTATCACTCTGGAGCTATTCTCGCCCGCATCAAAGGACTTCCTGCAGCATGTGGCCGCGGCGATGCCCAATTTCTCCTTGGAGATATCGCTGGAGTCCCACGATCCGGTGGTACGGCGGGCATTTGGCAAGCACTACTCCAATGAGGCGGTCGAGAGGACCATAGACGCAGCTTTCTCGGCGGGTTGCAAGCGCCTGGATATCTACTTCATGATTGGCTTGCCCAAGCAGACCAGGCAATCAGTGAGAGACACCGTGGCCTATTGCGGAGAACTGCTGGACAGGTACGGCAAGGATGGGAGACTGCATCCTTTCATTTCCCCTCTGGCGCCTTTCCTGGACCCAGGAAGTCTAGCCTTCGAAGAACCCGAGCGATATGGCTACCGGATCTTCTACAGGACTCTGGAAGAGCATCGGCGTGCCTTGCTCCAGCCCAGCTGGCAATACGTGCTCAATTATGAGACGGAATGGATGACCCGCGAAGATATCGTTCTCAGCAGCTACGAGGCCAGCCTGGAGTTGAACCGTATCAAGGCCAGTCATGGCCTGATGAGCCCCGAGGAGGTTGCGCAGCAAGAACAGCGGACGAGGAATGCTCTGGAGTTGCTGGAAGCGCTTGATGACCTCGCAGAGGGTGACCAAGAGAAGCTAGAAGAGCTTAGGCCACAACTGGACGAAATCAACGCCATCGTCGCGCGGCCGAAAAATGACTGGGAACTTGGTCTTGGCTTGGGCAAATGGGGCCTGTTGAGAAAAGGATACTTCCTGGTCAGTCAGGGGCTGGCCGCTTTCTTCAACCAACTCCGGACGGCGATGGCCGGCAGGCGTGTATCGCAGCGACGTGGCGAAAGGGTGGCTTCCCCTTCCGGGGGGCAGGAGTGACTGGTCTGAGAGGAGGACTGAATGGCGGTTTCAGCTTGCGTGATTGTGGAGTGTGACCGTGACCCCTCGCTTGTGGTCGCCGAACTGCGCACCCTGGAAGGGGTGAAGATGGCCCATGCCCTCTTTGGTCCCATGGACGCCATCGCCTTCATCGAGGCTCCAGACTTGAAAGCCCTCGACGAGGTGGTGACCTCCCTGTACACCGTCCAAGGTGTGACCTACACCGACACGCGCATAACTCGACCGGTGGACTGATTGTCTCCTTGACATAATCGAGGGAATCGGTACGAACTCACTATGAAGAGCATCTATGAGGAAATCGAGCGGTATGTAGCCGATGGAGAGACCGTCGCCGCGGCGACGGTGGTCAGCACCGAAGGCTCTACGCCGCGAGAGGTGGGGGCCAAGATGGTCGTGCTCCCCTCGGGTGATATCGTGGGCACCATTGGCGGAGGGTGCGGCGAGGCTGAGGTCTGGCAGGCGGCGATGGATACTATAGGCGATGGGCAGCGCCGCACGGTGAGGATCGATCTTACCGAAGATGTTACCCTGAACACAGAGATGGTCTGCGGTGGAGTGATGAGTGTTTTTGTTGACCTCTGGGACGAACAGGAGCTGGAGCTGCTTGAGGCTGTCAACAGCGCTTTGCAGCAGAGAAAGAAGCTGGCCCTGGCGACGCCCCTGTCTACCGACCAGGCCCGCCCTCGACGACTAGTCCTCCCGAACGGAGAAGCGATTGGCTCTCTGGGAGATGAAGAGGTTGACGTTTGGGTTACGTCTCATGCGCTGGAGGCGTTGACGCAGAGGGCTTCTCGCGTAGTATCTGATCCCCGAGAAGGCCTAGACGTTTTCATCGAGGTGCAGGTTTCTCCACCGACCCTCATTATCGCCGGAGGAGGCCACATTGCCCTGCCGCTCGCCAGAATGGGCACCATGCTGGGCTTCAGGGTCGTGGTCGTGGATGATCGTCGCGCCTTCGCCAACCGCGAGCGGTTCCCGGAGGCGGACGAGGTGATCGGTGCTAACTTCGGGGAGACGCTGGCCAACTACCCCCTGGACGACCAGACCTACGTAGCCATCATGACCCGGGGGCACAGCCACGACATGGAGTGTCTGCTCCAAGTGATCGACGCTCCGGTCGCCTACATAGGCATGATCGGCAGCCGCCGGAGGGTGAGGGGCGTCCTGGAGCTGGTGAAGGGAGAAGGCTATTCGGAGGAGTGGCTTGAGAGGGTCCATGCCCCCATCGGACTGGATATCGGGTCACAGACCCCCGAGGAGATAGCCTTGAGTGTCATGGCCGAGGTTGTGAGAGCAAGGCGGGGCGGGAGCGGGCGGTCGTTATCGGGGAGACGTGTCAGGCGATGAGATCGGCGTGTCGGAGTGGGATTGAAGTTGTAGAATTGTACACCGCGGCCTTAAGGCCGCGGTGTTGGAGCCGATATCGAAGTAGTGGCACGGCATGCCGTGCGGCTACACAGCGTGGATAGTGGTGCCCCTTACTCCTCAGAGCGTGGTATCCCCTTCCGCTCCAGTAGCTCGTCACTGAACCCCAGGTCTTTGCCTATCTCCCAGGTGAAGTACTCGTCAAGGGCCTCCTGGGGATGGACCTCCCGCATGGCCTCGTACCAGGTGAGGCCATCCATTCGCTGGTAATGCCAGTATTCGACGCCATTGGAGTCCCTGCGCCAGTTGTAGTCCTCCTCGTTATATGTAGCGATCCGTTCCCATCCGAATCTGTCCGCCAGGGCTGTGAAGTCCTCGTAGTAGCCGTCGGGCACCGGCTGGAGCCTCCCACCTTGTGCGTATCCCTCGGGGTCAGCGTCCTGCACAATGTGCCACCAGTATCTCCAGGGTCGTTTCTTCAGCGGTTCGCCCTGGCTTCCATCCTGGGCGGCGCATTTGATCAACAGCCGCCAGTACACCTCCTGACCGATATCCTCCCTCAACCACTCCAGGCGCTGCTCTCCATTTTCGTCCATGAGTTCGAAGCGCAGATCGATGGCCCGACCGGTCTTGTGCCAGCTGAAGTAACTGTACAGCGTGCGCTGGAAGTCAATACGTCGGGTAGCGTCGCTGATCAGAGCCAGGTAGTCGTACCCCGTTGTCTCGTATACAGCAGCCCTCAAGGCGTTGTATGAGTCGTCCACCCGGTCGTTGACGTGGGTGTTGCCTCCTGTTACGCCCGGCAATGCCACCAATTCGTACAGTCCGTCGTTCTCCTCTGGGAGAGACACCAGCACAGGGGTCGGGGGGGCGGGCTTGGGTGCCGGCACCCTATCGGCTAGGTCAATGGGCTGGGAGGTCATCATGGGGTCGCTCTCATGCCCCTCACTGAGAGTCAGCGCCGTGGCTTCTCCGTGTGCCACGTTGACCGTTTTCAGGTCGTAGTGCCCGCCTCGATATTCGTGGTATACCTCGAAAGGCTCACCCTTGTTGTAGGAAGCGCAGATCACCTCCTGCCCGTCGGGCGACCACGTTGGTCCCCAGTCGTTGACGTCGTCGCGGGTGAGGCGGGTCTGGTCGTCTCCGTCCGTGCCCATCAGGTATACTTCAGTGGCGTAGCCGTCACGCGAGGAAACAAAAGCCAGCTTCTGTCCATCGGGCGACCAGGCAGGATACTCGTCATCGCCTGGGAAGTTGGTCAGGTTACGCTGGTTGGATCCGTGGGCGTCCATGGCGTAGATCTCCTTGTCCCCGTCGCGCCAGGAAGTGAAGGCGATCTGCTCAGCATCGGGGGACCAGGCAGGCCCGTAATCGCCCGCTGGATCGTCGGTCAGTCGGGTCAGCTGGCCGGCATCAAGCGCATAAAGGTATATCTCCCAGTTGCCATCTCGATAGCTCTCGAGGGCTATCCTACGGCCATCCGGGGACCAGGCCGGGGCGCCATCGAAGGCCAGATTCTCGGTCACACGAGTCACCTCGCCGCTGCCCATCTCCAGCAGGTATATCTCCCAGTTGCCGTCCCGGTTGGACTCAAAGGCGATACGGGTTCCATCCGGGGACCAGGCCGGGTTTCGATCCTCTGCCGGGTGTTGGGTGAGGTTGTACTCCTGCCATGAGATCAGGTCCAGAAGGTATATCTCCCAGTTGCCATCCCTATCGGTCTGGTAGGCCATGAACCTGGCGCCTCCCAGAGGAGTGGGGGTTGGGGGAGGGAAAGTGGGCGTGGGAGCCAGGGTCGGAGTAGGAGTCTCGGGCTTCCCGCATGCGCTGAGTTGGAGCAACAGAAGGATAAGCGCTACGAAGGCGACGCCACGGGTTCGGGGATGTGCCGCATCCATGCCCAGCAAGGTCATCAGTCCGCGCCGATGGTGAAGAAGTTGTAGGTGGCGAAGGAAACGTCTTCGAACACCGGGCGGCTGATGGCCCACACGAGCCAGTCGGTGGGAGCGTACTGAAACTGTACGATGACGTAATCTCCACCCTCGGAAAAGACCACGCCAGCGTCAGCGTGAGTGTCGCCACCGAAGCCATGCTTGTGGGCCAGGGGGATATCGTCGGGAATGCCGGCCCCGATCATCGTGCGCAGTGGGTTCTCCTTCAAGTCATCCAGTATCAACAGGCAGGCCTCGGATGAGATGCGACCCGGATACTCCTCCAGCAGCCGTCCCTCTCCCTGGCTGCAATCGTAAATCATCTCCAGTAGCGCGCCGATATCGTGGGCGGAGGTCTGAATGAAGGGATCTGGGTTGGCGGCGACAGGCCCTGGCAGCAGCCTCAGCGTCGCCAGACCTGGGCCGAGATGGGCGCCTTCTGTTTCCAGCCGATACGGTTCCAGTATGAAGGTCGCCGTCAGGCCCAGTTCATCCATCCTGGCGTTCACCCGTCTGCAACCCTCGAATTGGTTTCCGTCCCCGATGAGCCCCAGCAACAAGTTAGCCCAGTAGTTGCTGCCCGTGGGGTCGGTGACCAGTTTCAGCATCCTGTTCTGCGTCTCTTCTTCCAGCTCCGTGCCTTCTGCGTGGAGAAACGTCTCCAGCATGATGCCGATCTTGACCACGCTCATCCCCGAATAGATGATATCTGGGTTGATCTCTATCCTGTCATCGGTAGCGGGATCGGAGACGTAGATGCTTACCATGCCGGCGAACTCATCTATACGATGTTGGAGCATACCCCGTAGCATCTGTATGTCCGGCCGTGCGGGCTGCAATGTCTGCACAACCAGCGTCACGTCTCTCTCATCGGTGGAGGTCAGGCTTCTTTCCACACGGGGGAGGGAGCGACCAACATCCAGCCTTCTTCCTGCTTGGCCGGGCTGGAAGGATAGGGTATCAGTGATGGGTTGCACTTCGCGCAAAGGTTGGTCCTTTTCGTGCGCTATCTCTTCCAGGAAATCCTCCAGCATCTCTGGCTGATAGGAGTACTGGAGGGCGATGTCCTCATTCACCGGAGTCAGGCCCTCGGTCACGAACTTGATGTAGCTTTCCCAGAACTGCTGCTCCCCACCCCGGCCTAGCTGGTGGGCCTGCTCGATCATGTCGTCCACGAATACCTGTAGATTGATGTCGCTGGGCAAGAGGATGATGGTCTCCTCTTGGTAGTTCAGGGCTATGGGTTGGCTCAAGGGTGTGACGATCATCTCCTCCAACGTCTGGCGAGCCTGTTCGCGGGTCTGGCCCTGCAGAGGTATGCCGGCTGCCGAGACCGCAGGGTATATCGCCTCACGGTAACTGTCGTACTGATACAACTTGTAGGCCAGGAAGCCCACCACGCCCAGTATGAGCAGCAGAAAAGCGGTTAGACCCAGTTGAAACTTCCGCACTTGAACCTCGTTACGTGGTCATCTTGCAGGCCTAGGGGCCTTGGTGCAAGTTAAATCGAGGAGATTATAGTGCCCCGCTGAGACGCATGTCAAGCTCCTCCGCCAAAGGCCTGCTTGAGCCACCGTCTCACCTCGATGGGACGAAGGTACTGCCCGAGATATCCACCCCCGATGCGAATCCCCAGGTGTAAGTGCATCTCAAGGCCCTGTCCATAGTACGAGGCCGGGGTGCCGGAGTTGCCAACATGTCCGAGGATCTGGCCTTTTTCCACCCACTGCCCCACTTCCAGATCGTCGGCCACGGCGCTCAGATGACAGTAGCGACTCACCAGACCATCGCCGTGGTCTATCCATACCTGACGGCCTCGCAATACGTCCAAGGTGTCTTCGGGGGTATGATAAACCGCCTGGGCGTGGCTCAGTATCTCTTCCATCTCCTCAGCGCTGGGCGCTTCATATTCCCGGTCAACTCGGATGACTTCGCCTTCAGCTACGCTCAGCACTGGCGTATCGGACGTGACCGCCTGCCCTGCGGCCGAGTAGAAGTCTATACCCTCGTGCACTCCGTAGCGATAGGAACGAGGTGCCCCAGGCAGGCGGAAGGCCATATCCGAGAGCATGGTCCCCGAAATGGGCAGAGCCAGAGGCGGTAGCAGTTCCAGTATGCTCGAATCGTGGGGAGGCAGGGATGACAAGCCAACAGCGGGCCTGGGGGTCGGTTCAGCCCTCGCCGCTGCGCTGGGTTCCGAGGGGTAGACGTAGATGGCATCCCGGGTAGCCAGGTAGAGTCTTCCCTCATCCTTGTAGATGCTCCGGATCTCCATCCCATCGTCGGCGAAGAGATACTGCCGCACTGAGGCTCCGCTTTCCCGATCCAGAACCCGCAGACGCTGATGGCCCTTGTCAATGACATATAAGTGTCCCCCTGCTTCCTGGTCGAGGAACAGCAACGATGGGTCAGTCAGGTCCGAAGGGGGCGAGAAACCCGTCTGCGGTCTGGAGGGCAGGCGGCCTAGCTTCTGCAAGCGCAATGGTCCACGATATCCCTCCTGAGCCAGCACGTAGATGTCCTCCCCCATGGCAAAATCGACGCTTTCTCGCAGATCTATCTCCACAGAGATGACCTCTGCCTGCCCATCCTGGTGCCGCCATATCTGCCCTACGTTGGTGTCGAGAAGGAACGTTTCATCGTTCCGGGCGCCAACAGAGATCAGGTGCTGCCGCGAGTTGGCCTCCGGCATGTGGGCCGACCGCTCCACCTGCCAGCTTCCATCGTGTGGCAAGTAGCGGAACAGGTTCCCGGCCCTGTCCAGCAACAGGAGGGAGTTCTTGTCCCCTGAGAGGGCGATGTCGGCCAGCTCCTGGACGACCACTCCTTCCACAGTATCGTCCGGAGGTAGGATCGAGCGCCAGGAAGGCCGGGCGGTCAGGTCTACCAGTTTCAGTTCACCCGTATCCAGCACATAGGCATCGCTCCCCCTGATGACCAGACGCAATGGGTGGATCAGGGACGCCGCGGGGAGGGTGTAGGCGGTGGTATTGTGCTCGTCAAGCACGACCGTTCCCTCCACTTGGACGGTGGGTGTAGGTGGGACCGGTGTGGGTGTCCGAGTATGCGTCGGAGTGGGGAAAAGGGTGGGTGCCAACGACGGAGGCGTTGCGGTGGGTGACGGGCCACCTGTTAGCGAGGTGGGCCTGTGTTTGCTGGTAGCGATACGACTCGTGACGAGTGAGGTGACGAAAAGGATCAGGGCGAGAGAGAACCCCCTGACTTGTCTAGGGACCAAAGTACTCCTCCACCAGCGAGGAGATATCTACCTCGGTGTGCTGGTACAGGATGGAGAAGAAGTCGTCTGCGGTGCCTAGCTGGTTCGCCTGAGTCTCGTAGTAGTCTCGAAGGAAGGCGAAGAACTCCTCGTCGCCCATGCGTTCCCTGATGTCTCTGATGAAGAGCGCGCCGCGGCGATAGACGGCATTGAGATAGGTCCGCCCATCCATGAAGGCGTAAATGGGACGGTCAATCTGACCTGTGGGTCTGTAGCGCTCTACCTCGGCTTCCCACCACCAGTCCACCAACTCTGGATGTCTCTGTTCGTAATAGAGCATCGAGCTGTAGGTGGCCAGCGCCTCGTCCAGCCACGGTTCCCTCACCTGGTCACTGCCGACCACGCCATACCACCATTGATGAGCTATCTCGTGGACAAGTAGGGAGACCATACCGCTGCGGTAGCCGCCTGGGTGATCCTCGTACCAGTCATCCCCCAGGAAACAGAGGGCCGAGAACTCGAGAGCACCAGCGGAGTCTACTTCGGCGATGCGATAGGTGGAATATGGATAGGGGCCGAAGAGGTCCTCGAAGGTGGCTAGCGCTTCAGCGGCCGCAATCAGTGTATCGGCGCCGCTGCGCTCGTGGACGGGAAAGAAGTACGAAGAGACAGTGACATGGCCAGCTTGCACACTGGAGGACAAGTACTGGTCGCTGGCTGCGAAGGCGAAGGATCGGGCCTCGGAGAGGTCATAGCGCCAGCGGTTGCCTACTCGCTCCTCGTCACCCGTACCTACTACCGTAACATCGGATGGCGCCACGATCTCCACCTGATAGTCGGCCACCTCGGTAACATAGGGATCACCTACCACATGGTACGCGAAGGCGTTCCAGCCCTGACCCTTCCTATAGGGGACCAAGACCGGATACCAGTTACCCGCGACCACCATCCGGTCGGAATAGCCGAGGCTGCTATCGCTCCATTGAAGGTAAGGATTCATGGCTGGGAGTTCCACTGAGAACTCCATAGACAGAGTCACCTGGTCCTGCGGTTCCAGAGGAGAGGGGAGATGAACGCGAAGACTTGTCCCGTTGAGGATGTATTCCAGTTCCGGCGCCTCTTCTTCTCCTCTCTGGACGAGGGTCAAGTCCTTGAGGAGGAATGCATCTTCCGCATGGTTGGGGAAGACGTTGAAAACCAGCTCTTCTAGTGTGTCACCGGTGAGGTTGACGAAGTCGAGTCTCTCGTCGGCCTCCAGACTACGTCCCTCATAGTCGAGGCTCACGTCAAGGACGTATCGCGGTATGGTGCGAGCCGGTGGCACCTGCGTGGCGGTGGGGGTCGGGTTCGGAGCTGGAGCGGTCTGTCTGGACGCAACGTACAGACTCATGATGCCTACGAAGACGATTATCGTGGCAAGGATGAACAGGTTCATCACCGACCAGGGGCTGAGGAGGGAGCGCAGTCGGGGCATGCTTGGCCGCCGGGATATCCTTCTGGGCTCCGCATCGTAGTACTCCAGCATCTCCTCGGCATCGAGTCCGAGCTGTAGCGCGTAGGTGCGAAGGAAGCCCCTGATCTGGCTTTCGCTGGCAAACTCCGCAAAGTGCTCCTTCTCCAACGCAGCCAGATACTGCTGCCTGATCCTGGTAGCTCCTTCGGCCTGAGCTAAAGACCAGTTCTTCTGGTTTCGTGCTTCGCGCAGTGCCTCACCCAGTCTGCCCATTTGTTGGTCCCCACCGACCTCCGGCCTTAGTGATTCGAGGATTGATTATAGCACGGGGCAGTGAGGCTGACAAACCAAGGGAACCTGACAGCAATGCTGAAAGCTCAAATCCCGTTGGATGATACACAAAGGTGGAAGATGGGTATTCTGGGGTTTGGCGGGTGGAGATGGATGTGCTATAATGGCTGTGGCGGACCGGTTGGACGGGCAGGCTAGATTCGCGTGCCCTGTAGCCCATCATCGAGGTCGAGCATGAGCGGTCGTCAAAAGACGACGTTGTTGATCCTTCTGTGCGCCGTTTTCATCGTGTCTTGGGCTCTGTTTCGGCTACTGGAGACTTCTGCTAACCCACCACCTCTCGGTACGCCCTCTCCATTTGTCCTGCACACGCCTACCTCCACTGCAACCGCGACGACTACGGTCAGACCTTCAGGGACCAGCACCCCAATCCTGTCGCCGACACCAGGATCTGTGGACACCGCTACACCGACTTCATATCCTACAGATGCGCCGCCGCCAAGTCCAACTCCGACAGAGACAGCGTCACCGACGTCCTCACCGACCGCCACCGAAACCATCCCACCCACGCTCACCGAAACCGTGCCTCCTACCGCCACTACGATCCCCCACCCCACGGTGCCAGCGGAGGTGATGGATTACTTGGAAGAGTTCGTCGGACTGGTGGGAGGTGTGCATGAAATGCACCTGCTGGAGGCAGCAGCCCGGATTGACGAAGGCACCGTTGATCAGCTCCGAGGTGTGTATCGCCGGCTCCATGAGATGGAGGTTCCAGAGGATGCCGAGGAGATGCACCTGGCTTTCATTATCTACGTTTCCCTGCTGGAGGAGAAGTGCCTTTGTCACATCTTCGCAGAGGCCCACTCGGCCGATGCCCAAGGACAACACTTCCGTGCGTGCGAGAATCGTGCCGCGAACACGGCGACGGACATCCTGTCCAACAGTCTTGTCCCTTCTCGTGAGGCCTTTCTCCAGCCGTATTCTCTCAACGCCCTTGAGCTGGGATTCCCCTACTGAAGTACGTCCTGTTGACAATCCCCAGAAGCTCAAGGGGCGCTCAGGAGACTAAGCGAAGTATGCTCCGGACGTTTGCGTGGACGACTATCGTTGCTTAGAGACCTTCTCGGCACGATTCACCAAGTGCCGGACGCCGTGGCGTGGATAGAGGACAGGGTCGCCCTTCTTGCGCGCGTAGACCAAAAGAAGGGTAGGCGTCACAAGATGTGTCTGGCCAACAGATCGCCACGGGGGTCTCTGTGGCAAGCGAGGACTAAATCAGTACTGATTTGGTCGAGTACGATGGGAGGCAGTGCGGCCAGGGTGGCTGGCCCATTGTAGCCCAGATTGGCCAACACGTCCAGGGGACCTTTCTTTGGTTCATGGCTTTGCCGAAGTGAGGGCGGACAGCGTTGTAGAAGTACACCCGGTGCAGGCCGAGACTGAGGAAACGATTAGGGTCTTTGGCATGTAGCAGATAGTGTCGGTACAACTCTTCGTCGTCTATTCGGTGGCTTCGCTCGACATGGCCATTGTAGCCCTTGCGTCCGAGAGGATAACGGCGTAGGTCTCCCCCGAGGGGGTGGGGGTAGCGGCTGGCTAGGTGAGCGATGCGGGTTGCGTTGTCGCCGCCAAACTCCTGACCCCAGTCGGTTTGGAAGGTCATGTTGGTCTGCACGTCATGGGCTCGCAACCACATAAGTACGAGGATCATGAAGGCGGTACCATTGGTGCGGATTAGCCTGTGGCTATAGGCCAAGAAGCGGAGGCGAGTATGTGCGTCACAGGCGGTCCACGGATAGCGTGGCAAGCGTTGACGCCGGAGATGGGTGGTTCTCGCTGTCCCTAAGGCCTGCTTGTCGTGTATGTCTTTGACATCGGTTTGCAGGAGCGAGAAAGGTTGATCCTGCTCCCAGGCCCACATGGCGGGATAGAAGGCTTTGCGAGGCTTGCGCTTCTGGGGCGGTCTTCGTCGTCGGAAGGTATGGCGAATGGTGTGAGGAGAAAGGCAAAGTCCGTGGGCGCGCAAGTAGAGAGCCAATCGATGTCGGCCGTAGTGGGTCTTCTGCCAAGCCTCAAGGACCTGGTGCTCGATCTCGGGAGGAGTTTGCGTTGGGGAGTTAAGAGGACGGCGGGTGCGATCTTCCAAGCCAGAGAGGCGCTCGGCCTCGTAGCGGCTGAGCCTTTCGGACCACCTCTCGGGAGGTGTGCCAGCGACGGGCTGTCTCGCGGATCCTGCCGGTCTCGTGATAGGTGGTCACAAGGCGAAGTCTTGCCTCGATCCTAGTCATAGTGTAAACTTCCCTGTAGGCCAAGTCTGCCATCGTCGCTGGTGCTTCTGGACAAGGTGTTTCCACCATCGTTCTACCGGAGGAGGGCCAGACTTGGTGAGTATCTTTGTCACCACCTGGTAGCCATGTCTTGCCGCAAGCACTAAGTTCACTTGACAAATCTCGCAAATTGTGGTATACTAGGGCAGTTATGTCGCTTGATCTATTACTGTCCGAGTGATCCTACCCGTCACTTCTGGCATGTTGCCACCTTCACGCCCGCGGCACAGGCCTCACATGTATAGGATTGATCGATTCGGGGATTCCTCTACACTTAGTCACGAGCAAGTAAACGTGAACTCAGCTCTCGACACAAGGTTAGTGTTTGCCTCCGTTCACTCCGTTCAAGCTGTGCCTCCAAGGTCGATCAGCGACATGATTACCATCCTCACTGCCCGCTTGGCATAGGCCCAGTTGACATTTTTGCTACAATGCGTTGTGCTTCCTCGGGAGGAAACTCGGTGTCAAGGGAACAGAGAAAGGCGCTGATTGAAGCCATTGAGAACAAGCGTGACTCCAAGGTGATCGCCTATGTCACTAGCGATAGGCGAGGACTAGAGGTGCAGATCGCGGGTGATGTAGTCCCAGTACTCCATGAGCACATTCTAGCCATCCCCGAGGCAGAGCGCTCGAAGCTAGATCTGTTCCTGTACAGCCGCGGCGGCCATGGCGACGTGCCTTGGAGCATTGTCTCGATGTTCAGGGAATATTGCCAGGAGGGATCTTTCAGCGTCCTGATACCTTACAGGGCACATAGCGCCGCGACGGTGATCGCACTAGCCGCAGACGAAATAGTGATGACCAAGAAGTCGGAACTAAGTCCTATCGACATTACTCTCGTGGGTCCCTACAGTGAGAAGGACGAAGACACCAAACAGCGGCTACCCATTTCCGTCGAAGACGTCAAGGGCTACTTCTCGCTGTTGGAGAAGGTTGGCTGTAAGAGGACCGATGAGAAAATGAACGCCTTTGAGTTACTCACGGACCGGGTTCACTCCCTGGCGCTAGGTAGGGTGTATCGCGCCCTACAGGAGACTGAACTGGTGGCGCTCAGACTCCTGAGCACAAGAGCGACTCCATTTAGTGAGGAGGATAATCGAAAGATTGTTGAGAAGATCTCATCTGAGATATACTCACACGAGCACGCCATCAGTCGCACCGAGGCCGTGGAGTATGTTGGACTGAAGCAAATCAACAACGCTGAGGCTGAGGACATTCAAATTGCAGATGAGCTGTGGAACCTCTATGAGCAGTACAAGGTCTTGTTCCACCTTGAGGAACCATTCACACCAGAGGAACACCTTGTCACCAATGATCTCGAAGAGGATGTATGGACCGACCTGAACCTGGCCTGCGTCGAGAGTCTCCACAGAGTTGATATCTGCAAGCAAAGCATGCGTGTGAGAAGATTGCGGCAGGTTCCGCCGCAGGTACAACTAAACCTCACGAATCTCAGTGTGCCCATAGCACTCCCCAGCTTGCCCGCGGGGGCCAACCAGCAACAGATCAATGCGCTTGTTGGGCAGGTCGTCAGCACAGTCGTCCCGCAATCATTGGGTAACGCCGCACAGGTTGCGGCGCAGGAGTTGATGAAGGCATTGCCTCAGGCTGGTTTTGAGCGTTTTATCTTTGGCGCTGGGTGGAAAGAGGAGGGGTCGGATGAGGATTGAGAAGAGTTGGAGTGCAAGTTCAGAATCTGACGAAGCTCAGAGAGGGGCAGAGCTAGTTCACATGGCCGGCCTGTGGGATGTCGGCATTCAGGTAAGAATCACCAAGCCATACGTATTCTCCCAGGGCCCGATGGAGAAGACAGCGCTCGAAAAGAGATTGGAGGGGAGCAGCAAGGAGACGCCCTGGGCAAAGCCCTAGACTGAACACGTCTGTCGGCCTTTCAGAGGGGCGCTCGGCGCATTTCGTTCGCTGCGGCCGGATTCTAGCAAGCTGGCGAAAATGTAGTCCGATAGCAAGTTTGCGGGTCTTGTGGCTCTTGGTGACGCTGGCACTACCCGATCGGGCTAGTGTCGGCGTTTTTTTGTCTCCAATAATGCAGCACGTCATTCAGTAGATCAGTATCCTCTAGGGCAACTTCATAGGGTCGAGCGACGACATTCTGCCAGTCCAGTAGGGGCGCTCGACGGGCGCGGGGGCGCTGGGGTTCGAGCGGGAACTTACCGCTGACCATCTTCGCTCCCCAGAGGAAACAGATCAGAATCAGTAGGAGGCTAGCGCTCAAAGGGATGCTTCCGGAAGTCTTGAGGCTTGCCCGACTGTCCTTCACCCTCGCCCGTTCAGTCGCGCATGGCCAGGGGGAACAACTTCTTCGTCAAGGGTGCAGAGGAGTAGACGAAGGTCACGTCGACCATCTGCGGACTTCCCACCACGCCGAGGGTCGTACTGGTGACCGTAATAGTCGTCTGGACAATGCCTGGCGCCAGGCCGCTCTTGTCGACGGTGACAATTATCTCCGCAGGTTCTGACCAGGAAGCATATCCTTCATCAGGCTGAGTGCTCAGCCAACTTGCGCCTGTGGTGGCGTTCCAGGCCAGGGGACCGCACTGGACATCGTTGCCAACGAGAAGCGTTTGCGGCCAAGGCCCCGTCGTGGGGTCGGCCAGGAAGATCATCTCGTCGACGTTGACTGTCAATATGGGGGCGGGGCCAGTGGCTTCGAGTGCGTCAAAGGCGTTGATACGGCCGA
>NJBK01000046.1 GCA_005223035.1 Chloroflexi bacterium B3_Chlor
CTGACCACCCCCTCAGGGAAGTCGACCTCATCTATCAGTTGGAAGAGCATCCTCTGAGAGAGCGGCACTTGCTCTGACGGCTTCACTATGTAGGTGTTACCGCAGGCCACGGCATAGGGCAGAAACCAGAGAGGAACCATAAGCGGAAAGTTGAAAGGTGGGATCATGCAGAAGACGCCGAGAGGCTGCCGGACGCAATCCTCGTCTATGCCGAGTGCAACGTCCTCGAGGTTGTAGCCCAGCATCAGGGAAGGGATACCGGCGGCGACCTCCACCTGCTCGATGGCGCGCCTTGTCTCACCCCGGGCTTCGTCGATGCACTTTCCTTCCTCCTCGACGATAACCCTGGAGAGGTCCTCGAAATGCTCCTCCATGAGGTCTTTCAACGTGAACATGTACCTTGCTCTGGTGAGCGGAGGGGTTTCCCTCCATTCTTGAAAGGCATTCTTGGCTGCCTGTATCGTTGTTTCCACTTCGCTGGGAGTGGAAAGAGGAACTCGTGCCAGCACCTCGGTAGTCGCCGGGTTCACGACATCTAGAATCTCACTCGACTTTGATTCTACCCACTGGCCGTTGATGTAGTTCTTGATAGCTTCCATGGCAGCTCTCCTTCTTCTGTTGTTTGCTTTTCAGGAGCGTGCTTCCTTGTCCGTCATGTCTAGAACGTCGTCGATGATGCTCAGCCCCGCTTTCAACTCCTCTTCCGTGATACATAAGGGTGGAATCACGAAGATCCAATTCCACTTGACGAAAGTGCTCAACCCTCGCTCCCGCAAAGCAGGCAGTACTTCCGCCATCACCCCCAGCTCCTCAGGCCTGGCATTCCAGGGTGCAAGATGTTCCCTGGTCTTTTTGTTCTTGACCAACTCGATGACCGAGAAGAGACCTATGTAGCGGACGTCGCCCACCGAGGGGTGCTTCTCCTTAAGAGCCTCCAGGCTCCGCGCTAGAGTCTGACCCACCTTTTTGGCGTTGTCGATGAGTCCGTCCTCTTGGTAGGCTTGGATCGTTGCTACCCCAGCAGCGCACGCCAGGGTATGAGCGCCATAGGTCAGTCCTAAAGGCAGATAGCGATCCTCGAAGTGGTCGGCGATGGACCGAGAGACGACCAGTGCGCCCAAGGGCACATGACCAGAGGTGAGACCCTTGGCCACAACCATCATGTCTGGGACAACGTGCCAGTTGTCCACCCCAAACCACTCGCCTGTGCGTCCAAAGCCGCTCATCACCTCATCGGCGATAAGCAAGATGCCATACTTGTCGCACATCTCCCGCAGGCGAGGCCAATAGTCATCCGGCGGGACGAAAATGCCGCTGGTTCCAGTCACGCCTTCAAGGAGCAGGGCTGCCACCCTGTCGGGGCCCTCGAATTTGATCACTTCCTCGATGTGGGTGATACACTCTCGATGACAAGTCTCGGGCTCTTGCCCAAATACGCAGCGGTAGCAGTAGGGATCAAAGACCCGCACGATGCCTGGTATGCCCGGCTCAACAGGATGGCGACGGGGATCTCCCGTGGCGCTTATGGCCCCATATGTGGCGCCATGATAGGAACGGTAGCGGGTTACGATCTTCTGCCGACCAGTGTAAACCCGCGCCAGCTTGATGGCGTTATCCACTGCTTCGGCACCGCCCAAGGTAAAGAAGGTCTTGGCCAGATCACCAGGCGTCACCTCGGCCAACAGCTTTCCCAACTCTCCACGAGGCTGAGTGGCCAAGCCGGGGTAGGCGTAGCAGAGCCTCTCCGCCTGTTCCCTAATAGCAGCCACTACCTTGGGGTGCTGATGGCCCGTATTCACGTTCATCAACTGAGACGCAAAGTCCAGATATCTGTTGCCCTCAGCGTCCCAAAAGTAACAGCCTTTAGCACCCACCACCGCGAGTGGCTTGACCGCCGACTGAACCGACCAGGAGAAGAATGTATACCTGCGGTTTAGGTCGATTAGCGCTTGGGATTCAGTTTGGCCAGTCATTCGTGACCTCCTATCAGACGCGCCCTCTTGGGCGAATTGATCCGTTGGTTGTCGGCTGGGAGAGGATGACCATCATGCCCCGGAACGTCGCGCGGCCCGCTCCGAGGCTCGCGCAAGTTGGTGGCAACGCTTTCTACAGAAGTGTGCGGCTGCGCCTCAGGAACTGACCAGCTCCTACCTCACCCAGAAACTGGCCGTCTCTGACGATGATCTTGCCTCTCTGCATGGTCAGGACCGGATACCCTCTCACGGTGATATGGTCATAGGGGCTGTGATCCACGTTCATGTGCAGGTTCTCCACACTGAGGCGAACCTCTTTCTGCGGATCGAAGATCACCAGATCCGCATCCGCCCCGATGGAGATGGTGCCCTTCTGAGGAGCAAGGCCGTATATGCGGGCCGGGTTGGTGGAGACCAATTCTACGAACCTGTTGATGGAGAATCGCCCTTCGTTCACTCCGAAGTGGTAGATCAAGGGCACTCTTGTCTCTACACCGGGCATGCCATTGGGGATCTTTGAGAAATCGTCTCTACCCATGTCCTTCTGACCCACAAAGTTGAAGGGGCAATGGTCGGTGGCTACCACCTGCAAATGGCCAGAGATCAGGCCTTGCCAGAGGAACTCCTCGTTCCCCTTGTCCCGCAGTGGGGGGGACATCACGTATTTCGCCCCCTCGAAATTGGGCAGCTCGTAGTGCGCTGTGTTGAAGAAGAGATACTGGGGACAGGTCTCGGCCAGAACGGGCTGCCCCTTGTCCCGGGCCTCCTTCACCTTCTCCAGAGCCTCTGCTGCACTCAAATGGACGATATAGATGGGTGCGCTGGCTAGACCAGCCAAGATGATGGCCCGGCCGGCAGCCTCGGCCTCTGCTTCAGGAGGATGGCTCCGAGCATGCCAAATCGGCTCCTTCTTGCCCTCGGCCACGTGCTTGTTGATCAGATAATGCAGAACATCGCCGTTCTCCGCGTGCACCATGATCAGCGCCCCAAGCTCCCTGGCCTTGAGGAGAGACTTGAAAAGAGTTTCGTCATCCACCATGAAGGTACCCTTGTAGGCCATGAAGACTTTGAAACTGGTAATGCCTCGCTCTGCCATTTCGGCCATCTCTACGTTCATCACTTCGTCGGTCATGTCTCCTATGGCCACGTGGAAGCCATAGTCGATGGCCGCCTTGCCTTTGGCTCTGTTCATCCACGTCTCCAGGGCCTGGTGCAAGCTTTCCCCTTCCCCCTGGATGGCGAAGTCTATGAAGGTAGTGGTGCCGCCACACGCTGCGGCGATGCTCCCAGTCTCGAAATCATCGGCAGCCACAGTGCCCATGAAAGGCAGTTCGAAGTGCGTATGCATGTCGATGGCTCCGGGGAACACGTAGTTGCCCTGCGCATCGATCGTCTCGGTGCCGTCCAGATCTCGGCCGAGCGCCGCGATCTTCCCCTTTTCGATGCCGATGTCAGCCTCGTACCTGTCTGTAGCCGTAACAATGATTCCATTTCTTATCACGGTGTCCATTATCACCCTCCTAAGAATGCTGGCTCGCTTCCAGCGCCACCATTGTAATGCACCCCTCCACCGGGCAAACGTGTGTGCAAAGGGAGCAGCCATCGCACCTCTCGATCAGCACCCGAGGGTAGACCTGCCGGCTCTCCATCTCGATGGCCTGCCAGCCGCCGTCCATGCACGCGGTGTAGCAGAGCCCGCACTTGGTGCAAAGGTCCTGGTCGATGGCGGCCACTACCTTGTGGGCGAAGTTCAACTCTTCGTGGGCGGTGATCTTGGGCAAGATATGTCCCCTCATCTTGGCTACAGACTGGAAGCCCTTCTCATCCATATAGGCAGAAAGCCCCTTCTTCATCTTTTCCACAATGTTGTAGCCCCGGAACATGACGGCTGTACACACTTGCACCGTTGAGGCGCCTACCAGAATGTACTCGGCGGCATCCTGCCATTTGGCGATACCACCAATGCCGGAGAGCGGAAGGTCGGTTCCCTTTGCCAACTGACCTATGCAGCGTAGACCTATGGGCTTGACCGCCGGGCCTGAGTAGCCTCCGAAGGCAGAGGTCCCTCCCACCGAGGGCAGGGGTTCTAGCCGATCGAGGTCTATGCCGATGAGTGCTGAAACCGTATTGATGGCCGAGATAGCGTCGGCTCCGGCCTCCTCGCAGGCTTCTCCTACCTGGGCAATATCGGTGACATTTGGGGTGAGCTTGACCATCACCGGCACGGTAGCGACCTCTTTAGCCCAGCGTGTGATGTTGCCGGCGATGGCGGGGTCTTGGCCTTGGACAGAGCCCATTCCCTTCTCCGGCATGCCGTGAGGACAACCGAAGTTGAGTTCCAGGCCATCCACACCCGCTTCTTGAACCTGCTTGATCAACGAGTGCCACTCGTCCCTGACCACGGCGCCCATCAGGCTCGCGAAGAGGACATGGTCGGGATAGTGATGCTTGATTTCCTCGATATCCTTGACCCAGACGTCCAGCTTCCGTTGGGTGATCAGTTCTATGTTTTCCAGGCCGATGGTCCTGTTTGCCATCGCCAAGCGTGCCAGACGAGGCCGGACGTCGATCGCTGGTTCCAAGGCGATAGTCTTTGTCACAGCTCCTGCCCATCCGCCCTCAAAGGCCCGCTGAATCATCTCTGCATTGGCCGCGGGAGGCGCTGAAGCTAGCATGAAGGGGTTCATCAGGTTGAGGCCGGCGAACTCAACGCTCAGGTCAGCCATCGTTCACCTCTTTTGGAACTAGGGGGCGATAATCTCTCCGTAGGCGTCCGGTCTGCGATCGCGGTAGAATTGCCACTCGTTGCGAACCGTTCGAACAAGGTCCAGATCTAGGTCGGCCACCAGCACCTCCTCCTGGTCGGAGGCCTGAGCGATAATCTGGCCCCGAGGATCGCAGAAGTAGCTGGAGCCATAATAGTCATTCGGCCCGAATTCCTCCTCCTGACCGACGCGGTTAATGGTGCCCACAAAATAGCCATTGGCGATGGCATGAGCGGTCTGTTCGATATACCAGAGGTGCATGGAGAGTCCTCTCGAGGTAGCAGAGGGGATGTACACGATTTCGGCGCCCTGCAGCCCCAGGACGCGCGCTCCCTCTGGAAAGTGGCGATCGTAACACACGTAAACCCCCACCCGGCCATACTTGGTTTCAAAAACAGGATAGCCAAGGTTCCCAGGCCGGAAGTAGAACTTCTCCCAAAAACCAGGGAGGTGAGGCAGATGGGTCTTCCTGTACTTGCCCAAGAGCGTTCCATCGGCATCGATGACCACAGCGGTGTTATAGTAGATACCCGAGGCTTCCTCCTCGTAGAGAGGCACAACAAGAACCATGGAGTGTCGCTGCGCCACCTCTTGCATGCGTTGCGTCGTGGGTCCGGGAATCGGCTCGACTTGGCTGTACCATTTGGCGTCCTGCACCTGGCAGAAGTATGGGGTGGAGAACAGCTCCTGTAGGCACGTGATTTGGGAGCCTTCATTTGCTGCCTCTTCTATGAGTTCGAGGTGTCTGGCGATGTTCTCTTCCTTGTCCGTGCTGCATGTAGTCTGTATCAGAGCACTCCGCACCATCATTTCACCCTCCTTCGCTCCCAGGATTAGCATCGTACATTTTAGAACCAAGAGCTTGCTTTGTCAAGTGCCACGCGAACTCCCGGGAGCCGATGTCGTTGGTCGAGCCAGAGCTGACCACTCCCTGCCAACTCCTGTGGCTGCGGCCGCTCGTTGCCAGTCCCGCTTGGAACCAAGAGGCTCGTCGCTACCACCGGATGATTGAACTCCAGCCCGCTGTCGATTGCGCCTCCTGCGGATCTGTCAACAGGGAAGGGTGGACTTGGGCGCAGGCCTGTCGTCTAGGGGTCCACTGGGCACCAGGATACCGTGTATAGGTGTCGTGGGGAAGGCACCCAGGCACTGGCGATGACTTCGAACGCGCTGGATTGGCAATCCACCGGAAATCCAATCGTACCTACCTAGTAGGCAGTCAGCACTCGAATCTTGCCGAGGTGTCGGCCGTGAGGCGGGTCCTACGGCCACGCGAAGCGTTCGAAGCGGTCCCTGTCCACCTTGCAGATAGGACACTTGAGGGGTGGCTGAGGCCGGGCGCACAGATAGCCGCACACTTTGCAGCGCCACACCGGCATGCCGCTGCGCGTGAAGCCGACCAACGGTTCCTCTTGTTCCTCGCCAACTGGTTCAGGCTCCGTGCCACGCCGCTCTGGCACGGGCTCAACCTCTTTCTGGCCCAGGGCTATCTCCTCGGAGACATAGAGGGCGCAGTAGCAAGCGCCATATTCGTCCAAGTCGGGGTCGCGGTAGTCGCAGGGGCAGATGATGTCCAGGTCTTTCTCCCTGACGCCCTCGGCCAGGCGACAGGGACAGGCCTGATAGCCATACCGCTCCTCGTTGGTCAGCAGCCCGGCCATCAGGTCGAGGACGAAATCCACGTCGGGATTGAGGAAGTAGCCCGCCCCCTCCGCCTCACTCTTCAACCGCTCGTATAGAGCCCGAGCTTCGTCTGAAGTCATAGACCCAGCACCTCCCGCAAGCGGCTTTCCTTGTAGCCGATGACGACGTGGGTATCGCCGTTCTGTACGACAACCGTGGGGAAGCTTTTCCGGGGGTTGTACTGCTCCACCTCCGCCAGAGCGCGAACCTTGTCGTTGCCGGTCAGAAGATCAACGTACTCGTATTCGTAGTCAACGTTGTTGGCATCTAAGAAACGCTTGGTCTTTCTGCACCAGCCACAGGTGCTCAGAGCGTACAGTTTCACCTTTCTCAATTTCACAACCTCCTTGCTCAGATCTACGCGTCCGACAGGGAAGCTCCTCGCCATCTTACTCCTCGCTCATTCTATCACAGGTAGCAGAACGTTGCACCGGCTCTGCCTGAACGAGCTTGCCATCACCTGGGACTTACTATACAATCCTTCCAACTTCTTGTGCGATCCTCTAGGAGACCCGAGTTGAGCGTGGATCCCACCATTTTCCGAGAGTATGACATCAGAGGTGTGGCCTGGGAGAACCTGGATCCTCAGGTCTGTACGGTTCTTGGTGCAGCCTATGGCAGCATGATTCAGGACCAGGGCGGCAGAAGGATAGTGGTGGGTCGAGATGGTCGAGTGAGCTCCCCTGACTTCAGTCGGGCCCTTATCGCCGGGCTGCTGGGCACAGGCTGCGAGGTCATTGACATCGGCGTGGTCACCACACCGATGGTCTATTTCGCGGTGAAGCATCTGGAGGCGGCCGGTGGAGTCGTGATCACCGCAAGTCACAACCCTGCCCAGTACAACGGCTTGAAGCTGCGCAAGGGCGCTCTGCCTTTCAGTGGTGAGGATATCCAGGCGCTGAGGCGGTTGGCAGAAAGTGGCCCTTTCCGTGAAGGAGGGGGGCATCTCATGAGAGATTCGGGCATCCTCCAGGAATACCTGTCAGCGGTCCAAGAGCGGGTCAAGGTGGAGAGGAGCTTCAGAATAGTCATAGATGCTGGGAACGGCACCACCGGTCTGGTGGCGCCGGAGTTGTTCCGACAACTGGGATGCGACGTAAAGGAGCTGTACTGCGACGTGGATGGTAGCTTCCCCTATCATCTCCCGGATCCAAGTGACGAAGAGAACGTGGGAGATCTCGTCGCCGCGGTGCAGGAATACGACGCCGATGTGGGCATTGCGTATGACGGGGATGGAGATCGCCTCGGCCTGGTGTCGGATGGCGGTGAGATCTTATCCGGTGACCTGATAGTTGCGCTGATAGTGGGGGAGATGCTGAAGCGCGAGCCGGGCACAGTGGTCTTCGACCTGCTTTCCTCGCGCGCCCTGATAGATGTGATCGAGCGAGGCGGCGGAGTGGCTCGGATGGCTCCCACGGGCTACACCCGCGTGATGGACGAAGTGAGGAGGAGCAAGGCTCTGATCGGTGGCGAGGCCAGCGGGCATATCTTCTTTCAGGACGAGCTCTTTGACTTTGACGACGGGATCTTCGCCTCGGCGAAATTCCTAGAGGCGCTGTCAAGCTCAGGGCGGACGCTGTCAAGCATGGTGGCTGAGATTCCCCCGTATTGCTCGGCTCCCGAGATCAAGGTTCCCTGTGCCGATGAACACAAGTTCGCCGTCATGGATCGCATAAGGGAGTGCCTTGGTCAACGTTTCGAATTCGTGGACCTTGACGGTTTGCGCCTGGAGTTTGAGGATGGGTGGGCATCGGTGCGAGCCTCCCACACAAGCCCAAATATCGCGCTGGTGTTCGAGGCGCGTAGTCGAGAGCGGCTCGATCAGATCAGGGACCTGATGATGAGGGAGTTGGCTGAGTGCTGTGCCGAGGAGATCTCATCCGGGGTGTTGAAGTTCGAGATATCCCCATGAGCAGTTGGCGACGCGCATGGGAAAGCTGCAAGCAGCCTCTGCTTCTGTATCTCTGGGCAGGTCTTCATGGCGACTGGTAGTATGAGAGAAAGGCTGAGGAGCAGCAGAGTACTGAGGCTACTCTTGCCAGGCTGGCACATCAAACGCTGGCTCCTGGCGCTCTTCTTCGGGATCCTGCTTCTGAGCCTGGGCTTTGCCTACGTGCTAGTCCACCTCTATCGCACGGCGCCATTCCCGTCCTACGTCTACTACCTGACTTTGCAGTTCATCCCCCATGTACAGCGAGGCATACTGCTGGGAACCGTTGGTGTGACTCTGCTGGTGGTCTCGTTCATCAAGCTGAGTCATACTCTTATCGCTCCTTTCGTAGCCCAAAGGACGAGGGATGAGAGCCTAGTTGACCTGGTGTATGACTACTACCACGGGCCCACAGAGAGGCCGAAGGTCGTGGTATTCGCGGGCACGGAAGGGCTATCCATGTTGTTGCGAATCGCCAAGGAGGTTCGCTGGCGGATAACCGGGGTTGTTCCCCCAGTGGGCAGCGGAACTGCTTTCGCCAAGCTGCGCCGGGGGCTTGGCACTTCGGGCGAGGAAGTGCTGTTTCCCACCACAGATAAGGTGCAGTTGTGCGCGGAACTTGAAGATGGGCAGAGCTTTGAAGGTGAATCGGCGATCCTTTCCAGGCATAGCGACGTTCCGGTCAAGAAGGTGTGGTTACAATCCAGGGCCGATGAGGGCCCTGAGACTCAAGTAATGGCATCCCCCGAGGTAGTAGAGGCGCTGGAGTCGGCCGATGCCGTAGTCATCGGACCGGGCTCCTTGTACACCAACATCATCCCCACCCTGCAGGTGCCAGAGATCAACGACGCCGTTAAGAGGAGTTCGGCCAGGAAGATATTTGTCTGCAACATCATGACACAACCTGGGCTGACCGAGGGTTATTCCGTCGCCGATCATGTGAGGGCTATTCAGAACAGTTGCGGATTCCGGCTGGACTACGTACTCGTCAGCAGAGCCGAAGAGATCACAGATTCGGTTCTGGCCAGGTATCGAAGCGTATCTGCTGAGCCGGTAGGGTCTGTGCCGGTGGTGAAGGATGACACCCAAATCATATTGTTCGAGGATACTCCACAGGAGTTAGTGCTGGTCGAAGGGGCGCTGTTGATCGAGAGGGACTTGATTCAAGAGGTCGTGGAGGAGGGCGTCAATGGCAAGAAGAAGATCGTTCTCCGTCATGATCCCCTTTGGCTATCTGAGGCGGTGTCAGGGATCCTGCGCGACTACGCTTTTCAGGCTAAGCTTTCAGCCAGCCGAGCCGTGTTCAAAGAGTATGACATTCGTGGCGTGGCGGATGCTGATTTGACGACAGGGGCCATAGAGACTATCGGGAAAGCGTTCGGAACCTACATCCAGAGGAGCACTGGCCGGAACAAGGTGGTCGTCGGACGGGACGTTCGGCTCTCGTCTGAGCGGTTCTTCGCCGCCGTCACCAAGGGGTTGCTCTCGACTGGTTGCCAGGTCGTCGACGTGGGCGTCGTCCCCACTCCTGCCCTTTCGTTCGCCTTGGACAGTACATTCGCCGATGGAGCGGTGATGGTAACCGCAAGTCACAACCCTCCTGAGTTCAACGGACTCAAGCTTCAGGTAGGCCCATATCCTCTCGCTGGGGAGGCGCTGCAGCATGTGGAGCGGCTGATTGCCAAGAATCAGTTTGAGATCGGCAAGGGATCAATGGAGGAGACGGATGTTATTCCCGAGTACCTGGGCTGCATCCGCGAGAGAGTACGACTGAATCGCAGACTTAAGGTGGTGGTTGACGGAGGCAACGGCACGGCTGGTCTGCTGGGCAGTCAACTGATCGAAGAACTAGGATGCGAGGTTGTACGTCTCTACTGCGAGCCAGACGGCCGCTTTCCGAACCATGAGCCCGATCCTCTGGTCGAGGACAACATCCATGATTTGAAGGCCATGGTCGTGAAGGAATCGGCCGATTTCGGAATCGGCTTCGACGGAGATGGAGATAGGTTGGGCGTGGTTGACGAACGCGGAGTGATGGTCTTGCCCGACAAGTACGTGGCACTTCTCGCCAGGGAATTCTTGGATAGTGGGCCCGCCAAGGTGGTCTTGGATGTGCGATGCTCTCAAGCGTTGATAGATGACATTGCACGCCATGGGGGGATACCCCTTATGACCAGATGTGGCAACGCATACATCCTGCAAAAGATGAGGCAGGAGAATGCGGCCTTGGGCGTGGAGTTGAGCGGCCATGTCTTCTTCAATGATCCACCTCTCAACTTCGACGATGCCCTTTTTGCAGCCGGCAAGCTTGCCGAGTATCTCTCCAAGATGGATAGGTCCCTATCGGATCTGGTGCGGGAGTTGCCAAAGTACTACAGTTCTCCGGAACTTCGCGTACCATGTCCTGATACAAAGAAGTTCAGCGTCGTGGAGGCGATACAGGAGTCGTTCATCGAGACTCACGAAGTCATAGACATAGACGGGGCACGCATCAAGTTCGATAGTGGTTGGGCTCTGGTGAGGGCCTCAAACACACAACCAATGCTGTCAGTAAGGGTCGAGGGCAGGACCGAGGAGGACTTGCATCGGATACAGGAGATGGTCACCGACCGCATATCTCAGTTCCTGCCATCGGCGATCAGCTGAGGCGGGACGAATTCACTGCTTGGAGTGGAGATATGACTGACAAGACACAGGATGTGTCCGCTCACGGCGAAGAGGCAGGGCATCAGATGTTGGAAGCCTTCTTGCGGCCCTGGCACGAGGCCGTGGGAGACCCCAAGGCGGCCCAGGAAGCCGTGTTGGGACGTTTGCTTCAGGGCTATGCCCAGACAAGGTACGGACAGCAACACGGGGCCGCTCAGGTCACGGCCGTAGATGAGTACCGGAGCGCTTTTCCCGTCGCCAGCTACGACGACTTCAAACCCTTGATCGATCAAGTGATGGCTGGTGAGGAGGATGTACTGCTCTATGAGCCTCCAATCGGATGGGCGATCACACGAGGTACGACTGGGGGCGAGTCCAAGTTCATACCCATGACGCCGACCGACCTGAAGATGCGGGCCAGCGCTGGCCGAGCTCTAATGAATCACGTTGTGCGCACCGGCCAGTTGGATGTGCTTCAGGGTGTGAATCTCAACTTGAACTTCCCCTCGGTGGTGGGTACCGTTCGGGTCGGTGAGCGAGACCTGGAGTACGGCTACAGTTCCGGCATCTATTCGAAACGCACGACGGCCGCCACGCCATTACGCACTCTTCCCTCTCAAGACGATGTGGACGCATTGGGAGGGGGGAAGACGATAGCTGACTGGAAGCGTCGCTTCGAGTTGGCCTACCAGCGATGCCAGGATGAGAACGTCACCATAGTTGGGGGCGTGGCACCCACAGCCGTGGACTTCGGGCGGTATCTACACCAGGCGCATGGGGTATACCCAAAGGACTTGTGGCGAATACGGATCATGACCTTGGGTAGCGTTCCAGGCATCAACACCAAGTACCGGCCCGTCCTCAGAGCCCTCTTTGGCCCGGTAGACATCGCGGAGATCTACGGCGCAACAGAAGGCATCTTCGGCCAGCAGCGGGACGAGAAGCGCGCATGGGTGCCCAACTATGACCTCTTCTTCTTCGAGGTCCGGACGCGACAAAGCATGAAGATGATGCACGAAATGCGTCCGGGGGAGACAGGCAGCCTCATCGTTTCCACGCCGATCCTGCCGCGCTACGAGATCGGCGATCTCGTCAAGGCCTTCCAGCCCCCATACTTCAGGTGCATAGGGCGCGACAAGCTGCTTGCTCGTCTCCGCTACTTGTGGGACCAGCTAGTGACGATGGACCTGGGCCGCCTGTAGGTCAGGGACTGGTCAGAATCTCGGCCTCAGAAAGACGCCAAGGATGATCGCCAGGCCGACAGCGATTACTATCAGCGGCCAGGTGAGCTCCCAGCCGATGAATCCGCCGATGCCGATAGCCAAAGCGACAAAGGCCAGTATGACTCGGCCCCTTATCGGTCGGCGATAGGCGGGGAGCAGTAGGCGGAGTACCACCTCCAGCAGGAAGAGCAATCCCGCGCCGATGAAGATGACGCTCCACACATTGTCCCATGTCAACCAGAGGAAGGTTCCCAGGTTGGCGGATAGGAGCGCTACCCCGGCGAGGATGACGATCAAGCCCCAGATCAACGGGCCCAGAGCATCGCCGCCAGACCACTGCTCACCCTTGTCCCACTCTCGTTCGCCTCGATCCTTTTCGTCCTTCTCCTCTTTCTCGTCTTTTCTTTTATTCTCTTCTTCGCTCATAGTGCCGTTTCCTTTCTACGCGCAACGCAGCGCTCACTGTTCGTATTGTACAGTAGGCCGACCCCGTTCGCAAATCTGCGTGCCTAGATCGCCATTCCTACCTCGAAACCCTCGTGCATTGCGTCGTAGGCCTTGCGAGGCCTCTTGGCATCGCCGATGAGGTGAAGTTCGTTCACGCGGTCCTTCAGCTCCTCGTAGAGCGAATTGCGAGATGAGACGCCAGCGGCCAGCACTACTGTATCGGCCTCGATGAGTCTATCCTGTTGATCGACAACCACCATCACACCGTGCGGCAGGACCTGTTTGACTGTGGCGTTGACCACCGTCTCCACGCCGCAGCGCTGGAGGTCTTGGAGAACCGTCCATCGAGTCGTCAGGCCGATGTCCTTACCCAGTTTTGGGAGCATCTCCACCAAAGTGACGCTCTTCACCCCTCTGGTGCCCAACTCTTCCAGCGTTTTCCAGGTTTCTGCTCTGTTTAGCATCAAGAACCGTAGGGTAGGGGCGTCGATAGTACCCATCTGAGCCAGATAGAGCGCGACGAGACAGCCAGTGGCTCCTCCTCCCAGAACTGTAATCCTCTCGCCAACGTCAACCTCGGCTGCCAGTACGTCCCAGGCCTGAACCACGTGTTCGCTTTCCACGCCAGGGATCTCCGGTACTATCGGCTCGGCTCCTGTGGCCACCACCACCGCGTCGGCACCGCTTGCCAAGACGAGGTCAACCGACGCTTCTTGGCCCAGCTTGACTTCCACTCCCTCTCTTTGCAGCTGCGAGCAGAGGGACACCACCAGAGTCTCCAATTCCTCCCTGCCCGGCGCCACCGACGCCAGGCTCAGCTGTCCGCCCAGACGATCATCCTTTTCAAAGAGGATCACCTGATGTCTCCTGCTGGCAGCGGTGGCGGCTACCTCCATGCCAGCGGGTCCACCACCGATGATTATCACCCGCTTCGGACTTGCCACTTGCTCCAGCATGTACGTACGTTCTCGGCCAGCGCGAGGATTCACCAGGCAGGACACCGGTTGAAGGGCGAAGATGTGATCGAAGCAGCCCTGATTGCAGGCCACGCAATGGAGGATCTCGTCGAGTCGCCCCTCTTTGGCCTTGCGCGGCAACTCCGGGTCGGCAATCAAAGGGCGACCCATAGCGATCATGTCTGCGATTCCGTGGCGCAGCATCTGATCAGCCAGCAATGGATCGCTATAGCGGTTGCTGGAGATGACTGGTATGTTGACGACTTGCTTCACGCCCCGTGCCAGGTATGAGAAGGCGCCCCGGGGAACGGCCATAGTGATCTGCGGTACCCGGGTCTCGTGCCAACCCCCGGTGACGTTGATAGCATCCACTCCTGCCCGTTCCAACTCTTTGGCCAGGAGGCGAGCTTCTCTATTCGTATTCCCGCCTTTCACGAAGTCGTTTCCAGCTATGCGGATTATGATGGGGTAGTCTGGGCCAACCTCCGTCCGCACCGCGCGAACCACCTCCAGCGGGAATCGCATCTTTTCCTCCAGACTCCCGCCATACTCATCCTGGCGCAGGTTGGTCACAGGTGAGAGGAACTGGGAGAGCAGATAACCTGCCGACGCACTGATCTCGACGGCATCGAATCCTGCTATCTTGGCCCTGCTTGCCGCGTCAGCGAAGTTGTGTATGGTGCGGTGGATATCCTCGGTGGTCATCTCCCGTGGGGTCTCGCGAGTGAGGGAGGACCTCACAGCAGAGGGAGCCAATGGTTGACGCCCTATGTGCGTTGAGAGAGAGTAACGGCCAGCGTGGTACAACTGGGCGGCCAGGGGAACCCCGTGTTTGTGAACCGCCTGGGCGAGCCTTGTCAACCCGGGGACAAACTGATCGTGGCTCAAACCGACCATGAGGCGCCCGCCACCGTACTCATCAACAGGGCAGCCGCCAACAATGATCAGCCCCGCTCCTCCAGCGGCCCGCTCGACGTAGAAGTCAATCAGCGTATCGGTAACGAACCCCTCTGGGGTGAAGCACAGATGGATGGCCGGCATGACGATGCGGTTAGCGAGCCTTAAGGACCCGATGTTGACGGCTGTGAAGAGTTCTCTTGGCTGCGTTCTGTCTATTCCTAGAACCATTCCCGCACGGCAGCCTTTATCTTCTCCTCCATCTTGCGCCCGAGAGTGGCCCAATCATCATCTTGTTCGGCGCCAGCCCATTCGCCCAGGCCGGACTTGACGCTCTGCTCGATGCGCTTGCCGATCTCGTCCCAGCTTCCATCGGGCTCGCCGCCCACGCTCGCAGCCACGTCGGCTCTAATCTTGCTCTCCGTCTTTCGGCCTATGGTGTCCCAATCATCGTCTGGTTCAGCGCTTGCCCATCTGCCGACTCCCGACCTGACGCGCTTCTCTACCCGCCGGCCGATTTGGTCCCAGTCCTCCTCTGGCTCACCGCCTACGGTAGTGGCAATCTCGCCCCTAATCTTGTTCTCCATCACCTGACCGATAGTCTGCCAGTCATCAGTCTCCTCGGCGCCCGCCCAGCTAGCCAGCTCTTTCTTGATCTTCGCTTCGATGTCGCGTCCAATTTCCTCCCATTCGTCCTTTCTCGTTTTCTCGTTGCTCACAACATCTACTCCTTTCTTGATCCATAGCGATCAGCTCTATAGTTGGCGGTCATTCTGGTATCTCGACCGATGCGGTTTCACTGAGCTTGGAAAGCACTATTTGCTTGATCTCTTGGAGCCGCTCCGGAGTCCGCGCCTCGAAGCGCAAAACGAGGACGGGCTGCGTATTGGATGCCCGCACCAATCCCCAGCCGTCTCCGAAGAGTATGCGGGCTCCATCGACGTCGATGACCTCATACCGCTCCTTGAAGTACTCCGCGAGAACTGTCACCACCCGGAACTTCTCCTCATCAGGGCAGTCCACCCGAATTTCGGGAGTGGAATAGTACTTGGGTACATCAGCCAACATCTCGCTTATGGTCTTGTCAGATCGGGATAGGAGCCGTGCCAACCGGAGAGAAGCGTAGATAGCATCGTCATATCCGTAGTACTCATCGGCGAAGAACAGATGGCCGCTCATCTCACCGGCCAAGGGTGAGTTCTCCTCTTTCATCTTCTTCTTGATGAACGAGTGGCCCGTGCGCCACATGAGAGGAACGCCGCCCGCCCTCTCGATCTCTTCGCCCAGGGCCTGGGAGCACTTGACCTCAAAGATGATAGGTGCGCCTGGGTGACGGGCTAGGACTTCACGGGAGAAGAGGATCAGAAGCTGGTCCCCCCAAATGATGTTGCCCTGTTCATCAATGACGCCTAGGCGGTCACCATCACCGTCGTAAGCCACTCCCAAGTCAGCCTTCTCCTCGAGCACCTTGGAGATCAGGTCTGTGAGGTTGGCGGGCACCGTGGGGTCGGGATGGTGGTTGGGGAAGGTGCCATCAACTTCGCAGTACAGCCCCAGGGCTTGGGCGCCCAGGTCTCGTAGAAGCTCTGGGCAGAACATGCCTGCCACGCCGTTGCCGGCATCCACGATCACCTTCAGTTTCTTGTGGAAAGGCCCAATACGCTCTTTCAGTGTAGTCAAGTAGGCAGGCTTCACATCCTGGTGTTCCAGTCGCCCCGTGCCTCGAGTGTAGTCTGCCGCCTCGATGATCTGCCTGATCTTCTGGATTTCGGCGCCGTAGATCGTGCTGCGCCCCACCGCGAGCTTGAAGCCGTTGAATTCCGGTGGGTTGTGACTGCCGGTGATCATCACTCCGCCCTCAACGTCCAGATGAAACAGGGAGAAATAGAGGGTTGGGGTGGGCAGCATGCCGACATCCACGACCTCGAGACCGGTCGACAGAATACCTTCGATCAACACATCGCGGAAGCCTGGGGAACTGGGGCGGGCATCATAACCAACGCTCACCCTCTTCTTGCCGAGAGCGACCATGTGGGTGCCATACCCTTTGCCCAGTTGCTCCACCACGCCAGGAGTCAAGTCATGGCCTACGATTCCTCGCACGTCGTACTGGCGAAAGATACGACCGTTCACTCTCTCATTCATCCGGTTTACCCCTTGCAAGGAAGGCTCGATGCCGAGGTGTGGGGGAGAGCACCTTGTCAGGCACCGAATTTAGTCAGGCGGAGGGCGTTGGCCATCGCCAAGGACATGATGTTCATGGCGGGGAAGCGACCCAGGGCCCCATTGGCGCATCGCTGCTCGGAGAACTCCTTCACCACATCGGCGCGGCAGTATCTGGAGTGGAGTAGAAACGGTACTGGGTGCCAGCTATGCGCACGCAGGAGGGCCGGTGTTGAGTGATCGCCGGTGACTATGAACACGTCGGGTTCCAACTGCAGGATGGCCGGCACCAGGAACTGGTCTGCCTCCTCGATGAGGGCGACTTTTTGCTCGAAGTTGCCATCTTCGCCCGCACTATCGATCTTCTTGACGTGGAAGAAGAAGAAGTCGTAGTCCGTCCAATGGGCCTTCAATGTACCCATTTCCTCTTCGATGGTCTCCCCTGTGGGCAAGACGTCCATGCCTATTAGTCTGGAAACACCACGGTACATGGGATACCCGGCGATGGCCGCTGCTCGCAATCCGTAGATTTCCTCCATGCTAGGCAGGCCAGGGTTCTTGTCCAGGCCCCGTAGAGTTACCATGTTGGCTGGCTGGAGGTCGGCGAGGATTTCACGCGCTCTGGAGATCCATTCATTGAAAAGGGCAGCGGTCCGCACGGCTTCGGGGCTCAGCGCCTCGACTGACAAGGGCGCTGCTCCCAGCTTCTGTGGGTCAGTTTCGGTCAGTGGGCCCGACAGCCCCTCGCCACGCAACACCAACACGAAGCGGTAATCCTTCACCGGCTCTACGAACACCTCTACGTCTGGTACACTGATGGTGCGGAGCCGCTTGACGAGTTCGAGGCCCTTCTCAGTGGGGATGCGTCCCGCTCGTCTATCGGTGATCAACCCGTTGTCGTCCACGGTGCAGAAATTGCCTCGTGCTGCCATGTCACTAGCCTGCAAGTCGAAGCCAATGCCCAAGGCCTCCAGTACGCCTCGTCCGATTTGATGCTGCAGCGGATCGTACCCAAAGAGGGCAAGGTGAGACGGTCCGCTTCCCGGAGTGATGCCAGGGGCGATGGGGTCGTGTAGGCCGCAGATGCCTTCTGCCGCCAAGGCATCCAGGTTAGGTGTGTGCGCGGCCTCCAATTCCGTCAACCCGCCTGGATACATGGGCGCGCCACCTAGACCATCCAGAATCAGCAGGACGATCTTGGAGGTGCCAGGAATTACCAGGTCTGAGATGATTTCTTGGTCAGCCACCCTCGACATCCTCTTCCTTGTCTTCCAAGGCCGCCACCCCCGGTAGAGTCTTGCCCTCCAGGAGTTCCAAGGATGCTCCACCCCCGGTGGACACGTGGCTCATCCTGTCCAGCAATCCAGCCTGTTGCAGCGCCGCTATCGAGTCGCCTCCACCAACGATCGTTGTGGCCTGTGTTTCGGTCAAGATCCTGGCCAAAGTGAAGGTGCCTGCGGCGAATGAGGGAAACTCGAACACGCCCATCGGGCCGTTCCAGATCACAGTTTTGGCCGATGCCAGCTTCTCCTCGAAGAGGCTGAGGGTTTCAGGGCCCACATCCAGGATGCGCCACTTGGCTGGTACCTGCTGGACACTCACAGTCTTTGCTTTCGCGTCAGCAGCAAAGGCGTCCGCGACGACCACGTCCACAGGCAGCACCAGCTTTCCACCCGCTTCCTCCATTATCTGTCGGGCCACCGGAAGGCTCTCGTCCTCCACGAGGGATTGTCCTACTTCGCGGCCCTGTGCCTTCAGAAAGGTGTTGGCCATGCCTCCACCCAGAAGGAAGACGTCCACCCTACTCAATAGGTTGCGGATCACGCCGATCTTGCCGGACACCTTGGCTCCTCCAAGGATGCCCACGAAGGGGCGGATTGGGTTGGTCAAGACGCTGCCCAAGACCTTGAGTTCGCGCTCCATAAGGAAGCCAGACACTGACGGCAGGTACTGAGGCACACCAGCGGTAGAAGCGTGGGCACGATGCGCGGTGCCGAAAGCGTCGTTTACGTACACATCGGCGAGCGATGCCAGATGCTGAGCGAAGTCCAGGTCGTTCTCCTCTTCCTCAGGATGGAACCGCAGATTCTCCAATAGAACAACTTGACCGGGCTCGAGGTTGGCGGCGGTGCTTTCTACTTCTTTGCCGACGCAGTCGTCCAGTTTGACTACCTCGCGGCCCACAAGCTCGGACAGCCACCGAGCGACGGGGTCCATCCTCAGTTCCTCACGTACCTGCCCTTTCGGCCGGCCTAGGTGGGACATCAGAATGACGGCGGCTCCTTGCTCAAGCAGATACTGGATGGTGGGCAAGGCTGCACGAATCCGCGTGTCGTCGGCCACCTGGCCATCCGCCAAGGGTACGTTGAAATCAACTCTCACGAGGGCGCGCTTGCCCTTGACCTCGATGTCCCGCACCGTCTTCTTGCCCATGATCTACTCCTTCAGGGCTCGTTGGGACTTGCTGGCATGTCTATTCGCCGGAGCACAGACATAAGGCGACTGGCTTGCCTGTCGCTTCTGCGATCGTTTCTCTACAAACGCTCGGCGATGTAGTTCGCCAGATCTGCCAGGCGCACCGAGTAGGCCCACTCGTTGTCGTACCAAGATATCACCCTGACCATATTGCCAAGCATGACCTGAGTGAACTGAGCGTCAATAATGCTGGAACGGGGGTCGCCTTTGTAGTCAATTGAGACCAGAGGCTCCTCGCTGTAGCCCATGATGCCTTTCAGTGGCCCCTCTGCCGCTTCCTTGAAGGCTTTCAGCAGTTCCGCAGTACTCGTGCTTCGCTCTACCTCTGCGGTGAGGTCGATGAGAGAAACCGTTGAGATGGGAACCCGAATCGAGAAAGCGTCCAGTTTACCTTCCAACTCTGGGATGACCACCCCTATGGCGCGGGCGGCTCCGGTGGTGGTGGGGACGATACTCATGGCTGCAGCGCGTGCACGGCGCAGGTCCTTATGCCCCATGTCCAAGAGGCGTTGGCCGCTGGTGTAGGCGTGGACGGTCGTCATGAACCCCTTGACGATTCCGAACCGATCGTTCACGATCTTCGCCACGGGCGCCAGGCAGTTAGTTGTGCAGGAGGCGTTGGAGACAATATGGTGCTTTTGGGCATCGTACCAGTCCTCATTTACGCCCATGACGACGGTGACGTCCTCCTGCTTCGCGGGAGCGCTGATGATCACCTTCTTCGCTCCACCCTCCAGGTGAGCGGCCGCCAGCGGTCCTTCGCGGAAGATACCGGTTGATTCAACAACGATTTGGACATCGAGATCCCCCCATGGCAGCTGGGAAGGGTCCCGCTCGGCGAACACTCTGATCCCCTTCCCGTCCACGACTAGGTTGTTACCTTTCACGTGCACTGTTCCTGGGTACTTGCCGTAGTTGCTGTCATACTTGAATAGGTGAGCGTTGGTGGCCGGATCGTAGAGGTCATTAACCGCCACCACCTGGAGCTTGTCAGGGTAGTACTGAAGGATGGTCCTGAGCACCTGTCGCCCCACGCGGCCAAATCCATTGATGCCGATGTTTGTGGACATGTTCCATTCTTCTCCTTTCAACAGTCCTGAATGCTACTGCTGTGAAACCATGGCGACCACTGCTGCCCCTAGGACTCCCACGTCATCCCCCAACTGGGAAGGGGCGATGACTACCGCCTGCATGGAGGAATGGAAAGCCCTCCGGTGCATGACGCGGCGAACTGGATTGAAGAGGCGCTCGCCCATCTTGGTCAATCCCCCACCGATGACAATGAGCTCAGGGTTGAAGAGATTGACCAGGTTCGCCATACCCACGCCCAGGTAGGTCATGGCCTCGCCAAGAATCTCCTCAGCTTCTACGTCCCCTTGCGCGGCGGCCTCGGCCACCAGCTTGGCAGAGATACGGTCGAGGTCCCCTTCGGCCAGGTCGCCGATCAGCGTCGGTACCCCGCAGGCCACGCGTTCCCGTGCTTCGCGCGCGATTGCCCTACCGGAGGCCAGGGCCTCCAAGCAGCCCCGGCTGCCGCAACCGCAGTATGGTCCCTTGGGGAGAATAGTCATGTGACCAATCTCGCCCGCCGCTCCGGTCGCTCCCCCATAGAGCTCTCCGTTGACAATGAAACCACCGCCTATACCGGTGCTGGCGGTAACGTAGATCATGTGCTGTGTGCCTCGACCAGCACCGAACCGGTGCTCGGCCAGCGCTGCAGCGTTGGCGTCGTTTTCCAGTTCAGTGTGCAGACCAAGCTCATCTTGGAGCAATTGCCTAAGGGGCACATCTTTCCAACCGGGCAGATTGGGCGGTGCGGTCACTACGCCGGACTCAGCATGTATTGGTCCGGGGGCGGCGACGCCTACGGCAGTGATCTGCCCAGGGTTGACACGTGCCGACTTCATCACCTTCGTTGCAGCATCTGTCATGCGACGAACAACACCAGCCAGTCCCCTGGTCGCCTCAGTTTGCCGGTAGTCCTCGGCGATGATCCTCCCGTCTTCGCTAACCAGAGCAGTGACGATCTTCGTACCGCCGAGATCGATACCGACAAAGAGGTCCTTCGTCGCTCCTTTGTCGCTGGTCATGCTCCCAGTTCCTCGAACCGCGAGACATCAGCTTAGTAGCTCGCAATGCACTTCTGCACGACTGCATTGTACTCCGACGGCAGGGTGTTGTCAAAGTGTATGGGTGTCGAAAGCGCCGCCCAATGGTGTTGTGATCCTGGGGTTGGCTGCTGGCATCTCCAGGCCGATTATGTGCCTGTGACTAAGGCGTGGGGTTTCCGAGGCAGAAAAACCTGCGTTCCTCTTGTGAGCGCTGCTGAGGCCGAGGCTGTCAGCCAGCAGCAGGGCCGAGCGAGCGCAAGCCTGCAACCGAATTCAAACTTTCATAACCAGCGTCAACCGAAGTGACAACCGGGTCCGTCCGTTAGCGATCCGTATTCTGTGCTATCATGGTATGGGCGCTGGAACGCCAGCCTGTCTGCAGGGATCGAGGTGTTGAAGGAACCCTGCACCGGTCGGGGCGGCGAGTTGGCCCGTTCGAATCCTGGCACTTGACACATCAGAGAACTTCGATTATAATAGGCGGTGTATCTTTCACTGAAAGAAACATGAAATCTGGCATAGCGCAGATACCTTGGGTTTCATTGTTTCTCGCCTGCTAGGGGTTCTGGATCGTCTGCCCCTGGTTCGGTGTCCAGGACATAGGAGGTGGGAGGAGGTTCCGTGGCTTCAAACTCTGAGCCACCAACTAACAAGTCCCCGACTCTGAAAGAGGTTGCCGGATTCGCCGGTTTGTCAGTCGCTACCGTTTCACGCGCTCTCTCCCAGCCGCACCTTGTGAAAGCTGAGACCCACGAGAAGGTGATGCACGCGGTTGCGGAACTGGGATATGAGTCTCGAAAGAGGTACGCGCCTACCTCAGTTGGTCTTATCGCTCCCTCTGATTTCCCTGAAGGTAGAGTGTTTGGCAACTATGTCGGCGGGGTCATACACGGTGCGGACAAATACTGCGGCCGAAATGGTCTGATCCTCTCCTTGGTCAGCGTTGATAGCCCCTTGATGCACCAGATGGTCTCAACCTATCGCATGGCAGGACTTCTCTACGTGAATATCTTCGTTCAAGACCCTCAGAGAGACCAGCTGCTGGCACAGCCTCGTTTGAGAACAGTTCTGGTTGGCTATCCTCCGAAGAGCCTTAGACAAGCTTTGGACTCGTCCTTGACCTGGGTAACCATAGATGACTCAGCTGCCGCGAAGGATGCCGTCCGCTATCTCATGGGTCTGGGGCATCGCCGGATCGGTGTCATTCAGGGAGACAGGAGGCACGTCTCCAACCAGCGTAGGCTAGAAGGTGTGCGTAGCGCTTTCAGCGAGCATGGTGTTGAGATGCCCAGTTCGCACATAGAATCTGAGGATTTTGAAGGTCAGAACGGCTTCAGGGCTCTCATTGAATGGGGGGACTTCGAAGCGGAGTCTGGATTCCAAGCTATGAATCGTCTCCTGGGCCGTGACCGGCCCCCCACCGCGGTCTTTGCATTCAACGATCTAATGGCCTTCGGCGCACTGCAGGCCATCATGGAGAGCGGCCTGCAGGTCCCACGAGACGTGTCACTGATTGGATGCGACGACATAATCGCGCGCTTCTTGCGGCCTGAACTGACAACCATGCATCAGCCGGCGATCGAACTCGGAGAGATGGCAGCCCGCGTACTGGTCGATCTCGCTGCCGGTGCCAGAGTCGTACGATCTCAGCTGGAAGCGAGGCTGATCATGCGGGAATCCTGCGCGCGGCCATCCAGCTGAGAAAGGGCCTAGGGAGACTGTCTGCTTGACCTGTGATCAGGTCGGTGCACTGCGTGAGATAAGTTGGCACAGAAAGGGGGTGGTAGCGACAGAGTAATGGAGAAGGGGGTAGGAAGACACAAGTCTGTCTCATGAACAAGGAGGGAAACAAATGTTGAGGAGAATGCTCACAGTTCTGACAGTTGTGCTGGGCATGTCGCTGCTCTTGGCGGCTTGTGCTCCAGCGCCACCGCCAGAGCCAACGACACCACCAGGCCCGGCGCCCACGACGCCGCCGGCAGAGCCGACGACCCCGCCAGCGGCTGGACCGGTTGAACTCACCTTCGTCACGCGTCTGGCGGAGGCGG
>NJBK01000010.1 GCA_005223035.1 Chloroflexi bacterium B3_Chlor
CTCCAGCGACGAGGATAGCAGGTGGCGACGGCTCGTTTGCTGCGTCGCTCGATTTCTCCCTCCCAGCCGGAGCGAAAGGCGGCAGCGATGAACCTAAGTGATATTGCAGCCGAACGATGGGTACCGCGTGGCCGAATCACCGGTAGTGCCAGCACTCAGCACGTTTGTCTCCAGCTTCTGGCGAGAGTGACGGTAGGCGGTGTACTCAGCCGCCTACAACCTCGAATCTATCGGGACAGAGTCTTCCTATCGCTCCGCAACCGTTTTGGAAGCGGGTTCTGGCAGGCGCACAGAGCGTTTCCTCCACCACAGGACGCCACCGGGGAGACTGGCCACGATGATGATGGCTTGCATGATGAGGGATATAGCGAGAGATTTCTGCTCGGGCACGCCCACGAGGTTGAAGAAGAAGACGTAGGCGCTTTGATTCAGGCCAATGCCACCGATACTGATGGGTATTAGCAGTACGAAGGTGATGAGGGGGGTGAAGAGGAAGATGTGCAGGATCGATATCCCGCCCCCCAGGGCCAGGACGATAAGGTAGTTGACCACACTACCGATCGACAGCACCAGGATGGAGATGAAGAACGCCTGAGCCAGAGGCCCGTAGCTCCTTCTGTAGGCTGATAGCGCCGCCGACAGTCTGTCGTACAGGGGTGCCAGAGAGGAGAGCAAGGTCGTGTCGAAGAGACGCCGTACCTGAGCGCGCAGCCGATCGCTCAGCATCAGGGCGAACCCCCCGCACAGGCCCATGAAGGCTATGACGGCAAGAAGGACTACCTCTAATAACGCCGCCTGCCCGGCGGAGTACACCACCAGCAAGGCCATCACCACAGCCACGAAGACAAAAGCGATGAGGCCCACGATCCGGTCCACCAGAACCGAGATGGCTGCCTCCGCGGGAAGCCGAGTGTCACGGGCCAGGTCGTAGCCACGTACCAGGTCTCCCCCTACGTTGGTGGGCAGGAAGTTACCGAAAAAAAGACCAACGAAGGTGTAGGAGAGAAGATTGCCGAGAGGCACCTCTATCCCCTGTGCGTTGAGGAGAATCTGCCATTTGACGGAACCTACTACTATGGCCCCGAAATAGAGGACCAGGGCTATTAGCAGGTATGGATAATTGGTCGAGGCTGAGCGCATCGCCTCGACCACCTGACTTAGCCCCACACGACTCAAGAGATACGCGATCAGCCCCAAACTGACCACGATTTTGAGGACAGTGACCAGCTTGTCTCGCAAGCTATTCCTCCGATGATGCCTTTGCTGACTTCTCAGTGGCCTGCACTCTGGCTTCGTCCACCTCCTTGGTCGTCCAGGCCATGTCCCAAACGACGTGCCTGTCGCCTTTGACATAGTAGTCGTAACTCCCCAGGATACGGGAGTAGATCTCGATGGCCGCCAAGGCCGTCAAGATGTACAGGAGGCGCACAGTGCGGCTGATCGCCGCCCAGGCCTCGCCCAAGGCCAGGCGGGCCACTCGTACATTGTCCAGGCTCGAGACACGGTAGCCATACTTGTGCTTGAGATGCAGGTGGCCGGCATAGTTCCTGCGGCGCTGCCGTACGAAATCGCTGAACGTCTCGGGCCCCATGTTGTACACCATGGCGTCCGGGGCATATCTCACTTGCAGGCCGCGCTCGATCATCAGGGCCTCGACGAAGGCCTCGTCCATGGCCACGTCGGGTGGTATCTGATCGAAGACCTTGCGAAAGGCGATCATCTCCCCCAAGCGGGGGATCTCCAAGCACAATGAGTGCTCCAAAGTCAGTCGTAGGTGCGAGAGATACCCAATCACGTGATCGGGGACATTGACCGGGACCTTATGGGCCCCCGTCATCCCCAGCTGAGGGTCCCGGAAGATCTTGACCAGGTTCTCCACGCTCTCCTCGCCGGGCAAGGTATCTCCGCTCTCGAGGACGCAGATCTCCTCCTGGGCGTGCTTGAGGAAGAGATTGACCGCTGAGACCTTTCCCTCGCGCTCATCCTGGGCGAGGAGCTTGATGCGTGGCTCCCTGGTTTCGAACCCCCGCACTATGTCGCAGGTGCTATCGGTACAGCCGCTGGCGACGACAATGATCTCGCTAATCTCCACCTGATCCAGGCGCTGGTTCAACATCGCTTCCAGCAGGCGACCGATGTTGGCCTCCTCATTGTGGGCTGTAATACCCACGCTGCACCTTATCTTGTCAGTTTGACTCACGCATCCCTCACACGAGCGGTAATGTAACCGTCTGTATCGGCTCGTCGTGACCGCTCTTCACGAACCCACCACGGTCTTCAAGGCGATACGGACGGTGCGGGGCAGTTCCAGCCAGATTCGCTTTCGTAGCAGAGTGCGGGCTATACGGCCTGGCCTCAGATAGAAGCGGCGATAGGCCTCCCGCCACTTGCGCTCCACCAACTCCGCCGGCATGTCATCGCTCTCGAACTGGGCCTTATTCTCGAAGAACGCGAAATCACCCCAATCGTTCACCAGCAGCCTTCCGTTTTGCAGCACCTGCTTATACATCTCAGTGCCCGGAAAAGGCGTAGCCATGGAGAAATTAGCCACAATGGGATCCAGTTCGCAGGCGAAACGAATCGTGTCTTCCATCGTCTCTTCCGTTTCACCCGGTAGTCCGATGATGAAGAAACCTATGGTCTCCATACCCACCGACTTCGCCGCCTTGAAGGCCGCTCTCACTTGATCCAGCGTCAGGTGCTTGTCTATCACGGTGTCCAGGATCCGCTGGTTGCCGCTCTCTACCCCAAACGCTGTGCGAATGCAGCCGGCCTCCCGCATCCTGCCCAAAAGCTCCTCATCCACGAGATTGGCACGGATGCCGTTGATCATGATCCAAGGCACGTGATTCAGGCCTTCGGCGATAATCAGGTCGCAGATAGCTAGCACTCGGTCCTTATCTATGTTGAAGGAATCGTCGAGAACGCCTATCTCCTTGGCGTCCAGATCGTTCACCAGCCAGCGCCACTCTTCGACCACGTTCTCTGGTGAGCGGGCGCGCCATTGACGGGGAAGGATCTGCGAGCAGTACGTGCAGCGATAGGGACAACCCCGGGAACTCAGGATGGGATAACTGGGTCCCTCGATATGGTCGAGCGTGGGCTGCAAACTGGTGTAGCGATCCATCTTGAACAGGTGATGGGAGGGAAAGGGCAACGAATCGACATCGGGGATCACAGGCCGGTCAGGGTTGTTGACAACCTCCCCATCGCGCTGATAGGTGATGCCCTGGACTCCCTCCAGCGATTCCGCTTTCTCCAGATGAGCACACAGATCTACCCATGAGAGCTCACCTTCGCCCCGCACCACGATGTCTATTTCAGGCCTTTCTACCGATTCGGCGGGCAGAAATGTGGGATGAGGACCTCCCAGGACGACAGTAGCATGCGTTATCTGCTTCAGTTCCCGTGCCACCCGCCAAGCACCGGCGATCTGGATGGTGTTGGCGGTGATACCAATAACCTCAGGCATGTGCTGCGTGACGACTTGCCCCAGCGGCGTGTCTTCCACCTCCATGTCCAGAACCCGCACTTCGTCGCCACGTTGCTCTGACATGGCGGCAAGGTACGCCAGGGCCAATGAGGGACTACTTCGCACATCTATGGGCAAGTCGATTTTGGGGTTGATCAGCAGTACTTTCAAGGCGATGTTCCTGGCGCCATGATGGGGCGCGCAGGCTCATTATATCAGAATCGCCATCAAAGTGGTAACCGTGTCGAGGAGGGTGTTGAGGCACCGCCGTGCCAGCGCATCGAGTTGGAAACCCGATGCCACGGGCCGAGGGAAACATGCTGGAAGCATGTTTCGGAAGCGGCCTTGGCCGGTTTCCCCAGTTCGTAGCGCAGGACTTCAGTCCGGCGCCCGGGCGATCACACCGTGAGGCGCTCCTAGGTTGACGCTTGGAGACAGAATAGGTGGTCCGCGCCAGGCATGTGGGAGTAGCATGTCGAGGCTGTTGTTCCATGGCCTCGTCATGGCCTGGGCGTCTACGCTGAGCGGACCTTGACCGTTGTCCAGCGAAGTATCCTGTCGAGAGGGATAGTGATCAGAGGCACGGCGAGGCCAAGCAGCGCTACTACTCCGAGCTGCACCAGCGCGGAGACCTGCAGGAAGGCGATGAGAGGATCGGGTAGATACCACGCTATTTCAGAGCCGTTGAGAACATAGCCTGATATCAAAGGAAGGGCAAGGAAGAATGCCAGGATCAAGCTAAAGCTGTAGTTTGTGGCGGCTATCTCCAGCGGTGTTCTGCGTTTTTCGCGCCAAACAATCCAGGCGATGATCCATATCGCTGGTAACAGGGCGGTGCCGATCCGCGTGATCGCCTGTGCGATGAAGGTGTCCCATTCCCGCAAGCTGCTGAAAGAGTACGCATGTCCCCCCCAGACGAAAAGAAGGTTATAGATCACGATGCTTGCCAGTGCGGAGATGACGATTACGGCCGTGGTGCGGCTCCAGCGGCGCCACAGGAGGTAAGTCGCGACCCCGACGACCAGTAGACCGATAGGCAACCTCCGCTGTTGCTCCGTCCTGATCCGTATGTTGCGACCTTTCTTCATCTCCTGGGTGGCTCCCTGCACAGCGAATTCAGCCAGCCTGCGAGCGCTGCCATAGTTCCTTACCAGGAGGGAGCTATAGGCGACTTCGGCGTCAGCTTTGGCCGCCTCACCCAAGGGCTCCTGTCCGATGCTCTCCAGATAGAGGTCCGCCAATTCCACTCGCTGGCGAGCCCATGACACCCACTTCTCAGTGCTTTCCGCTTCGTCGAGCAGCAGCGCGTCAAAGAGTACCTCTCCCTGCGCGGCGCTGGGCACAGCCAGGCCTAACAGGATGGAGATGGTGGGGGCTACATCGGCTTGATCCATCTCTTCGTGATTTCCTGGCGCCACACGCCCCCCAGCCATGACGAAGGGCGTGACCACGACTTCTTCGTCTCCTCCACCGTGGTCGCCGTTGGCAAGATAGCCATGATCGGCGGTCACTATGAGCACCTGCCTGGTCAGGCTCATACGCTGCCCGATCTCCCGGATGTGTGAATCGGCGCGACGCACCGCTGCCCGATACTGCTGGCTATCAGTGCCAGCGCTCTGGGCGGCATGGTCCACCTGGGTGAGATGGACGAGCAGGAAGTTGGGTCGCAGGTCGTCCATGAACTCCAGGACCGCCTGGACCACCAAGTCATCGGCCTCGGCGGCAGTCTCCGCGACGAAGAAACTGGCGTCCAGTGCCTGCTCGGGGATCATTCGCTCCCACGCTTGAAAACCGGCCAAAGCGGTCGTGAGATCAGCTCTCTTTGCCCCTGTGAAGAGGTCGTCAACGGTGAGGAACCTCAGGTCCTCGTGAGGAAGATCCAGCAGCGGAGCATCGTTGATCTCTGGCCCTGCACCACTAACCAAGGTCGTCCAAGCGGTCTGAGAGTGGGAAGGGAAGTAGCCTCTGCACTGGGCTTCGAGGCCACGGTCGCGCAGGCTGTTGAGGTAGGGCATCTGCAGAGAGGCATCGTATCGCAGGCCCCCGACAACGACCAGCACGACTTGCTGCACCAGAGGACTACTCGGTTCTTCGAGACTTGGTTGCCCCCGTAGGACTGAGCGGTGACTGCGTATGGAATCTCTGATGCGAACGAGCCACAGATTGGAACCCAGGACTATCAAAGCCAGCAGGGCGACCCTGACGAGTAAGCCGGCGTATCTTCTCACGGTGACGGCCATAGTCTGATGCCTTCTTCGTCATTCGGAGAGCTGACTACCGCCGCAGTTTCTCCTACTGTACAATGAGCGCTGGGAAAGGGCATTTCATTGAAGATCAAGTCCTTCGATGTCCTATTGCTCTCCGTCTTGGTCATCGCCCGGGTGAGGAGCGACACCCTCGCGGATCGCCTGGTGGCCCGCCGTAGGATGGAATTGATCCAGCGTATCCCCGTCGTCGGCTCGTTTCACTTTCCCTTCTGGATTCCGGAGTTGTTGGTGTGCGTACCTCTCTTGGTGTTCCTCCTTTGGAGGCAGTGGACACTGAACTCGGTCATTTCCATGTTCAACCACCACGCCTTCCTGGCTCTGGCCTTCTTCACCGATGGATGGGACCCTGCTCATCGGACAACTCCTCCGCCTCAGCGAAGGGATCCGCTCACTCGACCAATTCGGCGATGGTCACGCCATCGCCTCCCTCCTCGGCCTCGCCCGGGCGATACGACGCCACCAGGGGGTCCCTTTGCAGTTCCTCACGCACCAGGCGACGCAAGGTTCCTGTGCCCTTGCCGTGGACGATGCGCACTTCGGGGAGGTGAGCTAGATAAGCCTTGTCCAGATACTTGTCCAACTCGATGATTGCCTCTTCGGCTCGCCAGCCGCGCAACTGGAGGGTCATCGGAGGTGGGGCAGGCGGCGTGACCGCAACGTATGCATCATCTCCCTGTACCTGCGGCTCTTCCTCCACCAGTTCCAGGTCATCCAGCCTCGCTTTCACCCGGAACTTGCCTACGCTTATCTCCACCTCTTCTCCGTCCAGGAAGCCGATGATTTCCCCCCTCTGCCGGAGATCCTCCACCCAGACCGGTTGTCCCACCCTCAGTTTTCCCCTGTCTACGGGAAACAGTCTGATAGGTGGCTCCGGGGCTTTCACCGCTTCCTCTAGTTCTTTCAGCTGCTCTCTTGCCCCAACCAGTCGTTGGGGCCTGGTCTCCGGCTTAAGGGCCTTGGAGACGGTGCGTAGTTCCTTCCTGACCTCTGCAAGTTCCATCCGGGCTTGCTGCCGCGCCTGATTAAGTATCTCTCGCCGCTCCTGTTCGACCTTTGTCAGGTGTTCCTGCAATGCGCGCCTCAACTCCTCCGCCTCGGCGCGGGCGTCTTCAGTCGCTAGCTGGGCTGTCACGGCCTGGTCACGAGCCCCCTTTATCTCGGTCAGTAAGCTCTCGACTTCCAGGTCTTCGGGCGTGAGCAGTTTCGCGGCTCGGCTTACGATCTTCTTGGCGAGGCCGAGACGAGCAGCGATGGCTAAGGCGTTGCTTCGACCGGGCAAGCCGATGCTCAACTTGAAGGTGGGGGCCAGCGTCTCCACGTCGAATTCGACGGAGGCGTTCTTTACGCCGGGGGTGGCATGGGCATGGACTTTCAGATCGGAATAGTGGGTGGCAACCAGAGTCGTGATTTGCCGCCTGTGGAGGTGGAAAAGGATGGCTCTCGCCAAAGCTGAGCCCTCCACCGGATCGGTGCCGGCGCCCAGCTCATCCAGCAGGACAAGGGATTTTCGGTATGCCCGGCTCAGGATGTCTACGATTCTGGTCATGTGAGATGAGAACGTGGACAGGCTCTGTTCGATGCTCTGCTCCTCACCGATATCCGCGTAGACCCCCCTGAATATGGATAGAGCCGAGCTTTCTGAAGCGGGGATGTGTAACCCTGCCTGGGCCATGAGCGCCAGCAAGCCCACTGTCTTCAAGGCGACGGTCTTGCCCCCGGTATTTGGGCCGGTGATCACCAAGATGAAGAAATCATCGCTGATATTGACGTCAATGGGCACTACTTTGGAAGGCGGCAGCAGAGGATGGCGAGCCTGAATCAGCCGTAGGGTAGACCCGGGATGCTGGAAGCCTCGCTTGGATTCCTCTCTCTTCTTGTTGGTGGCACGGAAGGGGACGAGCTCAGGCTCGACGCCCTCGATGCGGATGCTGTAGCGGGCCTTGGCGAAGGCCAGGTCCAGGGCGGCCAAGGCCCTCAGGGTCCTGGCGATGGCCTCCTCTTCTTCGGCGACGCGTGCTGTAAGCTGCTTCAGCACGCGTTCCACCTCTCTCTCTCCGTCAATCTGCAGTTGCCGCCACCGGTTGTTCAGTTCCAAAGTGGCTAGGGGTTCAATGAACAGGGTCGCCCCGCTCGATGATTGGTCGTGCACGACCCCCGGAATCCGTCCCTTGAAATCGGCTTTGAGAGGGATGACGTACCGTCCGTGGCGCTCGGTGATGAGCTTCTCCTGCAGGAAATGGCTGTTAGCAGGAGAAGACACGATTCTTTCCAGCCTGTCCAACAACACCTCGTGGGTTTCCTTCACTTCCTGGCGTGTTTGTGCCAGGGCAGGGCTGGCGCTGTCAACTACCTCGGCGCGATCATTGATTGCCCTGGAGATCTCCTGCGGCAACTCTGAGTAGCCTTCTATCTCTTCCGCCCGGGCAGACAGGAGGGGGAATTGGCGCTCCAGAGGAGCGATAGACCGTCGCAGGGAACGTGCGCTGAGAAGCGTGGCGCGTACATCCGAAAGCTCGCCGGGCGTCAATGTGGCCTCCAGGCGAGCCTTTTTCAGTAAGGGGCGAAGGTTCGTGACGCCTCCCAGGGACAGCGTTGGCTTGATATCCAGAAGGTGCCTGGCCTCGCTGGTCTCCTGTTGCCGTCGCCTCACCACCTTCTCCCTTGAGGAGGGGCGTAGCCTGAGGGCCAATTCGTGTCCCAGCGAGAAGGAGGTATGTTCAGCGAGTTGAGTGAGGATCTTGGGATACTCAAGAACCTGCCACGATTTCGCGATCATCTCTATCAACAAACCAACCCCCGTTGGAAGTGCCCAACGGGGGAGGGGAATCCCACGTCACTCTCCATGATCAGATGGGCCTGAGGAACCCAGGTCCACCTTCAGGCAGGAATCCACCGACTATGTGGACCAGGGTTACCAGCAGGTTGTAGAACGTCGGCAGTAGGGTTGAGGCCTCCATTCCTTCGTGAAGGAACAGCCTCAGCGTGTTCGCCACGGGCCAGGATTGCCTCACAAAAAACCTCAAGATGAGGATCGCCACGCCCATTTGAAGGCACACGGTGAAGAAGGCCACGAAAACGCCTCCGATCTGGTCCAGTATCCCGACGGCAAGGAACTTGGTCTCGGGAAGGACTTTCCTCTGGACGCCATCTAGCCCCCCCGTGATAGCCACCACCAAGAGCCAGAAGGCTGCCATTTGCGCAGTCGCCGCCCGAGTTCCCGGGCGTATGTAGGCTAACCAGGCGCCCACAGGTACCTGTAGATAGGTCGCCAAGATGATCCCACAGACGATGGCACCCAGACTGAGTGCCTGGCGCAGCAGTCTCTGGATGTAACCGCCAGCCAGGCCTGCCGCGAAGAGCAGCAACAGCATCACGTCGACCCAATTCATGCACTCTCCTCCAGAGGTGGGAGTTCAAACGCGTTTCAGAGAGTATATCACACCGGTAGGTGGCTGTCAAAGGGCACACGAACCCCGGGGGTGTGGAGAAAGGACCGTTGCGGGGTCTTCAACCATGTTGGGACCAACGTCGAACCAGTGAGCGATGGCGGCCTTGTCGCCCGATTCAGTGGACCGCTCAGGCGCGCGGTGAGGTGTGAGGCTGGCGTAGCCGCACGGCATGCCGTGCGGCAAGTGGCTCGACGAGCCTATTCTACGACGGGATAAGCAGCCCTGTCGGGCTCGGAAGCGAGCGCCGTCGGCCCCAATGCTTTGAGTGCAGAGATTCGATTGCCTGGTGGTTCTGTACTGTTGAGCCCGGGGACGCGCTCTAGGATCGGCGAGTTACTTCGGGACCCCACCACTGCGCGCTGCGCCGAGATGTGCAGTCCAGTAGCAGCTTTCGCAAACGATTCTCGATACGCTCGAGAACTCTGCCTGCGTATGCGGAGCAATCAGACGATCTTCGGCACCAGGGTCTCTGCGTTGATCGGATGGGCATGAGGACGTCTCTGGTGACTCAGTCGACTGGTCGCGTCCCCGGTCGTGGGTCCTGCAAGGGCAGCGTGGAAATCAATGGAACTGGCGGAGGGGTGTAAGGCTAGTGGCGGAAGGTTCACTGCCTTGCCCTTGCAGGGGCGGCAGCTGTCCCTAGGACAGGTAGGGCCGTTCAGCCGCTTCCCGTTGCAACTATGACTGGGCCGACCAGAACTCTATCTTCTGTTGGGCCTTGCTCCTCAGTCAGACGGGGTAGACGCTCGCCAGTGGCTGCATCATACAGCCCCACTGCTATCTGATATTCACCCGGAGGAATGTCGGTAGGAAGGGGCAGGCCATGGTTATCTTCGACCTCCTCCCCGGGCTCCCAGGATGAGGTGGGCCGCGACCCGCCGACAGGCTGCCCGTCGTGCTGGGCCCAGACTCGCTCACCCTCGTCTATGAGGTGGACAAGAACGGTATAGTCGGTCTCGAGTGGCTCCAGCGCTCGCCACAAGAGGCTGACATGGAGCACCTCGGCTGGCTGCACAGGCCCTTCATCGAAGGCGAATCCTGCCAAATCGATCTGGGCGGCGAAGCTAGCTTCCACCGGATGGGGCTGAAGCGACACCTTCGCCGTAGAGTAGCGGGTGACGCGGGCGTTGCCGAGCCACTCCACGCCGCTGGGGAAGGCATGTTGCCTCAGCCAGTCCTCTACTGCTGGGTTGGAGCGTTGGTCATCTTCCGAATCGGCGTAGACTACCCAGACGGTGTCATGGCGGCCGGCCACCTCGGCCATATTGCTTTCCAATCGTTGGTCTTCCTCCAGCAAATACAACCCCTTTCCTCTAACCAGGAAGGGATACAACTGCTGATAAAGTCTCTGATCGGTGAAGATCACCCCTCCTTCACGCTGCTTCCTCAGGGAATCTATGGCCTCGACGTAAGCGCTCTCGGCGTACCTCTCGGCTGCATAGTCCCGCATAGCCAGTGCGCCAACGGGCAGACTCCCGACCACCGTGCCCAGCACAATGGAGACTAGAGCCAGATGTAGGGCCCTCTTCCCCTTGACCGAAGGGAACAGGATCAGGCCGAACTCCATCGAGAGGACGACCAGCAGTAGGGTGCGGTAGAGGACGGCGAGGATGAATAGCCAGGAGTGATCTGGTATCAGGACCAGGGCGATGGGGAACTCCAGCACGTTAGCCGCCATCAGAAGAAGGGAATAGGTCACGCCTCGCAAGTTGGGCATCAGCAAGATGACGAAGGGGAGCAGGTTGACTATCCACTGGGGGCTGTATCCCTTGGAGAAGATCAGAAACAGGCCTATGGTCAGGCCGGAGAAGGCCACTGCCTTCAGGTTGTCCTGCCAATCTATACGTCGGGTATAGAGGATCAAAAAGACGACAACGAAGGTTGCGGCCACTAGGGCATAGGGGAAGTGGGATTCTTGAGAAGGTATAGTTATTGTTGTTAGGTCGAAACGTGCCTCAAGGGGTGGGGTGGCGCCCCCAGAATAGTATCCGTCAAGAAGCGCCCAGACGGTTTCCCAGGGCCGGCGGCTTGCCTGATGAACGAAGGTTGTCAGAAAGAAAGCCATATTGGTCAAGAGGAAGGGGAGTGCGATCAGTAAGCCCGCCAGAGCAGCCGCCAGGACATAGGTGATCTTTTGCGATACCCTGGGGAAAGCTTTGAGAGCCACAGGCCCGACAAACGCGGGCACCAACTTGATCATGAAGCCGATGCCAGCGGCTATTCCGCCCAAGAGTGGTCTCTTGTCGATGATCATGTACACGCCCAATAACAGGAAGAAGAGAGGGAAACTCTCGAACCAGAACAGGAGGCTGACGAGGGGGAAGAACAGGCCGGCATACAGCCAGGCGCATCTTACAGCTCCTTCGCGTCCCCTTAGTTTCAGGGCTATGGCGTAGATGAGGACGAAGTTCCCTATCTCGAAAATGAGCAGCGTACAGCCCAACAGGAGATTGAACCACAGGTTCGGATCCCGCCATGTGGGCAGAAGCAGGCTGAGGCGATAGAGGATGGCGGCCAACCAGGGGAAGAGGGGTGGGTAGTCCATCCAATAGTGAACGACCGGGTAGAAACCTCTGTCCGACAGCTCAACGAAACTGGCGCCGGGTATGTAGTATCCTGACCAGTCGAGGATGTAGCCGCCGGGCTCGAACAGCAACAGGGCCGTGAGCCGAAAGCTGGTGAAGAGGATAGCGAGCAGGACGAAATCGCGGTGTTCTTCGTACCCTTCTCTTGCCCTGTTCGTCACTCTGCGGAGCATGTGCGCGTCGGTCATCCCCTGGTTCTGGTCGGGGCTAGTCTTGTCGCAACAAAGGGCTGGTTTTCGCGTTCTGACTCTGGATCAGAGCCTTCCACTGTCCTTTCTGGACCACCTCATCCTTCTGGTTGATGACGGATATGTCGAAGGTGGTCATGCCCATCCCCAGGCGGGGCATGGCTTTCTTGTGGGCTACTTTGATTTTGAGGTGTATGGTATCGCCGATGAAGATGGCTCCCGTGAACTTCCAGGTCACCTCCCGCAGGGCCACGGCTGTGCCCTCGATGAAACCCAGACGGGTGCCCAACCCTTGGGCTATGGATAGCCCCAGGAGGCCATGAGCAACCCGTTGGCCGAAGATGGTGTCCTTGCAGAACTCGACGTCGGTGTGGAGTTGGTTGTAGTCGCCGGTCAGGCCAGCAAAGAGTTGAATGTCCGTCTCCGTTATCGTGCGGGCCGGTGTTGTCAACTCCGCCCCTTCCTCGAACTCCTCGAAGTAGAAGCCCCGAGGTCGATGTTGCGACATCGCTTTTTCGTGACTCACTTGTTTCGCCCTCCTGCGTGCTAAGTTCAACTTAGATACTCGAGCAATCGCCGCACTCCGATGGGGATCAAATCCCCTGCAGCGCCACTGCCTATCACGTCCATCCCTACCAGGTAGAGATTGGGGATGGGACTCTTGGGATCCAGGCGCTGGTCACCCACTTGCCCAACGGTCTGGCCACTCTCGGTCCCTGCCCATGCTCCGGTGAAGAACATGGGCACCATTATGTCCAAGATGTCATCCAAGTCGGGGAATAGTGCCCTTAGATCGCCCATAGCCAGTTCAAGTTCCTTGGTCCTGTCATCGGAGTAAAGGGGGAGGAAGACGTCATACATGTGCTTCCCCTCCGGGGCGACGCTGGGATCGAGAAACGTAGGGGCGAAGATCCCCACCACCCTGTCGGTGCCAGGCGTCATCAGAATGGGAGCCTCCGTCAACAGGGGCTCGGTGGTGCCCAGGATGATGGCGGCGCAATCCACCGGCACCAGCTTCTCCACCCGGGCCAGGTACTCCGGAGGGAGGTTTTCCGGACCCACCAGCTTGACGAACCTGCCGATACCTCCGTTATGAATCACGCTGTCCGCCTTGGTTCGATCGCCGTTCTGGAGTGCTATCCCCGTTGCCGCTCCACGATCCAGCAGGATTCGGCTTACCTCTTTTGTTGGGAATATCTGCCCTCCGTGGGACGTGATCACTCCCTCCAGGGCCTCTATCAGGGTCCGGACTCCGCCAATGGTTACGGCGAAGTCAAGCCCGGCCTTTGCGGTATCTCTCGTGATGACGACGTACTCGCTGGCGGGGAACTGGTCTATGTCCACTCCCGAGGCGGTGGCTGCGATGGCATTGACGGCGCGTATCAGGTCGTCGTTCTTGACGTGCTCTTCTATGTAGTCCCGCGTGCTGGCCTCCTGCAGGTCCAACTTCCTGCCCCTTACGAGGGCTCGGACGAAGGCCCGCCAGTCCTCTCGCGGCAGCATGGCCTGCAAGGACGGATACTCTCTACCGTCCTTGAAGCGGATGCTGAACTGCTGGTCGCACCGCCTGTCTCGCAGACTGAGGTAGTCGACTTCTGCGCCGACCTCTGAGAGGAATTCGCCGATGTTAGACTTGGGCCCGAGGGACGTCCAGGCCCCGGTGGTGACGGCATAGCCGCCGTAGTCTATCTCGGTGTAGCGGCCTCCAATGAAGGAGAGCTTCTCGAAGACGCCCACCCGGCGACCATCTCTAGCCAGGGCTGCTGCGGTCATCAACCCACCGATGCCTGAGCCGATGATGACCACATCATAGTCACTCTCATGCTCGCGCTTGGGCTCTTGCACGGTGGCGTCACCGGAGAAGGCATCGTTAGGACAGACGGAGGGACAGAGGCCACACAGGGTGCATTTCTCCTCGTCGATCGTGGCCCAGCCGTCGGACTTTATGGCCTCTGCGGGGCAGGTGAGCAGGCAGTATCCACAGCCGGTACATCTGTCTCTGTCTACTTCCATGCTCTCCTCTCAGCCGCGTACGGTGGGAATTATAAGCTGGCGAGGCCGGGGTGTCAATGCCAGATCCTGAGGAGGGTCCGTACGCAGCACGTGGGACAAGTTGCCAGCTTGACCTGCTCGCTAACGCCCCAGCGGAGGTCGGTGGCCTGGAACGCGCGCTCCATGCTGGGTACACAGCTCCCGCAGACGGGGGAACACCTTCTCCTGGAGTGCGTTTCGTTCCTCTTTGAGGTCATGGAAGGTGGAGCTGACAAAGATGCGAAAGGTTCTGGTTGCTTGTGCCATCAGAGTTGCCTCCTTTCGCTCGTGACAAGGCGCTAGCCCGTCGTCAGTTGCTGCGGTCTAACTGGAATGTGGGTCTCTGCCGGGGCTGGCGACGTGCTCCACGAGTGCCTCGGCCGCCCGCTCGTAAGGGCTGAAAAAGTGCACGTTGGGCTTCGTGCGAAGGTCCATCACGGAGGCCAGGCCACTGCGGTAGAGGCGGATCCAGATCTCGGCCTCGGCGTTCAACTGCAGCGCCTTGAAGCCTGCCTCGAGGTTGAAGGCGTCGTTCCCAGAGGCCAAGATGATCAAGCGTGCCTCCTGGCACTGCGCCGCCTTCAAGGTCTCCAGAACGGTCATATCTCCCTGGAGATGGGAGACGTTGGGCCCGCTGTGGCCGAGCTCTGCCAGTACTCCCGGATGGGTATCCACCAGCACTAGCTCGGCGTTGAGGTCGACTGCGATCAACCGCTGGAACACAGCTCTGCCCAACTCACCGACGCCGCAGATCACAGTATGCTTAGAGAATGTTTCTGCCACCATGCGATCCCACTCCTCGCGACGTTCGCCGCGCTGCAAGTACACTCGGGCCACGCGAAGGGCCCCTTCTCCTAGAATGGCCACCGCAAGCAGCGGTACCACGAAGGTGAGTAGTGACGGAACCGCGCCGTCCCCTGGCTCCACCACCCGCTCCAGATGGGACATATGGAAGGTATCCACCACCAACTCGAGGAAACTGGCCTCCGGATAGCAGCCGAATACCCGCATGAGAGCGGCTCCGGCCAACAAGAGGCATAGAAAAAGGGCCACGTTCACCCAGAGGGCCCTGCCCACGATCCTCAGGTCGCGCCAGGCTGAGGCCAACCTACTCATACGTCCCGCTCCTCAGGCCGCGAACTGTGCTCTGGGAAGCCCTCAAAGCTCACCTTTCCTTGCTCCTCATTTGGTGTGGTGAGTTCCACTGTGTCCGGCCTGCGGTTACTAGCACGTATCCAGGCCAGCGGTAGGCCTCGTCGCCGAGCCTGGACGACGATGTCCCCGGTTCCTCCGGGGCCCTGAGCCATCTGGCCGTCCCAGATGGCGACCAGGGCGTCACAATGATCGAGGACGTAGCGGCCTGCTGCCGCGTAGGCCTGGTCCCGCGTCGGGGCTGGAGGTAGCGTGATCACCTCGTCAGCTCGATCCAAAAGGGCCAGAAACGCCTCCTTGGATTCGTCCGCTTCGAAGTCGGCGATGTAGTCGGATTGCGGCAGCGGCAGGGGCACCACCAGTCGCGCCGCCGAACGCGCCAGGACCTCACGGGCCATCAGCCGGTCTGCGCCCTCTGCCAGAGGAGATATGATCGTCAGGGGCTGCGAGGGGAACGTCTCCTCTATCCTGCCCAATGCCCGGTCCACGCCGGCAGTGATTGCGCCCAGCTCGGCCAGGTAGCGATGTCCTGTCACTCCGATGGCGACCATCTACTCATTCCTGCGCCCCTTCGTCGCGTAGCTTCACCACCGTGTAGCCAGCTGTGGCGAGTATCCGTGGTATCGCCCGCACCAGGTTCTCGTCTTTCTTCTTCTCTTCGTCCGGCAGCTCATTCCACGGAAGCAGGGCCGAGTGCAGCTTCTTCTCCTTGTCCGTCACCGCCGCATGCCGCCAGCCTGCCTGTATCTTCTGCTGCATCCACCGCTCATGCTCCATCTCCGCCAACTGGTCGAGATGAGGGCCAGGAAACTCGAAGGGCGGTTCATCGCTGCGGGCCGGAATCATCACGTAGCCGATGCGCGCCAGCTTGTTGGGGATGTCTCGCACGGCGCCTCGGTTTTGCTCCTTTTCTTCCTCGGGCAACTCCGCGAAGGGCCTCACTGAAGTGTGGGTCTTGCGCTCCTCAGCGCTCAGTCCCTCGCAGAAGAGCTCATGGTTGGCCTCGGCCAGTTTCCTGAGTAGTTCGCCCTCCAGATCCATCTGCTGCACCAAGGCCAGGAACTCTTGCCCGTCTACGTGCAAGTCCAGTTGGGTCTCGGAGGGGAGGCTGGACCGCTCAAAGGAGGCCTTCCCCGACAGCAGGCTGATGGCCACGATCGATTCCATGGAACGGATCCCGTGCTTGTACTCTCGTGTTTCCAGGAAGGCGCGTAGCACACCCGAATCTATGTCCAGCACGTCCTTGCCATCCTGCTTGTGGAAAAGCTGTGATGCGTTGCGCTGGAAAATCGAGCGGAGGATGATGGCCCGCCGGATGATATGGTGCGGGTCAGCCGTATCCAGCTGCCGATTGGGCCCCATGATGTTGACGTAGCCCTTCAGCCGGCTGATGAAGTCCGGGACCTTCGCCGCCCGAAACTCCCCGGGCTCTAGCCCTTGACCGAAGCTCTCCATGCGGTGGCTCGTACCACCGGCAAAGACGAAAATCGAGCGGCCGATGGGATGGACGATCTGTCCCTCCCGGAAGCTGCCGTCTTGCATAGGGGCCAGGAAGTAGCGCAGCCAGCCCACGGACTTCCCGGCCAGCGGGGTATCGAATTCATCCCAGAACACCAGAGGAATCTTCCCAGTCAGGTTCACGTCCCTCACCTGGTGCAGGGCATCCCCCAGTTCATCCGGGGCCTCAAATTGCGAGATGTTGAACTCCAAAACCTCGATCTCCCCAGGCGCCAGCGAGTTCGCTACCTGGGTTACGCCGAAGGACTTGCCGGAACGTGGGGGGCCGAAGACGGCGATGGACAGCGGGCGCTTTTGGCGGGCCTGGCTCAGGTATTCGCTCACCAGGGTACGAATGCTGCGGAAGCTCTCGATCTCCCGGCGATCTACTGTGAGTAGATAGCCAAATCGTCCCAGCGGCACATCCTGCAAGGCTGCCTCAGCCCCCTCCAGCACAATCCGCCTGGCTACCTGGTCCAGATTCTCCCGGTATCGGTCCTCAAGAATGGTCCAGAAACCACCCTCGCGGGCCTTCTGGCCCGCGGCCGCTGGTCGGTCCCGGAAGCGGACGGGATCCTGAACCTCGGCCACTGCGAACGGTGCTACGTCCTTGGCCAACTCCTGAGCGATCCTTCCGGTAGGAAAAGAGAGTCGCGCCTCAGTTGCTGCAGCACCTCCCTGGTCGTAGCCTTCCAAGTGAAGCGTCCGCATAGCGGCCAGACCGGACTGGATGCCCTGATGAAGGTCCGGTTGCTCCGGGGAGAGCATCAACTGCCTCGCGATACCGGCAGTGAGACAGGTGGTGTAGCCGATCATGCCACCAGGGTGGTCCTGCTCCCACATACCTTCGATCACCTTGGGGTCGAAGAACAATGAACATCTTGGAGCAGCAGACTCTTTGGCTGGTTCATCTTTCTCGTCAAGTCTGGAAAGCGCCACGGCGCCTGCCGGGCCGAGGGAAACCACCACGCAGGCGCAACGCGCGAGGCTGTTCACGAGCGGGTTGTGCACCAGCTCCCAGGCGATGTCCTGCGCCGTCCGTTCCCAGGAGAGCCCCTGGCTGATCTGTACCGCGGTTAAACGCAGGTCATTGATGGGCATAATCACGACCAGGCGCTCGGTGAACTTCTCCCGCAAGTGATCCCACAGCGTGCCCAAGGCAACGGGCTGCGCGATCTTCAGGAGAATCCACGGCCGTGCGCCATCGGCTGTGAGTGCCTGTGGCCAAAGGTCGGGGTGGTCGCGAAAGCCCAGATTGGCATCATCGAGCACGACCAGATCGGCATCGGGGGTGTCGTCCACCACCCGCTTCCATTCTCCCACCGTTGAAGCCGCATCGGCTTGGCTTTGGTCCAGGCCTAAGAACTCCTCGACCCGCCAGACCTGCTTCTTAGCATCGGAGAAGAGCGACCAAAGGGCGTAGGAGTGGTGGTACTGATCGTCGCGAGGACACACCGAATCCCGAGGGGCACCCGTCTGCCGGATGGAATAGCCTCCCTGTCCGTCCTGACGCAACTCCTCGGCCACGGCCTCGATCAGGTCGGCCAGCAGCGCGGCCCCTCCTCGTTGCCAGCAGGCCCGCGTCCAGGCGGACGGATTCCACACAGGGGCACGATCCTTCGCGTGTTCCCCCCGGGCGACGTGCCAATCCATCGTCACGTCGCCAGTGATGACGACGGTCTGCGGTGTGAGCTTGACGTGGGCCATGGGCCCCCTCCCTTCTACCGGCGCACATTGCCCAGCGCGAATCCACGACGAGAAGAGCGCACGCGGTTTGCGCCCTTACGTGAGCGCTATCGAGAGCCTCCTGAAGATAGGGAGCGCTCGCTCATCAGAAGAAAGCTCGCCTGTTGCAGCGCGCGAGCTCCCGTGCCATGCTATTCTCTGCCACGGTGCCCACCATGCACCCTAGCCACGTTTCGGGTCTGGGCAAGACCGCCAGTTCTTCGCCTCTTGTGGCGATGTAGATTTCATTTCATTTGCCAGTTGTGCGCCACTCCGCCCGCGGTATTGTAAGCCTACATCCGATTCCTTGAGGGGGCGCTGACTCAAAGAGCGTGAGACCCTCGGAGTCGTGCAAAGGGTCGAACAGCCCTGTCCAGCGGCTGTGCCCCCGAAAGGAGGAGACCGGTCAGAAGATGGATGAAGATCGTGGGAGGGTTGGAAGGGACGTGCTTCGACTGTTCGATATGATGATGCCGCGGCACCGAAGGAATAGGACAAGTCGCCAACTTGTCCTACAGTTCCCGAGTTGTTGGATAGACAATCTGGGATGAGATAGTGAAAGACTGGACTCTTCCAGATGCTCAGAAACCGACGGCGGCACACCGTCGCGCTGCGTCAAGAGGCGGTACTAGATGAACGCTCGAACCGCTCCGTCCAGGAGATATGCTGCCGAAAGGAGGAGCCCCGTCAGGAGGTGGATGAACACAGTGGCCGCGTTGGCAGGGACCAGCTTCAGGTATTCATCGTAATGGGCGCGGGCGACGCCGATGGCCCTTATCGCTACCGGGAGGGTAGCGAGTGCTATCAACGTGAAGGGCGAGGTGACGCGGAATACTGCTGCCAGTAGAATGGAGAGATACGTGGCTGCCATGAGGACCACGTAGCCCTGCGCGGCGCGTCTCCTGCCCCATCTCACCACCAGGTGGTCCTTGCCCACAGACCCATCCGCCGGCGCGTCTTGAAACTCGTTGATGTAGAGCACGCCAGCTATCAGGAGCGCCACCGGGATGGAGGCCACGGCGGGTTCCAACGCCATGTATCCAGTCTGTGCGTAGAAGGAGCCTACGGTCATCAGCAGCCCGAAGTTCAACCCGATGAAGAACTCCCCAATCCCTTTATTGACCAGGTTTATGGGAGGGGCTGTGTAGAAGAAGCCGGAGAAGAGACCGATCAGTCCCAAGACTATGATCATCGGACCCCTCACGTAGGCCAGGTACAGGCCCACGACACATGCCAGGGCGAAGGCGGCGAGGGAACCGCTTATCACCTCCCTGGGGGTCAATAGGCCCGCCTGGATCATCCGACTACCCCCTGTGAAGGGACGCACGAACTCGACGTTCACGTCGTCGGTCCCACTGCGATGGTCGAAATAGTCGTTGGCCACGTTTGTACCTGTATGGAGGAGCAGCCCTCCCAGCATGGTCAGCAGGAAATGGCCCCAATGGAAGGAGCCTGTCCTGGTCCAGGCGATGACGGCTCCCAGCAGGATGGGCACCACCGTCGCAGTGAAGAACGGCACTCGCACCTCGGCCAGCCAGATCTTCATCTTGTTCCCTTCCAGGGTAGCTACAGTGTCGGCCACGGTACCTCCTCCTCCATCTCCAGTACCTTGCGGGAACGACCAGCGCCCGCTGCCGGTCCCACGATCCCCTTATCTTCCAACGTGTCTATGAGGCGGGCGGCCCGCACATAGCCGATGCGCAGGCGGCGCTGCAGGAGCGATATGGATGCCCGCTTCTCTCGTCTGACGACTTCGATGGCTTCCTCCAGGAGCTCGTCCTCTTGCTCGTCCTTCTCCTCAGGAACTGCGGCGAGCTCAGGCCACAATGGCTGCTGCTGTACCAACTCCTCCTTCGCAGCCTCTCTGGGAACCTCCAGCCCTTTCCAGAACAGCACCAGTTTCTCCAACTCCTTGTCCGATACGAAACAGCCTTGGAGGCGCACCGCCGTGGAGGAGTCCGAGGCCATGTAGAGCATATCCCCTCTTCCCAGGAGCTTCTCCGCCCCGGCCATGTCCAAAACCACGCGCGAATCCGTGTGGGAGGTCACGGCGAAGGAGATGCGCGCTGGGAAGTTGGCCTTGATCAGGCCCGTGACGACGTCCACCGACGGCCGCTGGGTGGCGATGATGAGATGTATCCCCGTCGCTCTGGACATCTGGGCCAGGCGACAGAGCGAGCTTTCCACCTGGTCGGGAGCGACCATCATCAGGTCAGCCAGTTCGTCTACCACCACCACGATGTAAGGCAGCGGCCTCTCTCCCTGTGGAAGCAACTTCTGGTTGTAGTGGTCGATATTGCGAGCCTGCGCTCTGGAGAGAAGCTTGTAGCGGCGATCCATCTCCCGCAGCACCCACTTCAGAGTTCCGACCACGCCCTCGATCTCCACCACCACCGGTGAGAGGAGATGGGGAATACCGTTGAAGTTGACCAGTTCCACCATCTTGGGGTCGATCATCAACAGTCTCAAGTCGTCAGGGGTGTTGTTGAAGAGGAGGCAGGTCACGATGGAGTTGATGCACACGCTCTTCCCGGACCCCGTCGCCCCCGCGATGAGGAGATGGGGCATCTTCCCCAAATCGGCCACCACCGGCGCTCCTGATACATCCTGTCCCAGAGCGACCTTGAGTTTGGAGGTCTCTTGCCGGAATTCGTCTGATTCCATCACCCCTCGCAGGGACACCAGGGAGACCTCATCGTTGGGGACCTCGATGCCGATGATGGAGCGGCCCGGCACCGGGGCTTCGATGCGTATCGGGGCGGCAGCCAGGGCCAGCGACAGGTCTTTGGCCAGCGCATCGATCTTGCTGACCTTGACCTTGGCCCGGGTTATCTTTCCGTCTCGGCCCTTCCGTTCCACGTACCCCGGCTCGACGCCGAACTGGGTGACGGTGGGTCCCTGATTGACCTCCACCACCTTGGCGGGAACTCCAAAGCTGTGAAGAGTGTCTTCGATGATCCGTAGCTTCCGTTTTATTTCCGTCTCGCTGAGTTCCTGCCCGATGTTCTCGAGCAGGATGTTCTCGACCGAAGGCAGGTTCCATTCCTTGCCTCCGACGATGATCCGTGGAACTGGGAGGGTGTCCCTCTTTTGAGGGGCTTCCTCTTCGATTGGTGAGGGCCTCAGCAAGTCGGACACCTTCTCAGCCACGCGTGAGGCTACCCCTTCGTCCTTGGACGCACGGCGGATCTTGAGCTTGGGATAATGGTGGCGACGCAGGTTCCTCAGGCCCATCGAGGCTCGCCTCAGGTATGCTCCCATCTGCACTATGGAGACGCCGAAGAGCATGATGGCGCCGACAATACCCATCGCGGCCAGCGTGACGTAGGCTCCGATGCTGCCAACGGTCACTGTGAGTGCCTGGCTCACGAACCATCCCACGTAGCCTCCTCCACCGCCTTCCGCGGCGAGTTGTTGAGCATCTTCAGGGAACGAAAGCAGATGGATGGCGGTCACGCAGGCAACGGAAAGCAGGGTTGCGCCCAGCGTCCTCCCCCATTGGAGGCCGGGTTCACGCCCGAGGCTCTGGAGGAGCAGCCAGAAGCCCACCGCTCCCAGGGCTACGGGGATGGCATACACACCCCAGCCAAAGAGTCGGCGCAACAATAGGATCCAGCCTTCCGTCAGCGGGTCTCGGGTGACGGAGGCCAGACTGAGTCCGGTGACCGCAGCGCAGCCCAAGAGGGCAAGAGCGGCTATTCTCACCGTCAGGGCAGGTGTTCTTTTTCGTGAGTTCTTCTTGGCGGGCATGTTTTTAGAAGAGGCTCAATTGCTCCGCATCCTGCGGAAGCTCCATTTCAGCGATCCTGTCTGCTTCGGCCAGAACTTGAGGGATCTTGGACATGTCCTCCCTGACCACCTGGCGCCATTTTGGCTGGTGCAAGGCCGCAGCGGGATGGTACATAGGGTAGTAGATAATACCTCCCACCTTGCGCGGCTGTCCGTGAATGTGGGAGATCTTGGCCCCAGGGAAGTACTGTTCCGTGGAGAAGCGGCCCAGAGTCACGATCATTCTGGGCGAGATGAGTTCGATCTGCCTGTCCAGGTAGGGCTTGCAGGCCTCGATCTCTTCAGGCAGGGGGTCGCGGTTGCCTGGGGGACGGCACTTGATTACGTTGCAGATGTAGACCTCTTCTCTCCTCAGACCGATGTCCTCCAGCAGTTCCTCGAGGAAGTGGCCCGCCGACCCAACGAAGGGACGCCCCTGCTGGTCTTCGTGGAAACCGGGGCCTTCCCCGATGAACATGATCTCCGCGTCCTCCGGGCCCTCGCCGGGCACGGTGTTCTTGCGCGCTTGGGACAGGATACAGCGCTGGCAGGCGGCAATCTCCCCGTAGAACTCAGTCAATGCAGACACGGCCAAGCCTCCTCATTATTGAAACGGAACCCCTCATCATAGCTTCCCATCAATCCTACCTGGTGGCCAATGAACCCCGTCATCGAAGCTACGAGATTCTATCACATCCGCTAGCGATTGTCTAAACCAGCGGGGAGACTGTGCCCCGGATTGTTAGCGAGGGAGCCAGAACTCACGCTCCACACAGCCACTCCACCGACGGAGGAACCTGTTCAAGGTGGGTAAGAGCCTCCTGTCGTGGTTGCTTGTCTTGTGGCCTGTTGGGTGCTATACTTATATATACATCGAGACCTACCTCAGGCGTCTCAGCAGGTCTCATTTCGTAGAATGAAGCTTCTAAATTGGGGCATTGCCCGCTCTAAGTGGACGGCGAGCGGAGCGAACCTGCTTGATGGAGTGTGGCCAGGCACGAATAGATGGGGACGGGAGAGGTGAAACTGAGCGCTGATCGCCGGGATCAGCTGATTGAAGGCCTGGCGCGCCGACTGGATAGCTGGAGCTTAGCCACTCCGGCCATCACCTTTCTTGAGACGCACAAGCCCCTCAGCTTCATGGCCAGCCAGACCCTCCTGGCGTTCCAACCCCTCCTGACGCTGTTCCTCGGTGATGTCTCACTGGAAGAATACGTTCTGCTCCTCGAGGACAGGAGCAACATAGAGCGCGTTATCTGTCGCTTGGAGGAGTTGGAGCACGGCTTGAGTACCTCGGAATAGCCCGCTCCTTCTGAAAGGGGGAGGTCTTGGAGACGATAACCTCTATTCTCAATAACCTCGGGATAGGTGAGCAGCAAGCTTTGATGCTTGCGCTGCTGCTGCCCTTCTTTCCCCTGCTCCTCATTCTCAATCGTCGAATAAGGGAGAGGGGGAAGCCCGTTCTGCGCTCCATCCCCGGCTATGACGCCCTGGGCGAGTACGTGGGACAGGCGACTGAGAGCGGACGCTCGTTGCATGTGTCGATGGGGACTGGTGGGATAGGTACCGCGGTCACGGTGGAATCCTTGGCCGGGCTCACGATTCTGGAGCACATTGCCGCTCAAGCGGCGGCCTCGGGTTTGAAACCCATTGTCACCGTGTCCGATCCCTCGCTCTTGCCGGTAGCCCAGGATGTGTTGCGAAATGCTTATGCCGCGTACGGACGGCTCGGCGAGTACGATCCCACTTGCGTGCGCTTCATCTCGTCCGACAAAGTGGCGTACGCCGCAGGGGTAACGGACATCCTGGACCATGGCGAGGTGGCCGGCAATATCATGGTGGGCAACTTCAGCGATGAGTTCCTGCTGATGAGTGAAGTCGGCGCACGAAGGGAGATCGGTCAAGTTGCTGGAACCACCGTTCCCCAGATCCTGCCTTTCGTCTACGCATCGGTGGATCATTCTCTGATAGGCGAAGAGATATTTGCCGCTGGCGCCTATATGCTCAAGAGGACCAGTCACATTGCCAGTCTGGCAACTCAGGACTGGCTGAGAACGGCCGTCATAATCGCTATCGTAGTCGGCATCCTGGCAACGAGTCTGTCCTGATCTTTGATGATGGTCAAGGGTAAGTCCTGCGATTGTCACCGGAAGGTACTTAGATGAGAAGGATAGTCAACGCTGTTGCATTGGGTATGAAACGCTCGGTTCCTATGGCGATAGCCATGGCCATAGGATCCCTGATGTTGGTTGACTTCTTCTTCGACGAACCGCACATCAACGCTCTGGGGAGTTTCTTCGTCGAATCGGCGGTAATCGTCGTCGCCTTTGCCTTACTCCTGGGCCTGCTCAACGTTTTGATTGTTCATGGCAGGAAGATTGCCAGGCGAGAGGAGGGCTGGCTGTACAGCATTTGCCTGGTGATAATTGCTTTAGTCGTGTTGGTGGGCGGAATACCAGGCCCCGAGACCTCCACCGTTAAATGGATCTTTGACAATGTCCAGTTTCCCCTCCAGGCGGCCACCTTCTCCTTGCTGGCCTTCTACGTCGCTACAGCCGCCTATCGAGGTTTTCGCCTTCGTAGCCTGGAATCCTTGGCGTTTATCGCAGCAGTGATCGTGGTACTCCTCGGCCAGGTCCCCGCAGGGAGGTATCTGAGTGAGTTCGTTCCCGCAGCAAAAGAGTGGATACTGGATGTGCCCAGTACCGCTGGGGTGCGGGGCATCATCATCGGTGTTACTTTGGGAACCATCGCTACCGGAGTGCGAGTTCTAATGGGTATTGATCGTCCGTACGGTGGTGAAGGGGGCAGCTCTCAATGATCAACTGTCCTCACTGCGGAGCTTCCAACAAGGACGGAAGCAAGTTCTGCGGCGATTGTGGACAGCCCCTTATCACACGCAATGGGGTGACATGCCCCATGTGCGACAATCTCAACCCGCCAGGCGTCACTGCTTGCACTCAATGTGGAGCGCGCCTCATTCCTGTTAGTGTCACGCCCTCTGAGGAACCGCTTGAACCGCTTGAGATGGAGGAGGAAGGTGCGGTGGTCAAGGGTGTCGAGGGAGACGACACCGTCCCTGAACCGGATGATCTTGGAGAGGCAGAGTCCCTAGAGGAGTTCGCTAAGGTCTCTGAGGCAGAGCCCGAAGATGCGATGCCTCCCTGGCTGGAGAAACTTCGGGAACTTCCCAGCGAAGAAGCGGCTTCAGAGGAGGAGGCGACACGACTGGCGCCGGGTGAGCTTCCCGACTGGCTTGAGATCCCCCCTGAGTTTGAGGAGGTGTTGTCCGAAGCTGGTCGGGCAGTGGAGGAAGAGGAGGTATCTCGGGCGGAGATCCCGTCCTGGCTGGAGGCGCTTCGGCCTGCCGAGGACGGCGTTGCCGAGCCCGGAGAACCGGCGGGTCCGCCTGAGAGAACGGGTCTGCTCAAGGGCATCAGGGGTACGCTCGGCATCGAACCAATCCTGGCCATTCCTCCGCGTGCCGCGTCCCTGCCAGCTTTCTCCGCGCCTCCATATGCGTACGAGCACGCTGAAGTCTTCGACAAGGTGGTGAGGGAGCCGGCGCGACCAAGCGCGGAGGTCGTTCGACCGCGACGCCTCGAGACGCTGGTGGCCTCTACTCTGCGCTGGATCATCTACCTGATCGTGGCCACAGCTGTTGTTGTGCCCATCTTGCTGGGCAGCAATTGGGCAGAGGCCAATATGCCGGTGACCGCTTCCACCATCGCAATGTATGACGCGATCGAAGCTCTGCCCGCAGATTCTGTGGTATTGGTCTCTCACGACTACGACCCCGGTGTGGCAGGGGAGATGATTCCGCAGGCAAAGGCTGTCGTTGGTCATCTTATGAGGCGTCAGGTCCGACTGATCAACGTGAGCCTGACACCCGAGGGAGCTCGCCTATCCCGAGAAGTGCTGGACGAATTGGCTGAAGCTCACGGGTACGAGTACGGGGACGACTATCTCAGCCTGGGATATGTGGTCGGCGTGGAGGCGGGCCCACGCTCCATCGCCGAGGGCTTTGGGGGTGCCGGGTGGACGGATTTCGTGGACGGCATCGAGGACGTTGCCTTGATTGTGGAGTTCGCAGGGGCGACGGAGTACGTTCGGCTGTGGCTGGAGCAGGTGCAAGCCCCTTATGGGGTGCCGATGGTCGCTGGGGTAAGCGCCACGGCGGATCCGTTTGTTAGGCCCTACTATCGCAACCAGGCTCAAGATCAATTACTGGGTCTGATGACAGGATTGGTAGGGGCAGCCGAATACGAGCGGCGTGCTGGACATCCGGGCCTGGCCTTAGCCAGCATGGATTCTCAATCTGTGGTGCATATCGCTATTGTCCTGCTGGTGCTGGTGGGAAACTTGGCCTACTTCGGCGGTAGGTTGAGGGGGAAATAGCGGCGATGAGTGAGGTCTTCACAGTTTGGATAGCTGCCATCTTGACCTTGACAGTCTACAGCTATCTGCTTGCTGATAACCCGCTGTACAGGTTGGCGGAGCATCTGTTTGTGGGATCCTCGGTAGGTTACGTAGCTGTTGTGATCCTTCATAACATCTTGCGGCCGCGCCTCCTTGAGCCCCTGGCACAGGATGCGGGCGTTAGCTGGCCCTATGTCATTCCTCTGCTCCTGGGGTTGCTGTTATTGACCAAGGCCAGGACGAGCATCGCCTGGTTGGGCAATTCGTCCGTGGCTTTCTTATTTGGAGTTGGCGCGGCGTTGGCCATAGGCGGGGCCCTGCTAGGCTCCTTGCTGCCTCAGATTCAGGCTTCTTGGGTTTCCATATCCCCAGCGACAGCAGGCAGTGTGGAGGCAGCGGTGGACAATGTCTGCCTCGCTGTGGGCACTATCGGTACTCTGGCCTACTTCTATTTCACGATGGGCTCGGGCGGGGGACCACGAAATGCATTGATCAGGTTCTGGGCTACTGTTGGCAAGTGGGTGATGTTGATAACCTTTGGGGCCATCTTCGGCAACAGGATAATGGGGTATGTGTCATTGCTGATCGAGCGTGCCTATTTCTTGCTAGGCGATTGGCTGGGCCTCGTGGGCTAGGAGTTGACCTCTTGACCTGGCAGTGCGGGTGGCTTCGCAAAGTGGGGGGTGTGTCCTAGATGGAGCGGGAACACGAGCTGGAATCCATACTGGTGGCCGACTGTGGTAGCACCACGACGCGCGTGGCGCTGATTGACCTGGTGGGCGATGGATTCCGCTTTGTTGCAGGGGCGGAAACAGCGACCACTGTTGAGGTACCATGGTCCAGACTCTCTATAGGCGTGCGCGAGGCCATCCGCGAGATCGAGAGGTTGACCGGCCGAGTGCTGTTGGGCCACCAGGAACAACTGATCGTCCCTGAGCGGGATAATGGAAGCGGGGTGGATGGATTTGTGGCCACCGTCAATGCAGCCGTCCCTCTGCGACTGGCGGTAGTAGGAGTGATTCGGAGCCTGAGTGTAGAGAGCCTGCTCAAGGCCACTGACAGCTCGTACGTTGTCATCCAAGACGTGGTTGCTCGAGACGATATGACCGCCGAACGCGGAACAGGGAGCAGTATGCAGGCGATGTTGGGGAACGTGCTCCAGAATCGTCACGATGCCATCTTGCTCGGTGGAGGCATAGACGGGGGTGCGATAGCGCCTGTGCTGGAGGTGGCGCAGGACATCGCCACCGCTCTTGTCGCTGGAGGTGAGGCAGGGAGGACACATGTCATATTCGCAGGCAACAGGGAGGCCCGCCCGCAAGTAGCGCAAGTGCTGGGTGAGTGCTCTAGCCTGCACGTGGTGGACAACGTTCTTCCGACTTTGGAGACCGAGGATCTGGGAGCTGCTGAGGAAGCAATTGGTATGCTCTATCGGGAGCATAAGATGGACCGTGTGCCAGGGTTTGGAGAACTCAAAGCCTGGGTATCGACGCCAGTCTTGCCCACGGCTGAGGGTTTCGGACTGGTGCTGAGATATCTTGCTCGCCTGTCTGAGCTAGATGTCCTGGGGGTGGATGTAGGTGGGGCTACCACGCAACTGGCTGGGGTGATAGATGGACGGTATGGGTCGACAGTGAACGCCGAGGTAGGTGTGGGATATAGCTTAGGTAACATCTTGGAGCAGGTGGGCATGGACAGGCTTCTGCGGTGGCTGCCGTTTGAAATGGAAACCGAGGAAGCTCATAACCTCATTCTGAACAAAGCACTCAGGCCAATGACCATCCCCGAGACCATGGAGGATCTAGCTCTTGAGCAGGCGGCGGCCCGAGAGGCTATCTCACTGACATTGGAACGGGCGCGGAGTAGGTGGCTCAACGGCGGGTCTTCGCTCCACCCAGGGCTCCTGCCCCCTGTTGATCTCATTGTGGGCAGGGGCGCAGTGCTGTCTCAGGCGCCACAGCCCGCCCAGACGGTCTTGATGTTGTTGGACGGCATACAGCCCGCAGGTGTCTGTACCCTGGCCCTAGACAAGGTCTCACTTCTGCCCCAAGTTGGTGCTCTAGCTTCGGTGAACTCTCTGGCCGCTGCCCAGGTGGTGGGGCGGGACGGGTTTCTCAGGCTGGGTACCGTTATTGCCCTGGCGGGTACTGGCAGAGAGGGGAGTGTAGCGTTACAGATGAAAGTGGAATATGATGATGGTCAGACCATCAAGGTAGAAGTCCCCTACGGCGCCCTAGAGGTGTTACCCCTGATGCCGGGGAGAAAAGCTGTTGTCGAGTTGAGGCCCAGCTCCCAGTTCGACGTCGGTTTGGGGAGCAAAGGCAGGCGCGCCACAACGGAGGTAGAGGGGGGAGTGGTCGGTATCATCGTTGATGCGCGGGGTCGGCCTCTTGTTCTGCCCGGCGATGAAGGGAAGCGCAGGGCGAAGATCCGGGAATGGTCGTGGGAGCTAGGTCTCTTGAGGACTACGAGATGACGTATCATCCCTTTGTCACCCGCGTAGTGCCCAACATGTTGATCAGACGAGAGCGCCTGCTGCCGCTTCGGGGGGAAGTGCTTGTCACTACAGGCCAACGGGTGCAGCCTTCCAACATCATCGCTCGAACCATAGTGCCGTCGGGAATACACCTGCTGAATGTGGCCAAGGCTCTGGCCGTTGACAGTACGGATTTCTCTCGACATATGCGTGTGGGCATTGGGGACCGCGTTGCAGAAGGCGATGTCCTGGCCGGAGGAGGCGGGGTGTCTCGCTTCTTTGGCCGCGCCTATCGCTCTCCGATAGGCGGAGTTGTGGCCGGCACATCCAACGGGCGGGTGCTCATCCAGTCGTCTAGCAGTACCCTTGAATTGGCTGCGCACTACAGGGGTACTGTGATCAATGTAATGTCGGGACTTGGAGCCATCATTGAGATCAGGGGAGCTCTGGTTCAGGGTGTCTGGGGCTCTGACAAGGAAGGCTTCGGTGTCTTGAAGTTGGTGGTTGACGATCCTGCCAAAGCTATCGATCCCAAGGCGATAGATGTGACCTGTCGTGGCACCGTGCTGGCAGGAGCGTTCTCCGTCGGCGAGGAAGCCCTATATCGAGCGCAGCAGATGGAGATTCAGGGCATTGTCGTGGGTGGGCTGGACACACGACTTCAAGATCTGGTGCACTCTATGCCGTTTCCAGTCGTTGTGACCGAGGGGATGGGAAGGTTCGCGATCTGTCGGCCGATCTTTGACCTCCTCCAGGCTTATGAAGGTCAAGAGGCTTCAATACGAGGCACAATAGAAGCGCGAGGTGGAGCGGTCCGTCCGGAAATCATCATCTACGTTCCTCGTACGGATGAGGGCGCCGAACCCGAGGCTCGTCCCAAGCTCTTGTTGGAAAGGGGCTCACAGGTGCGAATCGTGCGTGGACCCCATATGGGCGAGACAGGCGAGGTTGTAGATTGCCCGCTGCATGCCAGGCAACTCCCGACCGGGGCCAGCGGCAGGGGTGTCGAGGTGAGACTCGAAAGTAGCGAAGAGGTTCTCGTGGCGCAAGCGAATGTGGAACTGTTTGGCTGATTTGAGACAGCTCGCTGTGGCGATTGTGGGCTCGAGCAAGGTCCATCAGCCAGTTTACGTGAGCCCAAGGTCTACGCAGGCGGGAATGATAGAGCACCAACAATCCCTTTAGAAAGGAGGGAGAAGATGGAAAATCCCGACGGAGCGCAGAGCAGAGTTTTCATGTTCGTGGCTATCGGTCTGGTGGGACTGCTGATGATTGGCCTACTGGCCATTGCTGGCTTGGTGGTGTACACCAGGTTTCTGGCGCCCACCGCCTCGCCGACGGTAGTTGCCGAGGCAACATCCACGCCCGAGCCAGCAGCTACAGCTACCCGCCCTGCTACTCCTGTCGCCACGCCAACTGCCGGCGGGGAAGCGCCAACGGCTACGCGCGTGGTGGAGGGTGCTTCGCCAACGGGGGGAGATGAAACGCCTTCGCCAGGGGAAGGCACTCCCACCGCCACGCCTGAGGGTGGGGGCGAGCTTGCGCCCACAGGGTTCGGGCCCTTGCAAGCAGTGGTGGGCGGTGTTGTTCTGCTTGTTGTCATCTTGTTCGTCCGTAGATTGAGGTTGAGTCCTCGGCCCTAGAGGCGCTGAGCGTGAGTCAGTAGAGAGATTTGGCAGAGTGACCTTCGCGGCAGGAGGGGCTTTCGCCAGTAGGCAGGCCAAGACACGGAAGTGCGCCAAGCTTCATCGCTTGGGTATGCGTCCGTCCGGAGATTGATATACTTCTTAGTAGCGGCTATAATATGGAGGCCGTCTTCCATGTGGCCAGAGCCGCCGCAGAAAGCCCGATAGGAACCAGAGTCTCGTCGGGGAAATCGGGAAGAAGCGAGGAGAGTGCTGCGCATAATCTCGGTCTGTCTACTGTCAATGGGCCTTTTCCTTTGTCTCATCTAGGTGCCCACCAACGAGATCGGGAGCCTTCGGGAAAGGATCTTGGAGTCGCTGGGGCTCGACTTTGGTTCCGCCAACCTCGTTCTCGGCAGCTCGCCTGCCGGCTTTGGACTCTCCTATGTGCCCTGGTCTTGGCACAATCTCCTCACCGTAGCAAAAAGCCATCTCCATGAGGTTTTCGCTGCGTTAGATCCTGGCCGTAGCGACATCGGGGTCACCGGCACTCGTCTCAAACAAGAGCACCTCACCGTGATCTTCGAATACCCAAGTGCATCGGGCTGTGGTGATGCAGCGCGGTGTTCGGCAGGACGGGCTCCATTTGCCTGCGGTGAGTCGAGGTCTGCTGACCGGTTGTCGGCTGAGGGTCTTGGGCGAGTGGTATCCACGCCAGGCGAATTGGGCGATTGTTAGCTCTGGGTCTGGGGCGAGTTGATACAGAACGATACAATTATCACGAAAGGAGTACGATGCCAAATGGGTCTAGTGGAAGGCAAGAACGCTATCGTGACGGGGGGCAGCCTGGGCATCGGGACTGCTATCTCGCTGGATCTGGGACGGGAGGGGGCCAATGTGGCGCTCACCTACCGCAGTCACCCCGATGAGGCCAAGGAAGTGGCCCACAAGATAGAGGGGATGGGTCGCAAAGCGATGGCCTACCAGATTGATGTTTCAGATTTCGATGCTGCCCAGGAGATGGTGGACAAAGTTGTAGAAGAGTTCGGGGGCCTGGACATCCTGGTGTGCAACGCTGGGATGAACTGGGACGGCGTCATCTGGAAGATGAGCGAGGAGCAGTGGGATCGCGTCATTGATGTGAACCTGAAGGGATACTTCAACTTTGCTCGCGCCGTCACCCCCATTTTCAGGGAACAGCAATCGGGAAGAATAGTCAATATTACTTCTATCAACGGCCTCCGGGGCAAATTCGGTCAGACCAACTACTCGGCCTCCAAGGCGGGCATCATAGGATTGACCAAGGCTATGGCCAAGGAGCTAGGTAGGTACAGCGTCAACGTCAACGCGGTAGGCCCGGGGCTGATAGAGACTGAGATGTTGCGACAGAACCCTGCCCGCGAGAAGGTAGAGCAGATGGCCTTGGCGGAGATTGTACTCGGCAGATTGGGACAACCGGAGGAAGTAGCCTGGGTTGTCACATTCCTGAGCAGCGAGAAAGCCCGCCATATCACAGGCGAGGTGATCACCGTGGACGGAGGACAATACATCTGACGGGGGTGACATGACTGCTGATTTCCAGAACATCATCTTCGACCGCCTAGAAGGGGTAGGTAGGATCACGCTCAATCATCCGCCGCTCAACGTCCTGGACATCCCCACCATGAAGGAGATCACCGTGGCCTTGGAGAGTCTGCGAGGCGATAGGGAAACTAAGGTCCTGGTTATCGCTGCCGAGGGCAAGGCGTTCTGCGCCGGGGTGGATGTCAAGGACCATACGGTGGACAAGGTGGAGGAGATGGTCGAGGTCTTCCATCGTATCTTCCGCCTCATGTGGTCTCTCGATATTCCGACGGTGGCTGCGGTGAATGGAGCTGCTCTAGGTGGGGGATGCGAACTGGTTACCTTTTGCGACATGATCATAGCCTCTGAGAAGGCTACTTTTGGCCAGCCGGAGATCCAAGTGGGCGTATATCCTCCTGTAGCGGTGGTCACATTTCCGCGCCTGATGCCCCACATGAAGGCGATGGAGCTTCTTCTGACTGGTGAGGTCATAGACGCTCGACAGGCAGAGCGCCTGGGCATTGTGAATAGAGTTGTGCCCGAGGATTCCTTTGAAGAGGCGCTATCCAGCTTTGTCGGCAAGCTGACCGTTCTTAGCGGCGCCGTGCTGCGCTTGACCAAGCGCGCGGCCCTGCAGGGTTTGGGGCTGGCCTTTGAGGAGGCTCTGGCTGGCTCTGAGGAGCTCTACCTGGATCGGTTGATGAAGACTGAGGACGCAACTGAAGGACTGCAGGCTTTCATGGAGAAGAGAAAGCCGATCTGGAAGGACAGATAGGCCTTGATGACCGGGATGGTGGACCACGCGGTGCCGAAGGATTTCGTGCTCACCCTTTGCAAGGAGGCAGGGCAGGTCATGTTGGACGGCCTGGGGGGCAGCTTGGAGGTGATGCGCAAAGCGGAGGTGGATCTCGTCACCGAGGTGGACCTGGCGCTGGAACGGATGATCGCGGAAGCGATCCACGACGAATTCCCTGAGCACAGCGTCGTTGGTGAAGAGGGGTGGGATGAGGAGGAAGCTCGGGAGGCTGACCACGCCTGGTTCGTCGATCCCCTTGACGGTACCACCAATTATGTCCACGGATACCCCATGTTCTGTGTCTCGTTGGCCTTGACCCACAGAGGGGAGGTGTCGGCCGGGGGCACATACGATCCGCTGCGTGATGAGTTCTTCTACGCCGAGAACGGCGAGGGAGCTACCCTCAACGGGGAGAGAATCGCCGTTTCCAGTACTGACCGTCTGATCTCCTCGCTTCTCTCCACGGGATTTCCTTACCAGCGGGCCACGATCCCGGACAACAATGTAGCTCTTTTCAGCAAGCTGGTTACCAGAATACAAGGGGTGAGACGCAGCGGATCGGTGGCGCTGGACCTGGCCTATGTGGCGGCGGGACGGCTGGACGGCCACTGGGAGTTGCACGTCAAGCCCTGGGATACTGCCGCTGGCGGATTGTTGGTCAAGGAAGCTGGCGGTCGAATCAGCGGAATGAGAGGCGAGCCCTGGAGTCCCTTCGAGAGCCACATCGTGGCCACCAACCGCGCGATCCATGACGAGTTACTGGCTGTGTTGAGGCAAGCCAAGTGAGGTTCCTGAGGCGTTTCGCGTTGGGGGCTGTGCTGTCAGGCATGAAACATGTACGTTGATGCAGAGCTGGTGGAGGAAGCAGAACGGAGATTTGGCAAGCCTCAGGTCCTGCATTTGGGGCACGAGATAGGCGATGAGGAGCTGGCCTTGATCAGGAAGCCCATGTTTCAGCGTCCGATCTACCGTGCGCCCAGCGGCGGGCTGAACCCTGGGGAGACTTTCGAGGAAGGGGCCAGGCGAGAGGCTCTGGAGGAGACTGGGCTGGAGATTGAGCTAGAGGAGTATTTGCTGCGCATTCACGTCCGATTCACTGGCGGTGAGGAATATCTTGATTGGACGAGTCATGTGTTCAAGGCATGGTCGGTGGGAGGCCAGTTGCAGCCACGGGACACATCGGAGATTGCAGAGACGACGTACGGGACGATAGAGGAGTTGCAGGGGCCCATCAGGCAGGCTCTTCTGGACAGCGGACGTCGGTTGCTGACTTATCGAGTCGCCTTAACGGACGCAGTGGTGGATGTTTTGCAGGGCACCACAGGGTAGTCCCTGCGGTGAGGGGAGGCATGGGAACGCCGGAATAGACCAGGTGTGTCAACTCGCGGCAAAGGAGGAGGCCATGGGGGAGGGAAGTACTCGTCGAAGAGGAGGGTTGCACTACGGTTGGGTCATTGCGGTGATGAGCGTGGTCACCGTGCTTGGGGCGCTGGGCTTTGCCCGCTTCGGCTATACGATGATCCTTCCCAGTATGAAGGAGGGATTAGGTTTGACCGATGCCCAGGCCGGCGATCTGGCTACTGGCAACATGGTCGGTTATCTGGTTCTAGCTGTCACCTGCGGGTTCCTGGCATCCCGTTTTGGGCCAAGGATTATCATCACCGTCTTCATGTGCATCATTAGTGGGTCCATGTTGCTGACTGGCATAGCGCCCAACTTCCAGGTTGCCCTGCTGGGGCGCAGCCTGACCGGGGTAGGCAGCGGAGGAACCAACGTTCCTGTGATGGGTCTGGTCCCAGCCTGGTTCGGCGCCAAGAGAAGAGGGCTGGCGACTGGCATAGCGGTGAGCGGTTCGAGTTTCGGGATGGTAGTTACAGGCTATCTGGTGCCCATCATTCTCAATAGATACGGGGCTGACGGTTGGCGATACTCCTGGTTCTGTCTGGGGGCGTTCACCTTCTTGATCGCTGTCCTTGGCTACCTGTTGCTGAGGAATAGGCCAAAGGAAAAGGGGTTGCAGCCCATCGGGGCCGAAGGCGAGGAAGCCAATCCCGGTGAGGGAAGATCGTCATCCTTGCAATGGGGACTGGTCTACAAGTCTGCCCCAGTCTGGCACTTGGCCCTGATCTACGTCTTGTTCGGCTTCTCCTATATCATCTATGCCACGTTCTTCGTCCGTTACTTGACCTGGGAAGCCGGGTTCACCACTGAGTCTGCTGGAGCCCTCTGGTCCGCCGTTGGCGTCCTGAGCATCATCAGCGGCTTCATTTGGGGATCGGTGTCGGACGTGCTGGGGAGGAAGTATGGTTTGGCCATAGTCTATTTCCTGCAATTCTTGTGTTTCACCATCTTTGGGCTGTGGAAGGCGACGCCCGGCTACTACTTGTCCGCTCTGCTGTTCGCCCTGACTGCGTGGAGTATTCCAGGTATCATGGCCGCTGCTACTGGAGACCTTCTAGGCGCCAGACTGGCTCCCGCCGCTTTGGGTTTCGTCACCCTCTTCTTCGGCATCGGTCAGGCGTCTGGCACTTTCCTTGGTGGCCGCGTCGCTGATTTCACGGGGTCCTATACCCTTGCTTTCGTCATCGCTGGCGCAGCGGCTTTGGTGGGAGCGGTAGCTTCGCTCTTCCTGAGGCCGCCCAGAAAGGCTCTATAACAAAAACCCAAGAAGGAGGTACGTGCAGTGAAGATCAAGACAGTAGGTGTTGTGGGTGCCGGAATCATGGGTGCCGGAATCGTCCAAGTTTGCGCCCAGTCCGGTTACCGGGTCGTGGTTTTGGAGATCAACGATGAACTGCTACAAAAGGGCTTGGGCACCGTTGATCACTTCCTTGGCAGGGCTGTAAAGAAGGAGAAGATCACGGCCGAGAAGAAGGATCAGATCTTGGGGCTGATCCAGGGCACCACAGATCCCAAGGATTTCAAGGATTGCGACCTGATCGTAGAGGCCATCATTGAGAACTTGGAGTTGAAGAAGGAGATGTTCAAGCAGCTCGACGAGGTTTGTCCTCCCCATGCGCTGCTGACCAGCAATACATCATCTATGACCATCACCGAGATGGCTGCGGTCACCGAGCGGATGGACAAAGTAGCCGGCCTGCACTTCTTCAACCCTGTGCCCATCATGCGCTTAGTGGAAATCGTCAGGACCATAGTCACCAGCGATGAGACAGTCGAAGCTCTGAGGGAGTTCTCAGAATCTCTGGGCAAGACGGTGGTTGTAGCGAAGGACACCCCGGGCTTCATTGTCAACCGGCTGCTGATACCCTATCTCCTCAACGCCATCCGCGTCTATGAGTCCAGTCTGGCGAGCACAGAGGACATAGACACGGCCATCGAGCTAGGGTTGAACCATCCCATGGGGCCTTTTCGTCTGCTGGATATCCTCGGCAATGATACCACTCTGTTCATCGCCGACAACATGTTCGACGAGTTCAAGGACGACATGTATGCGGCTCCAGTTCTGCTAAGGCGAATGGTGTCAGCGGGGATTCTCGGTCGCAAATCGGGCAAGGGCTTCTGCGGCGAGTACAAGAGATGAGGGGTGGGCCTCGCCGCGTTCTACTGGTCGCTTGTGCGGATTGCCTGCCTGCGGTACTGCGGGTCCACTAGACGGCTTAGCAACAAGCCTCTTGCCCGGAGGTCGTGTGGATGCGTCATTCGACCGTAGTGCAGGGTTGCCGTTGCAGCAACGAGCATATGAGACACTGCTAGAGGAGGTGTAATCTATGGCGCAGGAGTTCGTGCTGATAAGTCGCGAGGAGAACATAGCGATTCTCACCATCAACCGGCCTGACAAGTACAATGCTCTCAACGACCAAGTTATGGCGGAAATCGATGCCGCTCTGGATGAGTTGAGGGCTGACGACGACGTGCGGGCCATCATCATGACTGGCGCAGGCGATAAGGCCTTCGTGTCGGGCGCAGACATCGGCATGCTGCAGGACTTGAAGTCATCGCCGGAAGCGGTGGCCAACTCTCGCCGAGGACAAGCGATGACGCTCAAGATCGAAAGCCTGTCCAAGCCGGTTATCGCGGCCATCAACGGGTATGCGCTCGGGGGAGGGCTGGAACTGGCCATGGCATGTGATATCCGTATCGCTGCTGATACGGCCAGGTTGGGGCAACCGGAGATCAATCTAGGCATCAACCCTGGCTATGGCGGTACCCAGCGCCTGCCGCGCCTGGTGGGTAAGGGCATGGCCAAACTGCTGATCCTCACGGGTGACATGATAGACGCCGAAGAAGCGCTGCGCATCGGGTTGGTGCAGAAGGTCGTTCCTCTGGCGGACTTAATGGATGAGGCCAAGGCCCTGGCGAAGAAGCTGGCCACGAAACCGCCGCTTACCCTGGCTGCGTGCAAGGGGGCGATCGACCTGGGGCTGGAGGTGGATCTGGAAAGAGGGCTCTCCATTGAGTCCCTGGAGTTCGGTGTGCTTTGCTCAACCGAGGACTACAAGGAGGGAACGTCAGCTTTCCTGGAGAAGCGGAAGCCGGTGTTCAAGGGGAGATAACATGGGTCGGCTGACTCAGCTTGACAAGTTCTGGAATGTGTGTTATAATCGACATGTGGCGTCCAATGAGCGCCATACGTTCTCGGTGACATGTTTTTCCTCCATCGTACGTCGACCGCAAACCTTCCATATTCATCGCTCGATGATCCTCAGATTACCTTAACGGGCTTGAGTACAATAACACAGGGAAAGGAGAGGATTGGAATGGCACTAGAGTGGCTACCAAGAGAGCACGAGAAGAAGGACCACACTCTCTGGGGGGACGAGTATTTCGGCGCTATGGACAACCCTCCGTGCGTCGTGTACGAGAAGAAGCCCATCGTTGATCCGAAAGGCAACCCCGTAGAAGGACTGTACAGCGCCTGGATTTGGCTCAACAACCCTCGCCAGTACAACTCCTACACTACGGAGATGGTGAAAGGAGTGATTTCGGGGATGACCAACGCCTCCGCTGATCGCAGCGTCGTGGCGGTGGTCTTCACCGGTGTGGGCGACAGGGCCTTCTGTACTGGTGGCAACACCAAAGAGTATGCCGAGTACTATAGCGGTAGACCCACCGAGTACGCCCTCTACATGGACCTCTTCAACGGCATGGTGGACAGCATCCTCGACTGCAAGAAACCGGTCATTTGCAGAGCTAATGGGATGAGGGTGGCCGGTGGTCAGGAGATCGGTGGCGCTTGTGACCTCTGTATCTCTTCTGATCTGGCGATCTATGGGCAGGCCGGTCCTAGGCATGGCTCCGCTCCGGTCGGCGGCTCCTCTGACTTCCTGCCTTGGTACTTGGGCATCGAGGACGCCATGTGGAATTGCATCTCCTGTGAGATGTGGACCGCATACAAGATGTTCCGCAAAGGGTATCTGAGCAAGGTTGTTCCCGTACTGAAGGACGAGGATGGCAACTGGGTCAGGAATCCCCAGGTTATCACCGACGAGTATGTGAGGGACGGCGAGATCGCCTACGGCGAGTTCAAGACCGGGGACGAATTCAAGAAAGCCAGGGAGTTCGTCTACAATACGTCTGCTGATTTCGAACTCCTTGACAAGGAAGTCGACAAGATACTCTGGACCTTCACCAACCTGTTCCCCAACTGTCTACAGATGTCCATAGATTCCATCAGGGCCAAGAAGAAGTTCTTCTGGGATCAGGGCAAGCTGTACTACCGCCATTGGCTGGCCACGAACATGTCCAGCGAGGCCTTCTTGGGCTTCCACGCCTTCAACACCAAGAAGATAACGGGCAAGGACACGATAGACTTCATCAAGTACCGGCGACTGATTGACGAAGCTGGCTTGGTGAATGACGAGTTCATGGCCGAGGTGTTGGCTAAGCCCAAGGAGGAGTAGGATCTCGTCCAAGAAGCGTGCTTCGTAGAGGCGACTCAAGGCAAGACCAGTCTTGCTTTTGGTGAGGGTGGCCTGCATTTCTGGGTAGTTCACACCCCCAAGGCTCGGTGTGAACTTACCCCTTCACGGGGTCGGTGGCCGTAGGATTGGGATACCCTTTTTCGCGACCCAGCACCGAGCGCCGATGAGGGGGCCTTGGGCCGAAAGGCGACGGATATCGAGTCAGTCGCGTCAGATACCAGGGTGCTCTTGTCGGGTCTGTTGTTCGGGGGAGGTGGCATAAGACCGGTGCGGATGGCTCTCCAGTCCCGCAATGCTTGACAGGACAGACCCGCGGTGGTAAGATTGCGGTGTGTGAAATCGGGAGGTTGAAGGACTCCAGTCAAAGGGAAGGAGGGGTGTGATGGCGGTCTGGTTGAATGTTGCTGAGATCATGAGGGTCAATGCCGTCAAGTTCGGCGACAAGATGGCCGTGAAAGGGCTGGCGGTGAAGGATGGCTTTGGCGAGCTGTCTTTCAAGGAGTACAACGAGAAGAGTTGTCGCTTAGCCAATGCCTGGATGGACATGGGCCTCAAGAAGGGCGACAGGATCACCGTCTTACTGTACAACGTCATGGAGTACATGGACATCTATCTGGCGGCCGCCAAGGCAGGCATGGTGGTCGTTCCCATCAACTTCAGGTGGGTGGGTCCGGAGATAGAGTACGTGGTCAACAACTCGGAGTCCAAAGCCTTCATCTGCAGCGAGGAGTTCCTGAAGGAGGTTGAGGCCGTCAAAGACAACTTCGAACTGGTCGGTTCCGACAAGTTCATCTTCATCGGCGACGAGAGCAAGACGCCTGATGGTTACCTGAACTACGAGAGAATCATAGCTGAGGCCTCGCCCGCGGAGCCTGAGGTAGAAGTTGACCCTAAGGACACATGGATCCACCTGTACACTTCGGGCACCACCGGGCGTCCCAAGGGCGTCATCAGGTCCCACGAATCCTACACCGCTTTCTATCTGATCAATGAGGTTGATTTTGGCTACCGTCCCGACGACATCGGGATGATCGTGATGCCTCTGTGCCACGTGAACTCGACCTTCTACTCCTTCGTCTTCACCTATATCGGCGGAGGGGTCTATATCCACCGGGCCAGGCAATACGATCCCGAGGAGCTGTTGCAGATCATCGAGCGGGAGAAGGTGACCTATACTTCCTTGGTGCCAACTCACTACATCATGATGTTGAACCTCCCGGAAGAGGTGAGGACCAAGTATGATCTGACTTCGGTCCGCCAATTGCTGATCTCCTCCGCTCCAGCCCGCAAGGAGACCAAGTTGGGGATCCTGGAGATGTTCCCCAATGCTGAGCTCTTTGAAGCCTATGGCTCGACTGAAGCCGGCTTGGTGACCCTACTTAAGCCGCATGAGCAGTTGACGAAGCTGGGATCCATCGGCACGGAATGCGCAGGGACAGATCTGATCAAGCTCTTGGATGAGGACGGCAACCCTGTGCCTCAGGGTGAGGTGGGTGAACTGTACTCGCGCGGGCCTATGATGTTCGACGAATACTGGAAGATGCCGGAGAAGACGGCAAGCTCCTTCCGTGGGGAGTACTTCAGCGCTGGGGACATGGGCAAGCAGGACGAGGACGGCTATTTCTACATCGTGGACCGCAAGGACAACATGATCATCACCGGTGGAGAGAAGGTTTACCCCTCCGATGTGGAGTCGGTAGTAGCCTCTCACTCTGGCGTGCTTGATGTTGCGGTCATCGGCGTACCCGACGAGAAATGGGGTGAAGCGGTCAAGGCCGTGGTCATCCCCAAGGACCAGGACAGTGCCCCTGCTGAGAAGGAGATCATCGAGTTCACGAGGGGCAAGCTCGCGGGCTACCGCAGGCCCAAGAGCGTGGATTTCATCGCGCCCGAGGAGATGCCCAGGACGGCGACGGGCAAGATCCTGCACCGCATACTGAGAGAGCGGTACCTGGAGAAGAAAGACTAGCAGGGACCAGATCCCCGGCTTGAGTCAATGGACCGGGGTTCCTGCTGCCGGTGTGACCGCTGCGCGTTTGCGATGGCGGCCGCGCACTACCTTGTGCGTGTCTTCGGGAGGAACGTGAAGACTGGCGTCGAATACGATCTGAGAGGCTCCGTAGCCATCGTCACTGGTGGCGGAAAGGGCATCGGCAAGGCCATCGCTTTAGGGCTCGCCCGGACTGGTGCCAGCGTGGTGGTGGCCAGTCGGACGGAGGCCGAGATAGACGCGGTGGCCGAGGAGATCCGCGGGATCGGTGGCAGGGCGCTGGCGGTGGTCACAGACCTCACTTCCAGCGAGCAGGTCGAGCACCTCGTCGAGGCAGCGATAGCGGAGTTTGGCAGGGTAGATATCCTGGTCAACAATGCGGCGACAAGCTACTTAGCGCCTCTGTTGGATCTCAAGGAGAAGGGCTGGGATAGGATATTCGACACCAACTGTAAGGGGGCATTCCTCTTGAGCCGTGCTGTTGCAGAGAGGATGATCGGCCAAGGGGGAGGCAGAATCATCAATCTCACCACTGTGGGGGCCGAACGAGGGGGTGTTGGCATGGGCGCTTACCATGCGAGCAAGGCTGCCCTGAAGATGTTAACCATGTGCATGGCCGCTGAATGGGCGCCTCTCAACATCAATGTCAATGCGGTGGGGCCTGGCTTGACCCGAACAGACTTTAGCAGGCCCATATGGGAGGATGCCGAGCGTGCCGAGAGATACTTGAGCGCCGTCCCCAAAGGTCGGGTGGGTGAACCCGAGGAGATTGTGGGGGCGGTTCTTTTTTTGGCTTCCGACGCCTCAAGCTTCATCACCGGCCAGTCCATCTATGTAGATGGTGGGTATCTGGCCACATGACCTCTCACTAGAGTCAAGGAGGCAAAAGCGTGGATCATATTGAGGAACTTCAGGAGATCGTGGGGGAGGAGAATGTCAGGACCGACGAAGTTGAGTTGATGTCCTACTCTCGTGACATGTCAGTTCACGTTGGCGTCCCTGAGGTTATCATCTTCGCGCACTCGACAGATCAGGTATCGAAGATCATGGCCCTCGCCAACGAACGCAAGATAGCTGTGACCCCCAGGGGCTCTGGAACCAGTGTGACGGGAGCAGTACTGGCTCCCACAGGAGGCATCATCCTGGATCTGTCCAAGATGAATGAGATAAGGGAGATCAACAAGGAGGACGGATACGTGGTGGTGGAGCCGGGGGTTATCCTCAATAACCTGAACGCGGCTCTAGCGCCCACTCACTTCTATCCCCCGGATCCCAGCAGCGGCCCCTTGGCCTCCATAGGGGGCACTGTGGCCACCAACGCCAGTGGCGAGCGCGCGGTCAAGTATGGTGGCACCAAGGACTGGATCATGGGACTGGAGGTGGTGCTGGCCGATGGCCGAGCGCTCAAGACCGGAACTACGGCACCCAAGAGCTCCTCAGGTTTCGACTTGACCCATGTCTTCATTGGGTCTGAAGGCACGCTTGGGGTGGTGACCGAGATCACGGCCAGGATCCTGCCGAAGCCGGAATACGTGGCCTTCGCCACCATAAGGTTCAAGAACTTGGAAGATGCGGGAGACACGGTAACCGAAATCCTGACCCAAGGCATCCCTCTTTCGAAGTGCGAAGTTCTGGATAGCGTATCGCTGGGTGTGGTCAAAGAGGTGATGGGTTTGGAAATCCCTGATGACGTGGGCTGCATGCTCTTCATCGAGGTGGACGGCCAGAAGGCCATGGTTCAGGAGCAACTGGAGCGGATTAACGAGACCGCCGACAAGCACAACCAGATAGGCATGGAGTGGACCGACGATGCTCAGGAGATGGCCGGGATTTGGGCGGCCCGGTCTGGATTGGTGGCAGCCCTGTCGAAGGTGGCCAGGGGTGAGCGGTTGATACCGTTGGTAGAGGACTTCGGGGTTCCGATCAGCAAGATCCCGGACGTCATCAAGGAGGTTCAGAAGGTAGGAGACAAGCACGGCTTCCGCATCGCCAGCTTCGGCCACGTGGGAGATGGGAATATCCATGCGGTGCTCCTGCTAGATGCTAGGAAACCAGAACATTGGCACAAAGCTAAGGAGATAGCCAAAGACTTCATTGATGTGACCTTGAAGCTGGATGGTACCCTCACCGCCGAGCACGGTACCGGCATGGCCAAGTCACCTTTCATGGTCGAGGAGCTCGGTATTGGGCAGGACGTCATGAGAACCATCAAACAAGCCCTCGACCCCAACGGTATTCTGAACCCCGGCAAGATGGGACTTGATGATATCGTGAAGGATATCTACGACCATTTCGCCTTTACCGACCTATTGGACAGGCCCGAGGAGGTGCAGAGCTACGGCAAGCCTACTGATGACGAGATATACGCCTGTATCCAGTGCGGTTTCTGCCGCCTGGGCTGCCCCATATTTGCCGAGACCGCGCTGGAGTCACGGAACGCCCGAGGCCACGTTATTCTGGCCTACAATCTGATGGCAGGGGCCGTGGAGCCATCAGAGGAGTTGGCAGCGAGCTTCTATCAGTGCACCACTTGCCTGAACTGCAAGGCCACCTGTCCTGCAGGCATCGAAGTCTCCGAGATCGTTGGCGCGGCGCGCCAGCGACTAGCCGAGGCAGGCTATCTCCCCCAGGTGTTTGTGCCCATGGTGGAGAGCTTGAAGGAGGAAGGTAATCCCTTCGGGGAGCTTGCCGAGAAGAGAACGGAGACCTATCCCTCTGGCTATGAGGAAAAGGCAGCAGCCCGCGAAGAGGTGGATGTGCTTCTCTATCTGGGTTGCACGGGTTCTTACCAGGACCTGTACATCGTACCTAGCATGATGGAGTTGATGGACAATCTGGGGGTGAACTACGCCGTGCTGGGGGAAGAGGAAAACTGCTGTGGATATGTAGCTCATCTCATCGGCGCCGAGGAGAGTTTTCAGGAATGCATGGAGAAGAACATCGAGACCTTCTCCAAACTGAACCCCAGGATGATAGTCACTACCTGTGCCGGGTGCCACAGAACGCTACGGGACCTGTATCGTGAGTATTCGGACTTCGATGTGGAGGTACTGCATGCAGTCGAATACATGGACCGTCTGATCCCGGAGGGCAAGCTGGAGTTCAAGGGAGAGTTCCCGAGAAAGGTCATCTATCATGACCCCTGCGACATCGGCAGGCACATGAACATCTACGAGCCGCCACGCCACGTGCTCGAAGCGGTTCCCGGGTTGGAGTTGATGGAGTTCGGGCTGAACCGCGCGCTGGCCAAGTGCTGTGGCGGCGGTGGGGGACTCAAGGGCTATGATGGCGCGCTGAGTTCAACCTTGGCCGAGAACCGGGTAGCCGAGGCCATGGACATGGGCGCTGAGGTGATAGTCTCGGCGTGCCCGACCTGCAAGAGCAATCTAAAGCTGGCCGCCGCTAAACTACAAAGGGAGCGCAAGCAGAGGATGAAGGTGATGGACATCACCGAGGTGGTGGCGGAGGCGCTCTGACCCAAGCGCTGCGCATGCAATTCCCGCAGAAGGAGCGTTATGACGGAGAAGAAGCTGCTGCGCAAGCCGATAAAGGCAGCGAAACAGTTGGGCGAGGTGATGCGGGATTACTCTTACAGGATGGACCGCATCTCGAAGGGGGAGGAGGAGGGCAAGATCGCTTGGTGTACCAGCGTCGGTCCAGCCGAACTGCTGTGCGCTCTTGACTTCGAGGTGCACTACCCTGAGAACCACGGTGCTATGCTCGGCTCGACTAGGTTAGCCATGGACTATATACCGCTAGCCAACGCCATCGGCTACTCTCCTGACATCTGTTCCTACCTTACGAGTGACGTAGGTTGCTACCTGAAGGGAGAAACCCCTCTTTCCAGGGCTTATCCAGGAATCGACAGCGTACCCAGACCTGACATATTGGCTTACAACACCAACCAGTGCCGGGATGTGAGGGAGTGGTTTGAGTACTACGGGCGGGAGTTCAATGTCCCGGTGGTGGGGATCAATCCTCCTCACGGCCTGAGGGAGATTGTGCCAGCGGAGATCGCTGATGTAGTACAGCAGATGAAGGACTTGATACCTACCCTGGAGGAGGTGAGTGGTCAGAAGTTCGACATAGACAAATTCAGAGAGAGCATGCGCCTCTCTCGAGAGTGCAGTGAGCTTTGGGGGCATGTCCTGGGCCTGGCGAGGAATGTGCCCTCTCCCTGGACCTTCTTCGACGGTACCATCCACATGGGTCCGGCGGTTTGCTTGAGGGGTAGTCAGAGAGCTAATGATTACTATCAGATCCTCAAGGCGGAACTGGAGGAGAGGGTCGCAGAGGGTGTAGGAGCTGTGGAGGATGAGCGGTTCCGGATATACTGGGAAGGCATGCCCATCTGGGGTAGACTGCGAGCCCTTTCTGAGCAATTCTATGAATTGAAAAGCTGCGTGCTGGTGTCAACCTACTGCAATAGCTGGATCTTCAGCGCCTTTGACGAGAACAGACCTTTCGAGAGCATGGCCCAGGCCTATACCGAGATCTTCATCAACCGCAGTGAGCCGGTGAAAGAGCGATACATGGAGAAGTTGGTGGAGGAATTCAAGGTGGATGGGATCATCTTCCATGATTCCAAGACCTGTCCCAACAACTCCAACTCCCGATATGGCATGCCCCAGAGGCTGGAGAAGAAGCTTGGCATCCCCACTCTGACCATTGATGCCGACTTGAACGATCTGAGGATGTATTCGGAGGAGACTACCAGGACCAACATCGAGGCCTTCATCGAGCAGCTTGAGGAGAGGGAGTAGGCTTTGTCACAGAAGGGAGTGAACCTGGACGATAGGTACTTCGCAGGGCTGGATTCGGGCACCTCGACGACCAAAGCGGTAGTCATAGATGCGAGGAAGGGGATCCTGGGCAGCTTCGTGCGCAGGTCGGGTGCGAATCTGCTAGAATCTGCCGAAATCGCCTTCGAAGAGGCCCTGAAGCGAGCCAGACTCAATCGGGATGACATAGAGTACGTTGTTGCCACCGGTTTTGGGAGGAGGAGCATATCCTTTGCAGACTTGAGCAAGACCGAGATAAGCTGTCACTCCAGAGGGTGTCACCATTATTTCCCCGAGGAAATCACGGTGATAGATATCGGTGGCCAGGACAACAAGGTGGTCAAGCTTGATGCCGGAGGCAGGAAGACCAGCTTCAAGATGAATCGCAAGTGCGCTGCCGGCACCGGTGCTTTCTTGGAGGAGATGGCTTACAAGCTCGACGTCCCCTTACATGAGCTCGAGGACTTGGCCAGAAAGTCCAGCAAGGGGACGGAGTTGGGGAGCTTTTGCACAGTCTTCACTGCCACCGAAGTCCTAGACAGAATCCGGGGCGGTAAGAGGCTTGAGGACATCGTGAGAGGCCTTTTCAGTTCGGTCGCCAAGCGGATCCTGGAGATGGATACTCTGACTGGTCGAGTGATCATGAGTGGCGGGGTTGTGGCCCACAACCCTATAGTGGCTGAGATTATCGGTGAGAGGGCCAAGAAGAAAGTGGAGATAGCGCCGCATCCTCAGGAAATGGGGGCTTTTGGAGCGGCGCTTTTTGCTGCCGAATCGCAGGCGGCGGAACCAACACAGGAGAACCTATTACCAATATCGAGGAGGTAGAGAATGGCAACCGTGCCTGACGAGATTCAGACCTGGCAGATGGTGCAGCCAACCAGGAAGGATAGGGAGACGGGGGAGGTGACCCCTGGCAAACTGGAGAAGACCAGCGTCCCGGTGCCGGAGCTGCAGCCCGGCGACGTCCTGGTGGAGATCGCTGGCTGCGGGGTCTGCCACACCGACCTGGGGTATTTCTACTATGGTGTCCCCACGGTGACCAAGCCGCCTCTAACCTTGGGTCATGAGATCAGCGGCGTGGTCGTGGCTGGAGAGAAGGACTGGGTGGGCAAGGAGGTGATCATTCCAGCGGTCATGCCTTGTCGCAGTTGCCCGATCTGTGACATGGACCGAGGCAACCGGTGCCTGGCCCAGAAGATGCCCGGCAACAGCCTGGACATCTACGGCGGTTTCTCTAGCCATATCGTCGTTCCGGCCACGGATCTGTGCCCCGTGGAAGACCGCAAGGGTATGCCTCTGGAGTGGCTAGCAGTGATAGCCGATGCGGTGACCAGCCCCTATCAGGCGGCGGTGCGAGCAGATGTCCAGGAGGGCGACAGGTGCATCATCACCGGGGTGACAGGGGGGCTCGGCGTGTTCATGTCGCAGATGCTCAAGGCCATGGGTGCCGACGTGGTGGTAGGTATCGCGCGTCACGAGGAGAAGCTGAAGAGGGCCTTGAACTACGGGGCTGACTACGTGATCAACTCCACCGACAAGAGCGCCAGGGACGTGCGCAACGAGTTTCGCGAACTCTGCAAGGCCAACGGCCTGCCATCCAACTGGGGTTGGAAGATCTTCGAGATGACCGGAGCAAAGCCGGCTCAGGACATCGCTTTGGCTCTGCTGGGTTTCGTGGGCAAACTGGTCTGGGTAGGCTTCTCGACCAATCTCAACGAGTACTCACTCTCAAGGCTGATGGCCTTCGATGCTGAGATCATTGGCACCTGGGGTTGCCTGCCGGAGTACTATCCCACGGTGCTGCAGATGGTTCTCGATGGCAAGGTGGAGCTGGAGCCGTTCGTCGAGACTCGGCCCATGAGCCAGATTCAGGACGTGTTCGAGGAGGCTCACACCACCACCCTCATGAAGAGGATCGTTCTGACGCCTGATTTCTAGGGCCTTCAGCGCGGGGTAATGTCGTCAGAACTGGACAATCCTGAGGGGGTGATGTATGATGTGCCCGAAATCCTCACGGCCGGTTTGAGGGCCGTAAGGATCCAGGTAGGCGTTTCAACGCTTCACTATTGGCTAACTGCCTGTTGGAGACATGCATAATACAGAAAGGAGGTGGTGAAAAGAGCCCCTGATTGTGACTGGACGTTGGTAGATCGAATAGTACGACTGAAACAGGAGGAAAAGAAGTGAAGAAGATAGCTTTTGCTGCAGTGACGATCATTGCCTTGTTGGGGCTGTTGGTCTCGGCGTGCGGGGCACCACCCGCGCCTGAGCCTACAGAACCACCGCCTCCTCCGGCGGACACGCCCACAACGGCGCCGGAGGCTACGCCTATTCCTGAGCCCGTAGTAGGGACGACCTACAAGATCGGGTTTGCCCCGTCGGTGACCGGTGGCGGGTCCTTCTTGGGCGAGCCTGAGCGGAACGTGGCCGAGATAATCCTGGAGGCGCTCGAGGAGGCCGGCGGCCTCGTTGGCCCTGACGGTGTGATACACCCCGTCGAGATCATCATGGGCGACACCGAGAGCAACCCCGATGTGGCAGCCAGCTTGGCCCGCCGGTACATTGACGAGGACGAGGTGGTGGCCCTGGTCATGGGCAGCTTGACGCCCATCAGCATGGCGATCTCCGCGGTGGCTATGGAGGCTGAGGTACCGTACGTCTCCATGGCTTCTTCGAGCGTGATCGTCAAGAGCCCCGACACCGGGGAGGTTTACTATTGGGTCTTCAAGAGCCCGCAGGGGAACTTCGAGGTGGCCCAGTGGCAGGTGGAGCGTCTCAACGCGATGGAGGATGTAACGTCAGTTTGCTACCTGTATGAGAATACCGGCTATGGTGGAGACTGCTACCGCAACTCGTCAGGGCAACTGACCGAGGCTGGTTTCGAGAACGTCTTCGAAGGCGCCTTCGAGCGCACCGATACCGAGTTTCCGCAGGTTGTTGGTATCGAGGCTGCTGGCTGTGATGTGGTGGTCATCGGTGCCATCCCGCCTGGCGCGTCCAACGCCCATGCTGCGATTCGTACGGCGTTGCCGGACATCCCCATCATCCACGGTCACGGTGTCTGCGTGCAGGACTTCATCGACGTCGGTGGCGAGCCCATCGAGGGGGCGGAACTGCCTTGCAGTGCCGTGATCATCGCTGAGGACGTGCCGGCCGATGACCCGCAGAAGGAAGTCTTCATGGACTTCAAGACGGCGTACGAGGAGTACACCGGTGAGACGGTCAGCACCTTCGGCGGCCATGCCTGGGATGCCCTATCCTGGGTGCTCGAGGCGCTGGAGAGCCTGGACGAGGGCATGACCCTGGAGGAACAGAGGGTCGCGGTTCGTGACTACATCGAGGCCAATATCACGGATTGGCCAGGCACCGCTGGCGTATTCAACATCAACACTGAGGATCACTGTGGGATTGACTACACCTCCTTCACCTGGTTCAAGGTAGAGGACCAAGGGTTTGTCCCCTTCCCGGCAGAGGAGTGGTAGGCGTACGTAGAGTTCAGGGACTGGGGCAAGCGCCCCAGTCCCTGCTTTGCTCTGATACATCGGAGTCGATATGCAGGGATTCCTTGGCAATAGGTCAGTGAAGAGAGGGCTAACGGTGGCTGCCATGGTCGTATTGGTAGCCCTTGTTCTGTTCCTTGCCTATCAGAAGAACTTTGGGCCCAAGGCCTTCGCCCAGTGGACGATAGATGGGATTCGAGGAGGGAGCATCTATGGCCTGGTCGGCTTGGGGTTCGTGGTGATTTTCAGCGTGACGGGGGTGATCAACTTTGCGCAGGGCGAGTTCGTCATGCTGGGCGCCATGTTCTGCGCCACCTTCTACGCGCTCGATGTTCCCTTGCCTCCGCCCTTGAAGCTCGTGGTAGCTATCATTCTAACGGTGATCATAGTCACCCTTGTGGGAGTGATATTTGAGAGGGCAACCATTTCTCCCGCTCGAGCTCGAGGCGCGCACATCGTGACACTGATCATCATCACCATTGGGTTCACCATCACCGTCAGGGCGATAGCGTTGTTACTGTGGGGCAGCCGGGCCAAGATCGTGCCGGCTTTTACCAACCTGCAACAGACAGATGTCATCTTTCGTCCTTTAGGGCTGACCCTGTCTGCTCAGAGCTTATGGATTTGGGGAACCGTAGCCGTGGTGCTTGCTGCGTTGTACTACTTCTTCGAGCGCACCATGATGGGCAAGGCGTTCCGGGCCTGCGCTATCAACCCTAGGGCCGCTGAGTTGATGGGTATCAATCCCAGTCGTATGTCTCTCCTCTCCTTTGCGCTGGCTGCTGCGGTGGGGGCCGTCGGGGGCATCGTCTTCGGCGCTGCTACCCGGCCTCAATACGACATGGGGCTCGTGTTCGGGCTCAAGGGGTTCGTGGCCGCCATCATGGCCGGTATGGTCAATCCTCTGGGGGCGGTTCTCGGGGGTCTCATCCTGGGGGTGGCGGAGAATGTCGGTGCTGGTGTCACGGGGTTGTACGGTTACAGGGATCTTATAGCCTTTGTGATCCTGATCTTGATCTTGCTTTTCAGGCCCCAAGGTATCATCGGCGGAGGGGAGCGAGGCGTAGAGCAGACATAGGAGATGAACCGGTGGTTGGAGAAGAGGGTTGGTCCAGGTACGCGAACATCATGGGCCTCGGCGTCTTCATCGCCATCATTGTCGTCTTTGGCCTGATTGAGACCATAGAGCCTTTTGGCTTGCGCTTCAGGGACCTGACCGGTGGGATGATCACGTTTGACACGCTGATCCGGATCGGGATCTTGACTATCGTGGTGGTGGGGCTGAACTTGCTAATGGGGTATGCGGGGCAGATCTCCCTAGGGCAGGCTGGCTACTATGGGATTGGCGCATATGTCTCAGCGATCTTGTGCACCATGGCCCCTCGGCACCACCTGTTGCCTGGGATATCGGATACCTGGTGGTGGCCCTGGTTGGTTATCGTGGTGGCGATGCTCGTGACCGGGGGATTCGCTTACCTCATCGGCAAACCCATCCTCAGGCTGCGAGGCATGTATTTGGCCATGGCCACCCTGGGCCTAGGGGTTGTGATGTACACCGTGTTCCGTGAAGGTGGGGGGCTCACCGGCGGACATGACGGCATAAGTGGCATACCTCGCCTGAGCATCGGCAACTTCACTTTCTGGCCGATAGAGAGATACTATTGGCTGGTTTGGGCGGTGGCCATAGCGGTCATCATCATCGGCCTCAATGTCATAAACTCCCGAGTGGGACGGGGCTTGCGCGCTATCGAGAGCAGCGAGGTTGCGGCCAGCACTATGGGGGTGGACACCGCCAATTATAAGGTTCAGATCTTCGTGCTGAGCGCGATGATGGCTAGCTTGGCAGGGAGCCTCTATGCCCATTTCCAGGCTCTGGTTGCTCCGGGACCCTTCGGTTTCGTGCCCTCGGTGGAGTTAGTGTGTATGGCTGCAGTGGGAGGAATGGCCAGTGTATGGGGCGCGGCCTTAGGGGTCACGTTCTTCTTTTTGGTCAAGGAGGTCTTGCGGGCCAGAATGCACCAGCTTCTTGGAGTAGGGGGCGAGTATGAGCTTATCGGCTACGGCATCATACTCATACTGGTCATGATCTTCATGCCGCAAGGGTTGAGCTTCGGCGGGGCGAAAGCGCTTGAGTGGCTACGAAACCTGAAGGTCTTCCGCCGAGCTGGCGACAAAGAGACAGAGCCCCGGGCGGAGCAAGCAGTTTGATACGGACCACTCTGTGAAGGGGGTTCCAGTCCTTTGTTCCGCGGAATCGAGGACGCTTTCACACGTGTGAAGAGGACAGTTGCCTGGCGAGTCAGCTCACTGTTTGCTGGAGGGTTCTTCCGTGGGAGGAGAGGTGGCTGGGAACGCGATTCTGGAAATTGGCGATTTGAAGAAGGAGTTCGGCGGCTTGATAGCCGTGGATGATGTCTCCTTCGATGTCCAGCGAGGAGAGATATTCTCCATCATCGGCCCTAACGGGGCGGGAAAGACCACCATCTTCAATCTCATCTCTGGTGTGCTCCCTACGACCGACGGAGAGATCAAGTTCGAAGGGGATGTGATCAATGGTCTCAAGCCGCATGTAGTCGCTGGGTTGGGTCTGTCGCGAACATTCCAGAACTTGCAGGTGTTCAACAACATGACCGTGCTGGAGAACGTGATGGTCGGGCGGCACCTTCAGAGCAGCTACGGGATGATGAGCGCGGGCCTGCGGTTGCCGGGAGGGAGGCGAGAGGAGAAAGAGATCATCGACCGGTCTATGGAGCAGTTAGCCTATGTGGGTCTGGACTCCATGGCCGACGTGGGTGCCTCTAGCTTGCCCTTCGGTCAGCAGCGGCTGCTGGAGATCGCCCGCGCCATGGCCACGGAACCCAAACTACTGATGCTCGATGAGCCGGGCGCAGGCCTGAACAGGCCCGAAAAGGAGGACCTGGACGCCCTGGTGCGTCGGATTCGGGACAGCGGTGTCACGGTTCTTCTGGTGGAGCATGACATGGCCTTCGTGATGGGGATTGCTGAGCGCATCATAGTGCTGGATTATGGTGAGAAGATAGCCGAAGGCACTCCTGAGGAGATTCAGAGTGACCCCGAGGTTATTGCAGCCTATCTAGGTCACGAGGAGATACGCGTGATCTGAGGCCTTCACAAATCTCAGACAGTGCGCCTGATTCCTAGCGCCGGGCGATTCCTTCGAGAGGGGGAGAATGCTACTTGAAGTCAAGGATATCAATACCTACTATGGCAATATCCATGCTTTGAAGGATGTCTCGTTGCATGTCGACAATGGCGAGATTGTGGCGGTCATCGGAGCGAATGGCGCGGGGAAGACTACCCTCTTGAACACCATTTCCGGGGTGCTCCACTCCAGAACCGGCGAGATTGTCTTCGAAGGACGGCCAATCACCAAGTTGTCGCCGGACAAGGTCGTGCATCTGGGGATCAGCCAGGTACCGGAGAGACGACAGGTATTCTCCACGCTAGACGTTCTGGACAACTTGCTATTGGGTGCCTATCTCCGCCACGGCAGGGAGCCGAAGGAGGAGATTCAAAAGGATATGGATTTCGTCTTTGAGATCTTTCCCATCTTGAAGGACAGGCAGAAGCAGATGGGGGGTACCCTGTCTGGAGGGGAGCAACAAATGCTGGCCCTGGGCCGAGGATTGATGGCCAAGCCCCAGCTTCTGTTGCTGGATGAGCCTTCTCTGGGGTTGGCACCCCTACTGGTCCGAGAGATCTTCAGAGTAGCGGGCGAGCTTCGCGAACACGGAACCACCATCCTCCTGGTTGAACAAAACGCCAGGGCTGCGCTGCGCTTGGCCGACCGGGGCTACGTAATGGAAACGGGTAACGTTGTCTTGGAAGACACATCCAAGGAGTTGCTCGGTGACGAACGCGTCCAAGAGGCCTACTTGGGAGGATCGGGTTCCTGAAAGCGGTTGACAGAAGCCGTTTCCACTTTCCGTGACGACCGTTTCTCAGAACGTGCCGCCGCTCTAGTGGCGGCTCGTATGCGCATTGTAGTAAAGAATGGAGGTCTCTTATGAAAGTCTTGTTGTCGGGAAATGAGGCTGTGGCTCGTGGGGCCTACGAAAGCGGCGTGGCGTTCGCCAGTGCCTATCCCGGTACTCCCAGTACGGAGATCTTGGAGAACATAGTGCAGTATGACGAGATATATGCCGAGTGGTCTCCTAACGAGAAAGTGGCCCTGGATGCGGCGATTGGGGCCGCCTACGCCGGCAAGCGGGCTTTGGCAGCCATGAAGCATGTGGGTCTGAATGTCGCCGCTGAGGCACTGTTCTATTCTTCTCACACAGGTTTCGATGGAGGGTTGGTCATAGTCAGCGCCGACGATCCAGGCATGCACAGTTCTCAGAATGAGCAGGACAACCGGCACTATGCCAAGTTTGCCAAGGTGCCGATGCTGGAGCCGACGGATAGCCAGGAAGCCAAGGATTTCGTGGGCTTGGGCCTGGAGATCAGTGAGAAGTTCGATACCCCGGTGCTCTTGCGTTTGAGCACTCGCATTTGCCACTCCAGCGCCCTGGTGGAGTTGGGGGAGAGAAAGGCCATCGAGGATGACCGCAAACCCTTCGCCCGCAACCCAGCCAAATACAGCATGATCCCCGGTTTCGCTCGGCGCCGCCATCCGGTGATGGAGCAACGCTTGAAGGATCTAGCCGAGTACGCGGAGACCTTCCCCTGCAATAACGTGGAATGGGGGGACCGTTCGCTGGGAGTGGTGGCCAACGGCGTCTCCTATCAGTACGCACGAGAGGTCTTCCCTGATGCCTCGTTCCTGAGGCTGGGGATGAGTTGGCCCTTGCCGGGAGAGTTGATCGGGGACTTCGCCTCCAAGGTGGACAAGGTAGTGGTCGTGGAGGAGTTAGACCCCTTCCTGGAGGAGCACCTGAAGATGATGGGCATAGAGGTCGCTGCCGGGAAGGACTTCTTCCCCATTCTAGATGAGTTCAATCCGGGGATTGTGCGTGATGCAGCCCACGAGGCTGGTTTGGTGGACGAGACTGTGGAGGTGCAGAAGATAGATGTAGGCGAGTTGCCACCCCGTCCACCGGTGCTTTGCGCGGGTTGCCCCCACAGGCCGGTCTATTACATGCTCAAGAAGTACGGTCTGGTGGTCGATAGCGACATAGGGTGCTACGCTTTGGCGGTCTTGCCTCCGATAGCCACCACGGACACCCTGGGCTGCATGGGGGCCAGCATTGGCGTGGCCCATGGAATCAACAAGGCAGGGGTGGAGGAGAGAGCGGTTGCCACCATCGGCGATTCCACTCTCTGGCATGCCGGGATGCCAGGGCTGCTCAATGTGGTCTACAACAAGAGCAACACCGTCACCATCATCCTGGACAACCTGACCACGGCGATGACGGGGCATCAACCTCATCCCAGCACTGGTCGGACGCTGAAGGGTGAGGAAACAGTGAAGGGGGATTTCGAGGCGCTGGCTCAGGCGATGGGCTACCAAGAGGTTCGCACCGTCGACCCCCTCAACCTGAAGGATTTGGAGGAAGCGCTGAAGGCCTCCCTGGACTCCAACGAGCCTGCAGTGGTCGTCACACGGTCCCCGTGCATCTTCTTGTATGACGAGAGGCCGGCCCTCCACTACGTGGATCTGGAGAGGTGCAACGCCTGCGGTCGCTGCTTTGAGATCGGCTGTCCGGCCGTCATCAGGAGCGACGAGATACACGCCAAGTCGGGGAAGGCCAAGGCCGAGATCAACAGCATACTGTGCTTCGGGTGCGCTGTCTGTGAGCAGGTGTGTGCCCGGAATGCTATTCACATGGTGGAGGAGTGAGAACCGTGGAAACGATGAACTTCGCACTGGTTGGCGTTGGTGGCCAAGGGGTCCTGCTGGCCTCCGACATCTTGGCGGAGGTGGGCGTGCAAGCTGGTTTCGATGTCAAGAAATCGGAGGTTCATGGTATGGCCCAGAGAGGGGGCAGCGTCCTGAGTCAGGTACGATGGGGGGACAAGGTCTACGCGCCCCTGGTGGGCAAGGGCGAGGTTGACTTCCTGGTTTCGTTCGAGCTGTTGGAGGGGCTCCGTTGGCTTGAACTCCTGAAGAAAGGGGGGATCGCCATCGTAAACGACCAGAGGTTGCCTCCTTTGGCTGTCAGCTCCGGGGGAATGGAGTACCCCAGCCAGGAACGGATAGACAAAGCCCTGTCCCAAGCGAGCAAGGAGTATCACATTGTCCCGGCTTTGGCCAAGGCCCAGGAATTGGGCACTGAAAGGGCAACGAACGTTGTGCTGTTGGGAGCGCTGTCGAACCACCTCGACGTCGCGGAGGAGCACTGGTTGAAGGTTGTCGAGGAACGCGTGCCCAAGAAGTACGTGGAGCTAAACCGCAAGGCCTTTGCGGCGGGGCGAGAGCTGTGAGTTGTTTTGCTGGGTAGGGGCCCGGTCTTTCTCACAGGCGCTCCCAGCGACGAGTGGTGAGATACGTTCTAGGGTCGCTATCTGAACACATTTGGCAGGGAGGAGAAATGGCTAGGAAGAAGTACCTGATCTGGAATGAAGAGATTGAGACCATGCCCCGCAAGGAACTGCAGAAACTGCAGTTGAAGCGCTTTCAAGAGACAGTGGAAAGGGTCTACAACAAGGTGCCTTTCTACAAGAAACTCTTTAAGGACGCGGGGGTGAAGCCAGCGGATCTCAAGTCTATGGAGGACGTGGCCAAGTTCCCCTTGACCGTGAAGCAGGATCTGAGGAACAACTATCCCTTCGGGCCCTTTGCTACACCGCTCGAGGAGGTGTCACAGATCCACGCCACCAGCGGCACCACTGGCAAGATGACGGTCACAGGCTACACCGACAACGATATGAAGGTGTGGGCCGAGGTGATGGCACGAGTCTACACTGCCGGTGGCACGAAGAAGGGGGACGTTATCCATAACGCTTATGGCTATGGCCTCTTCACAGGGGGGCTTGGCTTTCATCTTGGCGCCCACGAGGTGGGAGCGACGGTGGTGCCAGTGTCGGGCGGCCTGACCAAGCGGCAGGTGACGATCATGCAGGACTTCGGCTCCACGGTGCTAACCTGTACGCCTTCCTACGCACTGGTGTTGGCCGAGGCTGTGGAGGAGGCTGGGCTGGATCCCAAGAAAGACCTGAAGCTTCGCATCGGCTTCTTTGGCGCGGAGCCGTGGACCGACAAGATGCGTGAGGAGATCGGGAAGAGGCTGGACTTGGAGGCCTTTGATATCTTCGGTCTGGCTGAGATCATCGGCCCAGGCGTTTCGGTGGAGTGCCCTGCTCACAACGGGTTGCACATCGCAGAGGACCATTTCTATCCTGAGATCATAGACCCGGAGACGGGAGAGCCTCTGCCTTATGGCACACCGGGGGAGCTGGTATTCACCACGCTGACCAAGGAAGCCTTCCCGCTCATGCGATATCGAACCAGGGATCGCACCGTCCTACACGCTGAGAAATGCGAGTGTGGCCGCACCGTGGTCCGCATGGGCAAGATCATGGGGCGCACTGACGACATGCTCATCATCCGGGGCGTCAATGTTTTCCCCTCCCAGATAGAGGATGTCCTCTTGAGCTTTCCCGAACTCTCGCCTCACTACATCATCTACGTGGACCGTCCGAAGGACATGGACGCGCTGACAGTGGAGGTGGAAGCGACTGAGAAGCTGTTCAACCAGGGCTGGGACGCCTTGAAGGAGATGGAAGGAAAGGTCAAGAAGGGTCTGGCCGAGGCACTGTACGTTTCCTCCAATGTGAACATCAAGGAACCGTTTGGTATCCAGCGCAGTCAAGGCAAGGCTGTCCGGGTCGTTGACCGGAGGGAGCTCTAGTCTGCAGCGAGTACTTGATGTAGCAGAAACGGGGTGCAAGGGTCGGACACCTGAATGGGGTGCACCTTGCACCTTGTCTCTTGCTGGAGATCTGCTAACCGGCCCCAAACGCATTGGTACGCGGGGCGACAAGGAAAACAACTGGTGAAAGGAGCAAGAGCACGATGAATTTCTATGGCAAGGACATCGTCATCCTTGATGGGGCTCGCACGCCCTTGGCCCATTATGGTGGGTCCTTGAAGGATGTCCATCCCACCGACATGTCGGTACATGTGGCCAAAGAGGCAATGAAGCGGTCCAACGTGGAGCCCGACTGGATAGACCATGTGGTCTGGGGCAACGCCTCTCAGTCAAGCGGGGATGCACAGTACTTGGCTCGCCACATCTGCCTCAAGGCAGGATGTCCGATAACGGTGCCAGCGTTGAACGTGGGCCGTATCTGTGGCTCCGGTCTTGAGGCCATTGTCACCGCGGCCCGGATGCTAGTTGTGGACGATGAATATGACTTCATCTTGGCTGGAGGCGTGGAGACTATGGATCAGATGCCGTTTGTGATCAGGAATGCTCGTGATGGCCTCCGGTATGGTAAAGGAGTGATCGAACACTGGGTGGATCTGAACTTCATAGACACCTACAATGGGCTCCGCATGGCTCTCACCGCTGAGAACCTGGTGGAGAAGTACAAGATCCCGCGCGAGGAGCAGGACGAGTTTGCCTATCGCAGCCATATGCTGGCCAAGGCAGCCAGGGATAGCGGCCGTTTGGCTAAGGAGATCATACCCATAGAGGTGCCAGCCGGGAGAAGGGGCGAGACCAAGCTCTTCGGAGTTGACGAGCGCATCCGAGACGATACTACGGTTGAGAAGCTCTCCAAGCTGAGGCCTGCGTTCAAGAAAGACGGGACGGTAACGGCGGGCAACGCATGTCCCATCACTGATGGCGCTGCCTCCGTGGTAGTGACCACCATGGAGAAAGCAAAAGAGCGGGGATTGAAGCCCTTGGCCAGGCTGGTGTCCTATGGAGCCATGGGCTGCGACCCCGATATCATGGGCATCGGGCCTGTGCCTGCCACCAAGCAGGCTCTGCAAAGAGCTGGGCTGAAGCTGGAAGACATCGACATCATCGAGTTGAATGAGGCCTTCGCTGCCCAATATCTCGCCTGCGAGAGGGAGCTCGGCAATGACAGAGACAGTACGAATGTGAACGGCGGGGCCATAGCTCTGGGCCACCCGACGGCCTGCACCGGCGTGCGCATATCGCTGACTGCCATGTACGAGCTGAGGGAGCGTAGCGAGCAGTATGGGCTGGCCACGATGTGCATCGGGGGTGGTCAGGGGATGGCTGGCATATTCGAGAACGTGACGTAAGTCCTCACCTCAAAGCGTGGTGAGACCATAGACTATTGTAGGGATACTGAGATGGACGATGTAGTGATAATTGATGGGGCCCGCACGGCCTTCGGGAGCCTCAGTGGCGGGTTGAAGAGCGTCACCGCCACAGATCTCGGTGCGGTGGTTGCCAAGGAGGCACTGAGACGGTCCGAAGTAGACCCTGGGTTGATAGACCACGTAGTCTTCGGAAACGTGGTACAGACTTGCAAGGATGCCCCCTATCTGGCTCGGCACATCGGCTTGAGTGTAGGAGTGCCCATAGAGGTACCTGGTCTGACTGTGAATCGCCTCTGTGCTTCGGGCCTTGAGGCAGCTGTCGTGGGCGCGCAGCAATTGCTGTTGGGAGAGTCGAACTTCATTCTCGCCGGCGGCACAGAGAACATGACCCAGTGTCCCCACGTCATTCGGGGTAGCCGGGATGGCTTCAGACTCGGCAACGCGGAAGTGGAGGACTACATCCTGGTAGCCCTGACGGATCAGTGGAATGGCCTGATGATGGGTCTCACTGCTGAGAACCTGGCCGAGATGTACGACATCTCGCGAGAGGAGCAGGATGAGTTCGCCTACCGCAGCCACAGCTTGGCCGCGGAGGCCCGAGAGAATGGCCGCTTTGCCGAGGAGATCGTGGGTGTCGAGGTCAAGGGCCGCAAGGGGAAGACCATCATCGTCGACCGCGATGAGCATATCCGAGCGGAAGCGAGCGTGGAGGACCTCGGTGCCTTGCGCCCGGTCTTCAAGAAGGACGGGACCGTCACCGCTGGCAACTCGTGTGGCATAAACGACGGTGCGGCGGCCCTCGTAATGACTACTGCGAAGAAGGCGAAAGACACGGGTCTAAGGCCCCTTGGACGCCTCATTTCGTGGGCGAATGTGGGTGTTAACCCGGACATCATGGGCATCGGACCTGTGGAGGCTTCACGCAAGGCTCTCAAACGCGCGGGGATGAAGCTCGAGCACATGGACCTCATCGAGATAAATGAAGCATTTGCCGCCCAGTATCTGGCCTGCGAGAGAGAACTGGGCCTTGATCGTGATAAGGTAAACGTCAACGGTGGGGCGATCGCGCTGGGCCATCCGGTGGGAGCCAGCGGCGCCAGGATAACTCTGACACTGCTCTATGAGCTGAAGAGACGAGGGCTCAAGCACGGGCTTTCCACCCTGTGCGTAGGCGGGGGCATGGGGATCGCCGCCGTGTGGGAGAACCTGCAATAGCGTCGACTTCAGCGTCCAGGATTCCTAGATATGAGCACCAGAGGTTGTCGTGCTCGGGTCAATTCGGTATAATTGGAGTAGAATGGTCCACTTTACGTTGCTCATCTCTGGGGGAGAAGATACCATGGCCAAGAAATCGGGAAAGAAGGAGGAGGAAGGGGGCCGCATAGGCCAGGTCAGATGCCTCAACTGTTTCGACAGGGTGAGAGTGCCGCCAAGGGCGGACAAGATCACCTGTCCGAGCTGCGGCTGGGAGTGGCGGATCTCCTGGGTCAACCCTAATCTGGCAAAGGTGCGGGGTCCGATGTGGGATAGGATGAGGTTCTAGTCGCATGCGTCGGACATCGCTCACTTCCTCCAATACTACAGCACTTCTCGCATCATCTCGTAGGAGGGCGCAAAGAGATGGCTCTTAATCGTAGGATAGCATATATCAACCTCTCCACCGGGCAGATTGAGGCCAAACCGATCCCGGTCGAGGTGAGGAAGAAGTTCATCGGTGGGCGGGGCCTGGACATGTACCTGCTGTACAACCATACTGAGCCAGGCACAGATCCATTGGGTCCGGACAATGTGGCGATGGTAAGCGCGGGACTCCTGACCGCCACTCTGGCTTCGGCTTCAGCACGTACGCATGTGGGCGCCAAGTCGCCCTTGACGGGGGCTGTGGGTAGCGCCAACATGGGCGGCTTCTTTGCGCCAGAGTTGACCTGGGCTGGGTTTCACCACTTGGTGCTGAAGGGCAAAGCGGAGGAGCCGGTCTATGTCTGGGTCAACGATGGTGAGATCGAGATAAGGGGCGCTTCCCATCTGTGGGGGCTGAGCACTCGTGAAACCCAAGATACTCTCAAGCAGGAGTTGGGTGAGGAGGTGCAGGTACTGTGCATCGGCCCGGGTGGCGAGAAGCTGGTCAGGTTTGCGAATGTCATCAGCGGTATGAAGAACGCCGGTGGACGAACCGGCATGGGCGCCGTGCTGGGGTCGAAGAATGTCAAGGCGATCGCCGCGCGAGGCACTATGGATGTGGAGATCAGGTACCCACAGGAGGCCCTGGAGTACGACCACGAAGTCATGAGTCACATCGCTGACACGAAGTTTGCTCAAATCATGGGCAAGTACGGCACCATGTTTATTCAAAGCGTGACCAACTCCACGGGTCTGGTGAGGACGCAGAATTTCCAGCATAATCAACTCTTGGATGCCGAGCCAATCGAGTGTGAGCACATCGAGGAATATGGTCTCGGCACCGTGGGTTGCTTCGGATGCATCATCCATTGCCGGCACCGGTACGTCGTGGACGGCATCTTCGATGAGGGACCTGAGTACACTGCCCAGGGTGCCTTTGGCTGGGAGGTGGGATGCAACAACTTTGAGACCATCCTGAAGGGCAACCACCTGGTCAACCACTACGGTATCGACATCCTGGAGACGGGCAGTATGATGGCCTGGGCCATGGAACTGTATGAGAAAGGGATCCTCACTAACAAGGACACCGGTGGCTTGAAGCTGGAGTGGGGCAACGACGAGGCGGTCCTAGAACTGATCAGGCAGATCGCCCTGCGCGAGGGGATAGGTGACGTCCTTGCAGAGGGGCCTCTGCGGGCTGCCGCGAAGATAGGCAAGGATTCGCTCAAGTACAATATCCACGTGAAAGGGATGAGCAATCTGCACTCGGATGAGAGGCCCACGCCTGCTCTTGCTTTGGGCATTGCCACTAGCACCAGGGGCGCCGACCACCTGCGGAGCCGGCCGGCCATAGACCTCTATCACCTGCCAGTGCCGGTATTGGAGGGGGTGTACAACAACCCCGTCAAGTATGAGGGTAAGTTCACGTCTGACTATCGGGACTATGAAGGTAAGGCTTGGGAAGTGCTGTGGCAGGAGATGATGTACATGGCCATAGACTGCGTTGGAGTGTGCAAGTTTCACTCTGTTTTCTTGAGCCCTAACCTGCTGAACTTCGACAACGTCTCCAAGTTCATCTATCATAACACGGGCCTGGAGATGTCGCCCCGCGATGTGTGGGATGTGGCCGAGCGGGGTTACAACATAGAGAGGCTATTCAACATCAGAGAGGGTTTCGGCCGGAAGGATGACACGCTGGTGGATCGCTACTTCGACGAGCCCACCACGCGCGGGCTGGACATCGTCCGTGGAAAGACGATTGACCGTGAGAAGTTCACGGAGATGATAGACGAATACTACCAGCTACATGGGTGGGACGAGAAGGGTGTGCCTACTCCCGAGACACTGGAGAGGCTCGGCCTGGACAAAGAGCCCTCACATAGGCTCTAGGGGAGGACGACGACCATGCAAAAGGTGATTCTGGTAGAGCAAGATAAGTGCACCGGTTGTCGGTTGTGTGAGATGGTCTGCTCTGTCAAACACGAGGGGGTGAGCAATCCCAGCAGAGCCAGAATCCACGTTATCAAGTGGTTCATGGAAGGTTTCGATATGCCCATGATCTGCCAGCAGTGCTTGGAAGCACCTTGCATAGCGGTCTGTCCCAAGGATGCCCTCGCCAGAGATGAGGAACTGGGCAATGTTGCGCTTGACTACGATCTCTGCATAGGCTGCAAGATGTGTGTAACTGCTTGTCCCTTCGGCGGCATGGGTATTGACACAGTGAGCAGCAAGGTCATCAAATGTGACCTCTGCGAGGGTGACCCCCAGTGTGTTAGGTTCTGTTTTCCCGCCGCTCTGCAGTACGTGGACGCCAACGCGGTGAATCTGAGGAAAAAGAGGGACGCGGCGGCCAAGCTGGCCGAATTGATGAGCAAGGTCGTGGCTGTCTAGGCAAGTACAGTTGCTCTTACAGACCGGTGAGGGCATCCTCTGTGTCGCGTCCACTGACAGGGTATGCCCTCCCATGGTGTGTTACGGTCTTTGGTGGAGGATCAAGGTTGAGTAGCCAGTCGGTTCTGGTCATTGGCGGGGGCATTGCGGGTATCCAGGCCTCCATTGACCTGGCTAACATGGGCCTCCAAGTCTATCTGGTGGAGCGAACGCCCAGCATCGGTGGCAGGATGGCCCAGCTGGACAAGACTTTTCCCACGAACGACTGCTCGATGTGCATTCTGGCCCCTAAGATGATCGAGTGCGCTGGGCATGACAACGTGCATCTCCTCACGTATTCTGAGGTTGATGAGGTCCGAGGTGAAGCAGGCGATTTCAAGGTCACGGTGCGGGGAAAGCCCCGGTACATTGACTTGGCCAAGTGCACGGGGTGCGGCGAGTGTACTGAGAAGTGTCCTCGTCGGGTACCCGACGAATTCAATATGGGGCTGGACAAGCGGAAGGCGATATACATGCCTTTTCCCCAGGCTGTCCCTCGCAAGATGACAATCGATGCGGAGAACTGCCTCTACTTTGCCAAAGGCGGGTGTCGTGTCTGTGAGGAGACGTGTCAGGCCGGCGCAATAGACTTCGAGCAGCAAGAAGAGGTTCTGGAGTTGGAAGTGGGGGCCATCGTGATAGCTACGGGGTTTGACCCCTATGATCCCGCGGCCTTGAAGGAGTATGGCTACGGCGAGATTGAGAATGCCATCACTGGTCTGGAGTACGAGAGACTGATTTGCGCCTCAGGGCCCACGGAGGGACATCTTAGGCGGCCCTCGGATGGCAAGGTCCCCCAGGTGATCGCCTTCATTCAATGTGTTGGGTCGCGTGATGTGAATTACAAGTCGTATTGTTCCAGCGTTTGTTGCATGCATGCCACCAAGGAGGCGATCCTGGCCAACGAACACTACCCTGCTTTGAGGTCTTTCATCTTCTATACGGACATGAGGGCCGTGGGGAAGCAATTCCAGGAGTACAGCATCAGGGCCAAGGACGAGTACAACGTGAGCTACATCAGGAGTCGTCCCGGAAGGATCACAGTTGACGAGCAGAGCAGCAATCCCATCGTGTGGTACGATGAGACCGTCTTCGGCGAGGCTGGGGATTCCGTACGCAGGGTAGCCAGCAAGGAAGTGGAGTTGGTGATCCTCTGTCAGGCGCTGGTACCTCGAGGCGTTCATCGGGAGATGGCGGAGAACCTGGGATTGGAGCTGGATGAATCCGGGTTCCTGGCGATTCAGGATAGGCTGGCGTGCCCAGTCGACACGTCGGTGCCGGGCATCTTCGCATGCGGATTCTGCCAAAGCCCTCAGGACATTCCCGATTCCGTCGTCCAGGCCTCAGCCGCGGCGGCGAGGGTGGCGGAGCTACTGAGCCCTAACAGTAGAAAGCCAGGAGATGCCTAAGACAAGAGTTGGAGTTTTTGTCTGCCATTGCGGCAACAACATAGGGGGAGTGGTCCGGGTCCCCGAGGTGGTGGAGGATGCCCGACACCTCCCGAATGTGGTTTGCGTCGAGGACAACCTCTACACCTGCTCGGAGGAGGGCCTATCCTCAATCAAGGAGCAAATAGCCGAACAGAACCTGAGCCGGGTGGTGGTGGCGTCGTGTACGCCGCGGACCCATGAGCCGTTGTTCAAAGAGGCCTGCGAGGAGGCTGGGCTCAACAGGTATCTCTTCGAATTCGTCAACATCAGGGAGCATTGCTCCTGGGTGCACAGGCATGATCCGGCCAGGGCGACTGAGAAAGCCAAGGAACTGGTCAGGATGGGAGTGGCCAAGGCCCGCTATCTTGAACCGCAAGAGGAGTTCGAGAGCGAGGTGTTTCCCGCGGCGCTGGTCGTTGGCGGAGGTGTCGCCGGCATGACTGCCGCTCTGAGTCTGGCCAATCAGGGCATCCAGGTGTACGTGGTGGAACGAGAGGAAAAGCTTGGGGGTCTCGTACGGGAGCTGCGCACGCTGTTCCCCACGGAGCAGGATACCGGGGAACTGCTTAGCCCCCTGATGGAGCAGGTGAGAGGCCACCCTCAAATCACAGTCTACCTGGGCAGCGAGGTGGAAAACGTTGAGGGTTTCATAGGCGACTTTCAAGTCACTGTGGGCAGTGACGGGCAGAATAGCGAACTGCAGGTGGGCACGGTGATTGTCGCCACCGGCGCACAAGAGCTTAGGCCGTCGGGCATGTATGGCTATTCCACGCTGCCCAATGTGGTCACACAATTGGAGTTCGAGGAGAGTTTCAAGAGCGGTGCTGATCTGCCACCGAATGTGGTGATGATCAACTGTGTTGGCGCACGCGTCCCTGAGAGGACCTATTGTGGGCGCTTTTGCTGCTCAACGGCCATTAAGAATGCCATATGGCTCAAGGAGCAGGACCCTGATGCCAAGGTGTCCGTCCTCCACAGAGATGTGATGGCCTATGGTGTTGACATCGAGGACTCCTACCGGGGGGCTATGGAACTGGGTGTCCGGTTTTTGCGGTATGATATCCAGAACCCGCCGCAAGTCTTGGGTGCAAAGCGAGCTGAGGCGGTCAAGGTGCAGCATCAGCTAATGGGTAAGGAGGTCATTCTGCCTGCTGACCTGGTGGTTCTGACCACACCGCTTGTTCCGCGGGAGGACAGCGAAAGACTGTCCAAGATGCTCAAAGTGCCTCTGGGCACTGAGGGCTTCTTCCTGGAGGCGCATTTGAAGCTGCGACCGATAGAATTCTCTACTGATGGCATCTACGTCTGTGGCTCAGCTCGATACCCATCTAGCATCCCGGAAAGCGTATCCCAGGCCTACGCCGCAGCGGCCAAGGCCGGGATCCCTATTCGAGACGGGTCGGTACGGGTGGAAGCCATCACCGTTTTCTGCGATGAGCGGACGTGCTCTGCCTGCGGGAACTGTGTGGAGGTCTGTCCCTTTGGCGCCGTTGAGCTAGAGGAGGGTAAATTCGGCAGGATAGCCTCCGTCAGTGTCGCGCAGTGCAAGGGTTGCGGCTGTTGCGTGGCTGCGTGCCCTAGCGGCGCGATGCAGCAGAGGGGTTTCGACGACAGGCAACTACTCAGCATGATAGGTGCACTGGCTGAGGGGATGGTGAGTGGCGGTGGAAGGTAGTGAAACCGGCGGCAACGGTTTCGAGCCCAAGATCCTGATGTTTGCGTGCAATTGGTGTTCCTATGCCGGGGCTGATCTGGCTGGGGTGTCTCGTCTGCAGATGCCTGCGAACTGTCGTGTGATTCGGGTCATGTGCTCAGCTCGCGTCCGGCCCGAGTTCGTGATCACGGCTTTGTCCAAGGGCCTGGATGGTGTGGTAGTTCTGGGTTGTCATCCGGGAGACTGCCACTACTCCGAGGGTAACTACTTCACCAGGCGGAGAGGGCTCTTCCTAAAGAAGTTGCTGGAATACGTGGGCATTGAGCCGGAGCGGTTCCAGGTCAGATGGGTGTCGGCCTCGGAGGGGGCGAAGTTCGCGGACACGGTTGCGGAAGTGACGCGGCAAGTCAAGGCTCTAGGCCCCAACAGACCGCGGCGCAATGCCCAATGAACCGTGCGTGGAGAGAAGTAATGCAGGATAGACTACACGACATAGTCAGGAAGCTATTGGGCGAGGGGACCATCGAGTATTTCATCGGTTATGGTGCAGGGTCTGAGCCCCATCGTGTGGTGCCCTGCTTCGTGACCTCAGACCATGAGGTTGAGAGACTGGTTTGGGGTCCCCTTTGCCTCCAGAATCTCAGCAAGTACGTTCTTCAAGCCAAGGACCTTGAGGGGAAGGCAGGAGTCTTGGTCAAGGGATGCGACACCCGGGCCATCGTTGAGCTGTTGAAACAACACCAGATCGAGCGAGAAGAAGTGGTGGTCATTGGGGTAGCGTGCCAGGGCCAGGTTGATCCACGCACGCTCGAAGAAGTGCTTGGAGTTCCAATGGAGCAGGTGCAGGGAGTTGAGGATGCAGGCGACCAGTTCGTGGTCACCATTGGGGAGGATGAACGAACGGTTGCCAAAGAGCAGGTGCTGCTGGGCAAGTGCTTGTACTGCAGGCACCCCTCAGCCTTTGAGTACGACTTCACTTTGGGTGAGATTGTCCCGTTCTCGATTGATGCCGGCGAAAGCGAATTCGCTATGGTGGAAGAACTGGAACGGCTTTCAGTCGAGGAGAGAAGGGCCTTCTGGCAGAAGCAGTTCGCCCGTTGCATCCGCTGCAACGCGTGCCGGGAGGTATGCTATGCCTGCTACTGCAAAGAGTGCATATTTGACAGGAAGATGCCCCGGTGGCTCGACAAGCCCCCGTTGCTGTCTGAGAACGAGATCTATCACCTGATCAGGGCCGTTCATCTGGCCGGGCGATGCATAGATTGTAGAGAGTGCGAAAGGGTATGCCCGATGAACCTCCCTCTGAGCCGGCTGTACAAGAAGGTTCAGAAAGACATCGCCGAGCTGTTCGACTACGAAGCGGGGATAGAGCTTGACGAGGTACCACCGCTGGTCAGCTTTGAGCTGGATGACCAGGACCCGTTCATGTAGGAGGGCTCCGTGGAAAGAAAGAAGCTGCAGAAGTCTGACTTGAGTCGCTGGCTGGACAGGATAGCCCAAGAGCATGAGCTGATCGGCCCTTCGGAGGACGATGGCGTCATTCGCTTTCAGCCGGTTGAGTCAAGCGCCGAAATAGCTGTGGAATTCGCGAACTCGCTTATTCCGCCCAAGAGTCTCTTCTTCCCCGCAGTTGAGAGCCTGTTTTCTTTCCACAAGAGGGGGAAGGACATCGAGCTCGAAGCGACGGAGCCTCTGGACAGGGACAGGGTCGTGTTTGGCATTCGTAATTGCGATGTCCAGAGCCTCTCGCTACTGGACTACGTCTTCGGTCAGGATCTAGAGGACGTCTACTATCAAGAAAGGCGTGCGCGAACCGCCCTCATAGCGCTGGCCTGTCCCACGCCTCCCCGATCAAGCTGTTTCTGCACCACTTTCGGGATAGATCCACTCTCCTCTGACGGAAGTGACGTCTTGCTGACCGATGTGGGCGATGTCTATCTGGTTGACGTTGTCACCGAGAAAGGGGAGGGGCTGGTATCGCTGGCAGAGGACCTGTTCCCGGGGTTAACGGACGACGAGGCCCGGCAGCTTCAGCCGCGCCCCGTCGAGATGAAGAAGGTGGACATCAGCCAGTTGCGGGAGAAGGTAGAGGCTCTGTGGGAAGATGAGTACTGGCACAAGATGAGCCTTCCCTGTCTTGGTTGCGGCATCTGTACGTACGTCTGTCCTACCTGTCATTGTTTCGACATAGTGGATGTGGGGTCTACGTTAGAGGGAGAGCGGTACCGCTGCTGGGATTCCTGCATGTACAGCGATTTCGCCCTCATGGCAAGCGGAGAGAACCCACGCCCGACCAAGAGAGAAAGGATCCGCAACCGATACTTTCACAAGTTCAGCACGTTCCCGTCCAGGTACGGAAGCGGGTATGCGTGTGTGGGCTGTGCAAGATGCCTGATACACTGTCCAGGTGGGATGGAGATCACCGAGGTCATCAAGGATATCCTGGCCAAGGAGAGCATCAGTGAGTGACAATATCTACCTGCCCTGGATAGCCACCATCACGGAGGTGCGGCCGGAGACGGCGGACACGAGCACTTTCGTCGTTACCTTCGACGATCCCCAACTGAGAGAGTCATTCACCTATCTGCCCGGGCAGTTTGCGGAATTGTCCAACTTCGGAGTGGGAGAATGTCCGATTGGCATCGCCTCCTCGCCGACCTGGGCGGGGTCCCTGGAGTTCTGCGTCAGGGCTGTTGGCACGGTGACAAATGCTATCCACGACTTGGACGTCGGCGATAAGCTGGGGGTCAGGGGACCTCTGGGCAATTCATGGCCCATAGAGGAGATTGAGGGAAAAGACTTGCTCTTCATCGGGGGTGGGATCGGTTTGCCCCCTCTGCGTTCCCTAATCCACTATGTATTGGACAACAGGGAGCGGTATGGAGCGGTGGAGATCATCTATGGAGCCAGGAGCCCACAAGACCTGGTTTACAAGCAGGAATTGAAGCAGTGGGAGGAGCAGCCCGACGTAGATCTCTATGTCACAGTGGATGCAGGAGATGGGACGTGGGATGGACCCGTGGGCTTTGTCCCCCCCTTCCTACGCGAGATCAACCCCACGCCTGAGAACAAGGTGGCCTTCACTTGCGGACCGCCGATCATGATCAAGCTAGTAGTGGAGGCGCTGGAGGAGATGGGGTACGCGGACGCCAACATAGTCACCACATTGGAGATGAAGATGAAGTGCGGCGTGGGAAAATGTGGTCGCTGCAACATCGGCGATAGATACGTGTGCCGCGATGGGCCCGTGTTTAGCTTCGATCAGTTGAGGCGGATACCTGGAGCGCTTGAAGCCTAGGTGAGGATTGTCGTCGTATGAAGGAGAACTCTGTCGACGATTTGATGAAAGAGACCAGGGCGCTGCTCTGCGTTGAGTGCGGGAAATGTGCCTCTGCCTGTCCCATGACGGAGATCTTCGAAGACTTTTCCTACGAGGCCTCACCGCGGGGGATCGTGGAGAAGGCGCTGTTTGGCTTTGATGTCCTCACCGATGTCGGCATCTGGTTCTGTCTGACCTGCGAGGTCTGTACCCAGTTGTGTCCGGCGGGGGTGAGATTTCGAGATTTTGTTCAAGGAGTGCGTGCCTTAGCCATAGAAGAGGGTGTGACGGAGCACGGCCTCTTCTGCAAGCGATGCGGCCGGTTTGTGGTGCCAACTCACACGGCGGACTACATTCAAGCCAAAGTGAAAGGGGCGGAAGTTCCGAGCCAATACATGCGCCTGTGTCCCACTTGCCGGCAGTACGACTTCACTCTGAAAGTGAGTGCTCTCCGTCCCGGAAGGAGCAGGGTCAAGTTATGAAGGTAAATCTCCGTCTTATGGCTCTGCCAGCCCTAGCCAAGGCGATGGGAGGCAGGAAACTGGAGATAGATTTCCCCGGGGAGACGGTTGCGGATCTCCTAGATCATATTGTGCAGGGGTATGGGCGGGCAGCGAAGGAAGCCCTGCTGGACGAGGAAGGCGATCTGGACACCATAATCCAGATTCTGATAAACGAGCGACAATGGGTCGTGCACGACGAACTGCATGTGCCCTTGAGCGAGGGGGACCAAGTGGTCTTTATGCTTCTGGTTGCTGGGGGATAGATGGCCCGAGGGGCTCCGGGTCTGGAAATGGAACAGCGCCGCCCACCAAGACCGGGTGGTTTTCACGTTGCGCTCCATTTGACTTGTCGGCACAAATGTGGTATAGTTCCTCATTAGAGGAGGACTTCTTGAGCTTATTTCCCCTGTTCTGTACTCAGGGCACTAGGAGGATGTTGATAGGTAAACTGTCTGTTAATCCACAACGAGGTGAAAGACATTAGGAAGAGGCGACGCATCAACGAGGGGATTAGGGCCAAAGAGGTGCGCCTAATCGGGGAACAAGGCGATCGACTCGGCATAGTTCCCTTGACAGAGGCCTTGGAAATTGCCCGGGAACACAATCTGGACTTGGTCGAGGTTGCCCCCGACGCGGATCCTCCTGTCTGTCGCTTGTTGGACTACGGGAAGTACAGCTACGAACGGGCGAAGAAAGCCCGGGAGGCAAGGAAGTCGCACAAGCCTGCCGAGGTTAAGGAGATACGCCTACGGCCCAAGACCGGTGACCACGACATAAACTTCAAGGTCAACCGCATGCGCAGCTTCTTGCAGGAGGGCTACAAGGTAAAGGTACGGGTGCTGTTTCGCGGTCGCGAGATCACCCATCCAGAGATAGCCCAGGAGAGGTTAAAAGGCATTGCGACCGACCTGGAGGATGTGGCTGTCATCGAATATTATCCCCGTATGGAGGGCAGGAGCATGTTCATGATCCTCTCTCCAGGTAAGACGAAGAAAAAGGCGAGCTAGAGATCCAGCGGCAAGTGAGGAGACTTCAGACGGGCGCCACTGGCGCCCGTCTCTATGCCGTGGTGGAGAGCAGGTTTTCTCAAGGAGGGTTACATGCCCAAGATGAAAACTCACAAAGCCTCCTCCAAGAGGTTCAAGAGGACTGCTTCGGGTAGATTCCGACGGGTGAAGATCGGGAAGAGTCACTTGCGCCGGAAGAAGCCAGGTCGTGTCACTCGCTCCTTCGACAAAACCATGGAGGTCACCACTACGGGGAACGTGAAGCGGTTGAAAAGGCTAATGCCCTACAGCGGAAAGAAGCGCAAACGTAGGTGAGGCATAGGGACGCATAATCAAGGAGTAGTTGGAGTTGACGAGAGTAAAAGGAGGGCCCAGAGCCCGCAAACGGCATAAGAAAGTCTTGAAGTTGACCAAGGGACAGCGCGGGACCAAGCACTCTCTCTACCGCAGGGCTCATGAAGGGATGCTGAAATCCCTCACGTACGCCTATCGGGACCGTCGGCGGCGCAAGCGAGATTTCCGACGACTGTGGATTTCGCGGATCAACGCCGCCACCCGCCAGAATGGAGTGCCATACAGCCGTTTCATCGCAGGCTTGAGAGAGGCCGGAGTGGAGTTGGATCGCAAGGTCCTAGCAGATCTGGCGGTCAACGATGCTGAGGCTTTTGCTCATCTGGTTGAGGTGGCCAAGGGAGCGCAGTGATCACCAGCCGGACCAATGAGAAGGTGAGATATGTGCGGTCCCTGCACCGTAGGCAGGTTCGTCATCGAGAAAGGCGCTTCATTGTCGAAGGTACGCGCCTGATAGGGGAGATGAATCAGACGGGCCAAGAGCCCGTCTTTGTCTTTTACACCGAGGGACTCTCTGCCAGCCCACTGGGTCAGACGCTTGTCGAGGCGTTGGCAGCCTCAGAGGGAAAGGTGGTAGCGGTCAGCGATGAAGTGATGCTGGCGATGTCGGACACCAAGACGCCACAGGGCATTCTGGCCGTCCTGACTTTTCCTGAGCTCGCCCCCGCTGAGTCACCGCTGAAGCTGGTTCTGGACGGCGTGCGAGACCCCGGCAATCTGGGGACCATCCTCCGCTCGGCGGCGGCGGCCGGAGTGGGGCAGGTCGTCACCCTCAAGGGCTCGGTGGACGTTTTCAGCCCGAAGGTGGTACGAGCGGCCATGGGGGCCCATTTTCGTCTGCCGATACTCTACGACCGAGAATGGGGAGATATCGAGGGGGCGATGGAGAATAGGCAGGTCTTGGTGGCGGAGCCTGGGGGAGAGTTGGCTTACTACCAGGTTGACTGGACCCAGCCCACGACCCTGATTGTGGGCGGTGAGGCTCGCGGGCCGGGGAGGGAGGCGCGGCAGTTGGCCACAGCAAGCGTGTCCGTACCCATGGAAGGCGGTACCGAGTCCCTGAATGTGGCTGTTGCGACCAGTATCATCCTCTTCGAAGCCGCACGCCAAAGAGGGGGAGGTGCTAGGGGCTAGGGAAGGGGGGACTCGGTTGAATGAGGAGTGATTGGCCCATAGACTATCGCTCGAACAAGGCTTGGCGAAGCTGCGACGACCTAGCCGTACTGGTAACCTTGCACGGCTTGGTGAAGCACTGGGACGGCCAGGTGGAGCAGAAGAGGGAGTAGCCCTTGGCGCTAGGCCCTGTTGAACTAGTCCCCTACACGTCATGATCGGTCAGACAATCCCCAAAATGCCCCGACAGCCCTTCTTTCCTGACCGCCAAACGGCTGGCCGGGCTCTGGCGGCCGTGCTTCGTGAGACGTACAGCAGTGGTGATGCGATAGCGCTGGCCATCCCCCGGGGAGGGGTCCCCGTAGCTTTCGAGGTGGCACAGGCGCTGGAGATACCGCTGGATGTCATCGTGCCTCGCAAGATTCCGATACCGTGGGAGCCCGAGGCTGGCTTTGGAGCCACTACCGCCGATGGCACTCTGCTGCTGAACGACCCGCTGGTAGCCCAATTGGGGCTGAGGGAGGCTCAGATCCAGCAGCTAGCCACTAGGGTGCAGGAGGAGGTGCGTCGTCGGATCAGGGTCTATCGCGGCAACCGGCCTAGCCCGAGTCTGAAGGGTAAGACCGCCTTCATAATAGACGATGGCTTGGCCTCCGGGTTCACCATGTTAACCGCTGTTCGCTCGGTGCGAAAAGAGAGGCCAGGACAGATCGTGGTAGCCGTGCCGGTCAGCCCACGCAGGTCGGTGAACCTGGTAGAACCGGAGGTCGACGAGCTGGTGTGCCTGATCATGCAGGAGAGCCCCCCGTTCGCCGTGGCCAGTTTCTACGGCGCATTCCCTGATCTCTCAGACGAGCAGGTGATTGCGTATTTGCAGGCCTCGAACTCTTGAGGGATTCTATCGACCCTGCGCGGTGTGGAGGACCCATCGTACAGTGCTCTGAGCCCACCATGTGCACTTGCACCGGGCACGGGTTTGTGAGAGAATGGGCTGGCGCCTTGGCGGTGGGCCCTGTCCTGTTTTGTGGAAGCGACCGTCCATGAGGCTTCGAGTGAGAAAGTGTAGCCCTGGAGGGGGGTAGCAGGCACGAGGTTGAAACAGCTCAGGATGATGATTGGCCATAACGACGAAGGGCAGGGGATGATCGAGTACGCCCTGCTAGTAGCGCTGGTAGCTCTCTTGGCGATGGCTATCGTTGCCATCATGGGTACGCTGATGGGAGATGCGCTGGCCATGATCGCTGAGGTATTGGGGAGCCATTGTCAGCCGGGCCTGCAAATGGTTTACGCCGATCAGCAGTTCGCTCCCGGCGACTTCGAGTCGGGGGGCATCTCTCTGACTCGGCCAGCCAGTGGGCGCATCAGCCAGCGGGCCTGGGCCTGCCATCGTGCCATAGACGTAGCTGCCCCCATCGGCGGCCCCATCTACGCTGCGGCCGCGGGTGAGGTCATTCGGGCTGGCTTCACCGAGTACCCGGGATATGGTCGTCTGATCGTGATCCGGCACGCGAACGGCTATCAGAGCCTCTACGGCCACTTGAGTGCATCCTACGTCCATGCCGGGGAGTATGTGGCGAGGGGTGAAATGATCGGGCGCATGGGCAGTACCGGTCGTTCCACCGGTCCGCATCTGCACTTCGAGATTGCCAAGGACAACTGGTTGCTCGACCCCCTACGTGCGTTACCCTAGTGGTCGGCTACGGCGCTCACCGCGGGGTCAGGTGGAGTTCGATGAGGACTTAGAATCTGTTCCGGGGTGAGCCGGGGTGCGGGTTCGAATCGCGCCCACTCGACAAAGCTGAGTCTGTTGCGGTCAATTGTTCAATCTGCACCATGCTAGGTAGAGGCGGGCTCTCCCATAGCAGGAGAGTCCTTTCTTTTTCCACGAAGAGTGCTGCGGACTTCAAGAAGCCACAGTTTCTAGTGACGCAATGATGGAGGTGATGAGATGCGGGCAGTGTCCAGTCCGATTGCCCTGAGATAAGACTAGCTACAGTCCCTCACCTAACAAGGAGATGGTCAGACATCGCGCGGGGAGCGCTGACTCCCGGCGACAAGAGTGATGACCAGGATTGGAAGCTCAACCTTCAACTTGCACAGAATCCCTGAGACTCTCAGGATCCTGCCTTGACAAATCTGTCCAGATGGTGTAGAATACTATATAGTGAAAGGCGTTTTCATTGCGTGAAACCGGATGGTCGTCGGTGCTCTATTGTTCCTCATCGGAGGGCACCAGTACGAGTGTCACTGTTGTCTATTGATCGTGCGTAGAGACACTAGACAAAGGAGCACACAGTGTCTCGCAACTCGAACCGGTATCATGTTCGCGCGGTTGATCGTGCCCTCGATCTGCTCGACACATTCTCCACATCCGAACCAGAATTCACCCTTACTGAGTTAGCCTCTCGACTCGGCTTGAGTGCGAGCACAACTTATCGCCTCTTGGTCACCCTTGAGAGCCGTGGCTATGTAGAGCGTGGCAATCAGAGCGGTGGCTATAGTCTGGGAGTTACCTGTCTAGATTTGGGTAATGTTTTCCTGTCCCAGCTTGACTTGCGAGAGCGCGCTCTTCCTGTCATGGAAGCTCTCCGCGAAGAGTGCAAGGAAACGGTGCACCTGGGGATTCTGGACGGCAATAGAATGGAAGTGATCTATCTGGAGAAATTGGAGGGGCTACTGCCGGTAGTGATGAGGGGTTCGCGGGTAGGTGGGCGCGTACCCGCCCACTGCACTGCTCTGGGTAAGTGCATGTTGGCCTATCTGCCAGAGGCTGCGTTGCATGACTTCTACACTCATGTGGGTCTCCGCTCATACACTCCTCACACCATCACCGACCTCAACGAGTTGTTGCGAGAGTTGAAGGAGACCAGTCGAAAGGGTCTTGCCATTGATGACATCGAGCACGAACTGAGCGTGAGATGTGTGGCTGCACCGGTATGGAACCATAAGAAGGCAGTTGTTGGAGCGATCAGCGTGTCCGGACCCGCCAACCGGATGAGCAAGAAACGGTGCCATGAGCTCGGACCACTGATCAGAGATACAGTGCTGGAGGTGTCCAGGAGGATGGGATATCCTGGCTGAAGGATGGTCTTACGGCAGCCGGCATCTATTGATGTGGGGCAATGATCCAAATCGGGAGCCTGGATGATGGAATACCGCTTCATGGGTAAGACCGGCCTTAGGGTTTCGGAACTCTGTTTAGGGACGCAGACCTTTGGCTGGGGTGCTGACGAAGCCACGGCTCACGCTTTGGCTGACCGCTTTGTCGAGGCCGGGGGCAACTTCTTCGACACGTCCAACACATACAATGACGGTCAGTCGGAGACTATGCTAGGAAATTGGCTAGAGAGCCGCGGCAACCGTTCTCAGTTCGTCATTGCCACCAAGGTCTTCTTCCCAGCTGGAGAGGGCCCTAACGACACGGGCTTGTCGCGAAAGCACATCTTCGATCAGATCGATGCCAGCCTCGGCCGCTTGCAGACCGAATACGTAGATCTATATCAGATGCATTGCTGGGACGCCTCCACACCCTTAGAGGAGACGCTGCGGGCCTTGGATGACTTGGTGCGCGCTGGAAAGGTACGCTACATCGGAGCTTCGAACTACACCCCTTCCCAACTGGCCCGAGCGACAATGCTCAGCGAGATGCACGGGTGGGTTCGCTTCGATTGTTTGCAGCCGGAGTACAGCTTGTTGGTGCGCAGCACGGAGTGGGAGCTACTGCCCCTCTGTCGCTCCGAGGGAATAGGAGTGATCTGCTGGTCGCCCCTGGCAGGCGGCTGGCTGACTGGCAAGTACCGTCGCGGCGACCCGCCTCCGCCTGACAGCCGCGTGGACCGAGCTGACCGCTGGGATGATCTGCCGGAACAACGCGAGAGCGAGCGCACCTGGCGCATAATAGATGCCTTGATTGAGATCAGCGAGGCACGTGGCAAGATCCCGGCCCAGGTGGCTCTTAATTGGCTGTTGCAGCAACCCGGCGTCACCGCGCCCATCTTGGGCGCGCGCACGCTGGAACAACTGGAAGAGAACTTGGGCAGTGTGGGCTGGGCACTCTCTGCCGAAGAGATGGCCAAACTCAACGCCGCCAGCGAAACCCCGCTTCCCTCTCCCTACAACTTCATCGCCAGATACACGCGGAGGCGAGATGGCGATTGATGCTCACAACAGGTGGAGAGTAGGGGCAGTACGCGCTGGCTGGTTGAGAACGGATACTACTATGAGAATGAGAGGTAGATCAAAGGATCGGAAAGAGAACCTGAGCCGTCGTCACTTGAGAGATTGTCTGAAAGTATTCAAGAAGCTGTCGTCGCAGGGGCGAGAATCTTGAGCTCTTGGAAAGGGGTGCCAAATGGCCAGTGTAACTTATGATCACGTTACCAAACGGTTCGGACAGGTGGTGGCGGTCAGTGATCTCAACCTGGAGATCGCGGATAAGGAGTTCCTGGTATTGGTGGGCCCTTCCGGTTGCGGCAAATCCACCTCGCTGCGCCTTTTGGCAGGTCTGGAGGAGATAGGCGAGGGAGACATCTACATTGGCGACCGTCTGGTCAACGACGTTC
>NJBK01000072.1 GCA_005223035.1 Chloroflexi bacterium B3_Chlor
TCAAGGTCAAGCGGGGATGGCTGGCCCCTCTTGCTTTTGGTATACAGGCGTACCTCATCTTCATCCCTGCCGAGACAGGCGGGGGGTTGCTGAGCAGCAGGTCCCTGATCCTGATGTTCTCCAACTGCCTCCTTTTCTTGGTCATCTGGCATAACCGCCAGTTGCCCGGACTGAAGCTTATCGGGCTCGGACTACTGCTCAACTTCCTTGTGATCGTGCTGAACGGTGGGTTCATGCCTATCACACCTGATACCCTGGTTCAGATAGGCTATGATAGTAATGCACCCCGGCTGGAGACAGGGTATCGGGTAGCTCGCACGAAGAATATTGTGATGGAGCCCGGTGAAGCGAGGCTATGGTTCCTCTCGGACGTCCTCGTGATACAGAGGCCCTTTCCCATCCCCTCCGCGGTGAGCGTGGGGGACCTCTTGATAGTGGTGGGGGTGTTTTTCTTCCTGCGGGAGCCCATGTTTCGGAAGGCTCCCGCGAGTTCGGCATAGATGTGCTAGGAGGATCAAGAATGTCTGACTATGCCTTGAACAACATCATGTGCTTGGCCCTCATCGATGGCAAGTTTCGTGACACACTGCTGACTGATGCGGCGAATGTGGTGGGAGAGTTCGATCTGGATGCTGATGAACAGGACGTACTGAAGGCCATCAAGGCCGATTCGGTCACAGAGTTTGCAGCGAAACTGCACAACTGGATGGTGGAACGCGGGGGAAACAACGGCCATCGGAGGGCAAGTGAGTCCAGGCGCCCCGTGAACGGGCTGTTGTTGGTGCCTACCGACTGATACGTACTTCAAATGGCATGCGCGGGTGTTATCAGCCCGGGACTGGCGAGGTTGGGAGTGCTTGTCGGAACGATGTGGGTTGCAGCGCTGTATTGCAGGGGCGAGCCAAGACCGCCAGGCTGTATAGCGGAGCTTGTAAGGGGGTTCCAGGGCAACAGCCGTTGAGGTTGATAGTGGGGAAGGAATGAGCAGGCCTGAAAAGAAGGATGAGCGTCAAGAGCACCAAAGGATACTGGTCGTTGACGATGAGCAGGTGATTCTTGATCTACTGAGGCGAGTGCTGAGCCGTGAAGGGTATAGAGTCGCAACGGCGGTTCACAGTGATGAGGCCCTGGGCCTGGTGTCAACCGAGTGCTTCGACTTGGCGATTGCCGATATCGGCTTGCATCGAGTTGATGGTCGTGACCTGATGAGGAGGATCAGGGAAGCCAGCCCCCAAACGGCGCTCGTAGCTATGACGGGCTATCCTGCCGACGAGGTCATCAGTTTCGCTCAGGACAACACGCAGGGCTACCTCGAGAAGCCTTTTGCCCTTGAAGAGTTGCTGGCGGTGGTGCGAAGAGCCCTTGAACAACGAGTCAGCTGCGCGCCGGAGGCTAAGGCAACCCCCTCGTCTTGACCCTGCGCCGAGAAACGGTGCGAGTATGAGTTGGCGATTGCGCATTCTCACTGTGGACGACGGGCGGTCGATGGCTAAGACCTTGGCTGATATGCTTGAGTCGAGGGCTTCCGGGCCGAGGCTGTCTGCTTTGCCACTGAGGCGTTGCAGACGACTGCAGATGGCCGTTTTGACGGTGTCCCCACTGACATCAAGATGCCGGACGTCGATGGCGTCGTGTTACTGAGGACCATCAGAGCCACGCGGCCTTGCCTGCCCGTGGTCTTCATGACCGCCTCCCCCATCGGGGCTTGGTCAACGAAGCGTTGGCGAAAGGCGCTCCAGGGACCCTTGTCAAGGCTCTTGACATCGAATTCTTGCTCGGCTTTCTCGCCGAGCTGAGTGAGCAACACTCAGTAGTCATCGTTGATGGCGGGCCCCAGTTCCGCCGAAGAGTGGGACCGGGCGCGCGCGGCCAAGGGGATCGGAAACACTGCTGTGAAGCTCCGTTCTTGCAAGGGCGACCTGGCAGCTTCACAGGTATCCGGGCAGGCTCGGAGAGAACCCAGGGGAGGAGGCAGGTGGATATCATCAGGGTGGCGACCACCTCAAAACCTACGGCGGTGGCTGGGGCCATTGCTGCCTCTGTACGCGAGAGCAATGAAGCAAAAGTTCAGGCCATCGGTCCACAGGCGGTGAATCAGGCCATGAAATCCATAGCCGTGGCCCGCGGATACCTGGCCGTGGATGGACTCACCGTTGTCGTTGTCCCTAGTTTCATCGAGGTAGCGGTCGATGGCGGCAAACGCACGGCAATGAGATTCCTTGTGGAGCCGCGTTGATGAGACCCTCGGAGCGGGTCACATCCCGAATCCTTCGGGGTTGGCCTCTCTGCTGAGTTCAACGTTCAGGTGCTGAACGACGCCTTCGTCTTCTCGTCTCGGACTAATCGGCCCGCTACTATAGAGTGCCTCTATGCTCTCAACCCCGGTATCTTCTCTCTCAGCTCCGCTATCGCCAACGAGGCGTGGCGTCGAGCCACGTGATTGTGTCCAGGATCAAGGTGAGGCTTGCGTTGGTCCTCCAGAGGTGTTGGGCATTGGCGCGTCTGCCTAGCATCCGGTCCGCGTGGGGGGCAAAGCTCATCTCTCCCGACCTTCGACATCAATCGCTCTGCGGCGATCGGGCCAAGACGGTTCGGCGATGTCGTTCTACGCGTAGTGGGTAACTGAAGGAGTCGTTGTCCTTCCTATTGTCCGGTTTTTTCTCCCCGCTTCTATCTCGTGGCTCCGAGGGCCTGACGTGAGATCATGATTGAGCAGCTTACCCGAAGGGAGCGGCAGATACTGCTGCTGATCTGCCGGGGTATGTGTAACAAGGAGATAGCTCGAGAACTTGACATCACCGCCAAGACGGTGGAGTGGCACATCAGCAACATTCTGGGCAAGCTGGGGGCCGCCAACAGGACTCAGGCCGTGGTTGTGGCGCTGGAACAGGGCTTGTTGGGCCCGGGGCACCGCCAATGAGCGAATCGATAATCAGGGCAGTGAGGAGGCGGACCATGACGAATTACCGGCTTCGATGGCTTTTCAAGTCACCTGGATTTTGGGTAGCAAGCCTACTCGTTCTAGTGGTGGCGGTGGCCGGAGCCCGCTATCTTCTTCAACAGGCACCCCATGGCTTCATCGGAGAAGAGGCCCAGGTTCACGTTCCGGATATCCCGAACTGGCCATGGGAAGCGCCGATTCTGGCCGCCGACAAGGTTACGCTTTCGGAAGCAAGGACCAGAGTGCCATTCACTATCCCGCTCCCGACCTCTCTGCCGGACGCCGCTAGCGTGGAAATACAGGAGGTCTGGGTCTCTGCCGTCCAGGCACCTGTCGATCTGGATGAGGAGATATACACGGAGCTATACTCAGTGGCCGTTGTCTTTTCCGATGGATGCCAAATGATCATCCACCAGATGGACTCACCCCCCGATTGGGATGCCATCATCGCTCAACAAACTCCTGTCTTTAGCAAGGTGACCATTAATGGCCATCCTGGGATGGGAACCAGTCCGGGGGTGCAGGAGATCATGGGAGGGCAACATCGTTATCCTGGCAGCGTCTCGTGGTGCGTTGACGGCCTGGATATCGCCATCTACTCGGAGACGCTACCACTCGAGGAACTGCTGGAGATAGCCAATTCGGTGCGCTACTAGTACTCGGGGGGAGGCTGGAGGGCGATAACAGCCTCCACGATGTGGCTACGGCGCTGCACCAGGGTTTGCTGGAGCCGACGGACCTCAGAGGGCATCGCGTCAAGGAATAGCAAAACCTAGGGAAAACCCTGGGTAAAGACTAGGGTTTTCCCTGGGGACAAGAGGGCGAATTCGTAGTATAATACAGTAAAAGACGTAGGAGGGATTCGGGAGCAGTGAGCTCGCTGGGAACGGGAAGAGGCCGTGAGGTGGAGATTCGCTGGTCAGCTTGGTTCCTCGACCGCGGAGGGCGCATGGGAGTGTAGGTACGTGTCTCTCTTTCAACTTCGGATCGTGTTCGGAGGGTATTGAGGAGGTGAGGTATGATGCGGAAGTCGTGGTGGAAGCTTGTTGCTAGTCTCGTGCTCGTGCTTCTATTGCTGGGGCCGACCGGGTCCATGCTGCAAGCTGAGGATGCCGGCGGTGGAGGAGAATGATAGTTGCCACCAGCAAGCCTAGCGAGTGTAATCCTAGGAGGTTTGAGTATGCGTAAGTTGAGATTTGTTTCAGTGTTCGTGTTGTTGGCTTTCGTCATCGCTCCGACGCCGGCAGTGACTCTTGCCCACCCATCACAGGGGTGGTATACTACGACTGCTTACCAGATCGCCGTCGCCTACTACGACCCATTGCCGCATTGGGCTGCCTTCTTCAGCGGTCACTATGGCAGAAACCAACACTACTTGGGCCCAGGTGGAGATGGGGCGACCGAATGCTGCGACGACGGCATCGCGAATTGGGATTGGTATCCCTCTACTTGGCGGGACAGCCTCTTACTTCCCAAGACATGGCTCTTTGTGTACGGGGGTTCACAGGCTTGGCTACCCGCCAATTACCAAGCAGAGGTTTTCCACTAGCCAAATTGCCAAATCTCAGCCGGAGGATACAACATGAAAAAGCGACTTCTATGGTTAGCGGCTGCGTTGCTGGTGTCCATGATGATTGCCGGTTCTTCTGTAGTAGCGTGGGGCAAGAGTCATGGGCAACCCGAGAACCCACTGGCACGACGGGTATTGCAGAAAAGTGATTTACCCGAGGGTAGCGAGGCATACTACGCTGAGCAGTTGACAGCAGATCATTTTCCAGGCTCCCCGTGTCCCGTCAACATACCTTTGCAGGTCGAGGGATTCCTGGATGGATATGTGGCCGGCGGATGGTATCCCTTGACCTTGCAGGATAGTGCGTTACAAGGCAAGCTACAACGCAAGCAGGCTGGTGCCTATGCCTTAAGTGTCGTGTACCAATACCGAGATGAGCTGCAAGCAGCGACAGCCCTCGAGCGGCAACTGGAGTGGTTCCACAAGGAAGGGAATATAGCGGTGGATGCTAACGCAGAGCAGGCGGGCTACGATGAATCTCTTGCCGCCGCCAACGGTGTGCGTGGGAGTGCGATGCAGCTCACTTATTCTCAGGAAGGTCTGACCTGGGTCAGCTACTGGTTTTTTGGCGTAGAGGGTGACACTTTGATGCTCCTGTGGGTGGACGGCCTGCCCGACCCGGGAACTCACGAGGTGTTCGATATCTTAGTGGCGACGATTGTGCAGCGCTGAGAACGACAAGGCACTACAATTAGGAGGGCGAGCGCTACGCTTGCCCTCTTTGCGTTCTGTGGGCATATGGTCACCGTGCCGATGGCTACTTCTGTATTC
>NJBK01000073.1 GCA_005223035.1 Chloroflexi bacterium B3_Chlor
CTGATTCTGGCTGAGAAAGCGTGGAGGTTGACGATGGCACAGAGTGTCAGTCTTGAAGTGCGCGACCGGGTGCTGTTGATGGGGGACAGAGGGCTGTGGAGATCGAGAAGATCGTGTACGGGGGCGGCCAGAAGGTGCCGTGAGTTAGATGGGTGCAGAGGAGGTAAGAGATGGACAAGGAGCCGACCTTCTTCGATTTTGCAGCTGAGGTGGGCCTCACAAAACACCTAGGAGGTCTCGGGGCCACAGAAGAGCTCATCGAGCTATGCCACATAGGCGAAGGCAAGTACGTCTTGGATGTTGGGTGCGGCGCTGGGGTGACGCCTTGCTTCATCGCAAAAAGGTATGGCTGTAGAGTGGTCGGCGTGGACATTTCTGAAGGGATGATCGAGAGGTCCAAGGAAAGGGCGAAGAGAGAGGGGGTAGCGGATAGGGTTGAATTCAGGGTAGCAGATGCACAAGACCTCCCTTTCGAGGATGACCTTTTCGATGCAGTCATTACCGAGTCCGTAACCGCCTTTCCAGAAGACAAGCAGAGAGCGGTGAACGAGTACGCGCGGGTGACAAAGCCAGGAGGTTACATCGGGCTTAATGAGTCAACCTGGCTAAAGGTTCCGCCTCCGCCGGAAGTGGTAGCATGGGCATCTCAGGAGGTGGGCGCTAGCGTGAAACCTCTGACGTCTGATGCTTGGGCGGGGTTGTTGGAGGGCGCTGCATTGAGAGAAGTAATCGTGAGAACTTACGAAATCAACACCCAAAACGAAGCCAGAGGAGTACTCCGGCGGTATGGCTGTAGAGGAATGCTGGGTGTTTTGGGCAGAATTCTATCTCTTTATGCCAGAAGTCCCGCCTACAGGAGATTCGTGAAGGAAGTACGAGAGGGTGGGTTGACGCCCGAGAACCTTGATGAATATTTCGGATACGGACTATACGTTGGAAGGAAGTAGATAAGGCAGCGAGCGATCATTCCCATCTAATGTGTCACATGCGGGGTCTGGAATGGTGAGGCCCATCTGTTACGGCCATAGATCCCTGAAGAAAAGAAGAGAAACCCACGCAGCGTTCTACAGTACACGCGTAGAGCCGTGAGTTCCCGGAACCCTTGCCGACTACTTCCGACGCGATTGGGTGAGGGTATTGGTCACCTGACCGAGGAAAAGAGTAGCCACCTGGCTAATGGAGAAATCCCCCACATGTCGCTTGCGTCCGGGGGATTCTTCTCATATACTGGGTCCAGATAGAAGCAACAAAGAGGAAGGAAACGGAACTCACGTGAAGAGGGTATCGAATTGGCGTAAGGACACCGTGAGAGCAGGTCGGGGAGAGAAGACGCCGGCTCTAGCGCAGAAGATAGGTCTTGGACAGAGAATCAACTCCATGGGAAAGAGAAGGAGAATCCAATGAACGTTGGAAAAGCTGTTATGCTCGTACTGAAGGTGTTAGCCCTGACCATCGTCATGTTAGTCGCCTACATCGTTGCGGGTATCCTGTTCGGACCACAAGTGGAGTCCACTGAGCAAGCAGGCGGGGACCTTCTGCCCTTGCTGATCGTCTCATTCCTGAACACAGCGGTCCTGACGTACCCCATTATGCGTTCACGGTGGTCCGGGTGGCGGCTGGTGGCGGTGGTCTTCGTGGTCTTATTCGGCATCTCGTACTTTATGACGCAGATAGAGGCCGTTGTCTTCGTGACTAACCTGCCGTCCAGCGAGATACGAGTCATATTGCTGATGGGCGCGACGGTCGCTGTGATCTTCTCACCGCTGGCGGTCTTGATCCTGGGCAAGATGAGGCGAAGCACCGCAGAGGAGGGGCCGAACTTGCGGCTGGTCATGCCCTGGACTGAATGGGTGTGGAAGCTAGCGGTGATTGCCGTGGCCTAGCCCTCGCTGGAAATTCGTTTTTGGATGCGCTCTCCTCATTCTCCGCGCTTCTACCTCAATCCAGCCTATATGCCGCGATGGAAGCGCTGAAGGGTCCAGACTACGTGAGGAGAAACGTCCAGCGAGTCATTGAGGAGAGAGAGCGAGTATGGAGGACACTGAATGAACTGGGAGCCCACGTACACCAAAGTACCACCAATTTCCTGCTCATGAGGACAGAGATTCCTGATGCAGTGAGCAAGTTCAGAGGAATTGGCATTCTAGTTTCAGACCTCTCAAATCAATTGCCACCAGGGTTCATAAGGGTGTCTATAGGCACTCGTGAAGAAAACGATGCCTTCATAACCGGATATCTGACAATTCGTGAAGCCTATGAGTAGGGATGGTTGTATGATATGCCCAACCAGGTCAGGAGTCGATCCGGGCTTCATTTTGGACATGAATGTTCAATCTAGTGGCACGTAGCGGAGTGGGGCTCACGCTCTGTTGTCAAACTCGGCCAGAGGGCTCTTTGGCAGCTTTGTGCGCGATCTCGTACATACAATGCAGCGCGAGTAGCCAGCAAATGGTGGATTCGCCTCCTTGATTCTGATTGATGCCCGTGGGGTGCAAACCGTCGTGGCAACCGCCCCTGGTGAAGTCGTACAAGCTCTCTTGGAGATCATTACTTCCCAGGAACCAGGCGAAGCATTGGTCCATCGCCCTACGCCACCGAGTATCATCGGTAGCAAGCAGGGCCTCGTGACACGCGTCTATCAGAGCTGTGGCGTCTAGGGGTTGTTGATCAAAACGAGCCTTCTTTCCACCGCGCCGAAACCAGCCATCGTTGCCGATCAGAGAAAGGTGTCCATGCACTGGATCTGTCTGGAGATCCAGCAGCCATTGTAGGGAACTCAATCCCTGCCGGAGCATGTTTTCATCTTCAAAGGAACGGTGATAAGCGATGAGGGCCTGCGGCAGTCGGGCATTGTCGTAGGTCATAACGTCCTCGCACCAGGGCCAATCCTCTACGGAGTGCGTCACGAACAGTTCAAGAAGACGAGAGCTGAGGCCGTCCACGACTTCGCGTACTTCCCTATCACCACGAAACCGGCGCAGAAAGGCCAGACATCCCAGAATCGAAAATGCCCAGGCACGGGGTGAAGTGAGCTGTGTGCAGGAATGAAGGGCTTGCTTGAACATGCGCAGCGCAAATGCGAGGATGGCGTCGTTTGGTGCGGATGCCACGACACTCCCCAGAGCCCAAAGAGTGCGTCCGTGGCTATCTTCAGAGCGAACCTCTTCCAACCAACGCCGGTCGTAGGACATGAAATTGCGCACAAGATCAGTCTCTCGATCCAACGAGTGGTTGAGGAAGGCAAGGTAGACCTGCATGAGCGGAAGGATGCCGTCGTCTCGAAACAGCCGCCAGTTTTCGAGGGTCATCAGCAGAGCCCGCGCGTTGTCGTCTGTAGAATAACCGTGGTACCGGTCCGGTGTAGCGAAGATAGCATGTTGAAGCACCCCCGTATCATCCGTCAACGTACGCAGGTGATTAAGGTTGATTTCAGGCAACGCAGGCGGTTCGATCATGCTCCCTCCGACAATCTTGGCTCGCACCTGTCTGCCATACTCCGCTATCGCGCGCTCAGAGGCCTCGGCATAAAGGGCAGCCACCTCACCCCAGACCATTTGCCGCCCAAACACATACGTTTGCTTGCGTAAGCGGTTCCGCAACAGCCGATCACCCAGAAGCTCAACGAGTTGCTCTGCCAGTGCAGCGCTATCACGAAAGGGCACGAGCCGCCCGCGCCCCTCCGCCAGCAGTTCTTCCGCATACCAATAGGGGGTGGAGATAATTGCCTTGCCGCAGGCTACGGCATAGGCCAGAGTGCCCGATACGATCTGTTCCCGCACAAGGTAGGGTGTGAGGTAGACATCCGCCGCCACTAGAAACCTCACTAGTTCTTCTAGCTCAACGAAGCGGTTGTGAAACATCACGTACTCTCCCAAACCCTTGCTCTTGACCAGCGCCTCTAATGACACACGATACTCCTCACCGCGGCGCCGTTTGACCTCCGGGTGCGTCTCGCCGAGGACCACGTAGAGCAGATCAGGAATAGCTTCGACGACATCAGCCAGGGCTTCGATCGCATACTCTATGCCTTTCTCGGGGCTGAGGAGGCCAAAGGTCAGGATCACCCGGCGTCCTTCGGCCTGGAATCCATCCTTGTAGTAAGATGGGTCCAGAAAGGGTACGTTCGGCGCACCGTGATGGATCATCACAATCTTCTCTTCTGGCACCTTGTAGGTATCGGTCAGCATTCGGATGGCGCGCTCCGCCTGCACCACTAGCAGAGTTGACAAGGCACATACAGCCTCAAGGACTTCTCGCTGTTGGGATGTGGGCTCTTCCAGGACCGTGTGTAGCGTCGTGACGACGGGCTTTTTCAAGTTCTCTAGCAGATAGACGATGTGGCTTCCATCCTCACCACCAAAGATGCCAAACTCGTGCTGCAGCAAAATCACTTGATGAACTGAGAGATTCAGCAAAGCGGCTGCTTCCCTGTAGTCGCCTTTGTGCTGCTGACGAATTACGAAGCGCACCTCGGCCGGGTATTCGTGCTCTGTGATGGCATTGTTGAGCGCCAGGACGTGTAGAACATTGCCAGCCTTCGGCCCGTACAGTGCTCCCAAATTGGTGAGTAGATCATGGGTGAAAGTCGCAATTCCGCACCGTCGCGGCAGATAGGTGGCAACAAAAGCAGTGCACAGCGGTTTTACAATCCCTTCGCTCATGTCCGTCCTTCCTTTGCCAAGATTTCCTCGTACACGTCTAGATACTGCTGCACCATGCGCGCTGCGGTGAAATGCTGTTCCACGTGTTGGCGGCACTGGCGCCGATCAATCCCAGCCAGATCCTCTGTTATCCGAATTGCCGCCTCTTCGATAGAATCCACCAGAAAACCGGTCTCCTTGTCCTCAATCACTTCAGGCATAGCGCCAAGGCGTCTGGCGATCACAGGCGTGCCACAGGCCATCGCCTCCACTGGGCTGAGCCCAAAGGGCTCCTCAAAGTTGATCAGGTGCAACAGAGCCCGCGCTCGACCCAGTACTTCACCCCGCTGGTCCGGTCCCACTGAGCCAATGTATCGAACCTTTTCGCCGTCGACAAAGGGAGCCACCTGGCTCTGGTAATAGGCTTCATCTTGAATGATGCCTGCCACCACCAACGGCAGATCCGCACGCCGCGCTACCTCAATCGCCTCGCGCACGCCTTTGTCGTGGTGGATACGGCCGAATACTAGCAGGTAGTCGCCACC
>NJBK01000011.1 GCA_005223035.1 Chloroflexi bacterium B3_Chlor
ACCACGTTGTTCATCACGCCCGATGGAGAGGTCGTCCGGCGGAGGCACGGGATCTTCACCGAAGGTCAGTTGAGCGGATTCATTGACGCGTTGCTTGAAGCTTCGTTTCGCACCACCCGCTAGAGAGGAGTGAGTTAGAATGAGGGACATAATCTCTACCAAGGCAGTGTGGCCCTCGGAGGATGAGACCGGGAAAATGAAGGGCAGCCGGCTGGTTCTGGCGGCTACGTTCGGAATCCCGGCGCTTTTGGTCGTGGGCCTACTGCTGCTATTGATCAGTTTTCAGGGCGGTATAGAGACCGCGGTGGCCAATCTGGCCCTCCTGCTCCCGGTGGGGTACGCCTTCGCCGCAGGAATGGTGGCCAGTGTGAACCCCTGCGGGATCATGATGCTGAGTTCCTATGCCTTTTATCAAGTAAGAAGTGAGGGGCCGAGGGCCTCGTCCAGTCGCCGAGCGCTGTGGGGCTTGCTCGTCGCTGTCGTTGTGACCTTGGGCTTCATAGTGATCTTTGCGGCGGCGGGGGCTATCATCACCGCTGGAGGCCAATGGCTCATTTCGTCTTTTCCGTATGGCGGGCTGCTGTTGGGCGCTGCAATGATTGGGGTGGGCGTGTGGCTCTTGGTGACGCGCCGGACCTTGGGCTTCGTACCTGGCAAGCAGGTCTCGGTCGACCCGCAGCGGAGCCTCGGCAACGGTTTCGTGTTTGGCATCGTCTACGCTGTGGCCTCGCTGAGCTGCACCCTTCCGATTTTCCTGGCGGTGGCGGGAGGTGCCCTGGTCGGCGAGGACCTACTCTCCTCCCTAGGGCAATTCATCGGTTATGCGCTCGGGATGGGCGTAGTCATCTTCGTCGTGACCATCGGAGCGGCCTTGGCCAGACGGGCGATGGCTAGGTGGTTGCGGGCCCTGACTCCCTACGTTCACCGGTTGAGTGCGATGTTCTTGGTCGGGGCCGGCGTGTACTTGATCTACTACTGGTTATTCGTGGCAGGTCTTGTGTTCTAGGCGTGGAGGTGTTCTCTAGACAAGCTTCCTGGGTCTTAGGCTCACGGCATGCCGTGAGCCTACATATGTTCATCGTCTGATCCAGTCGTTGGAAGTGATGACGCTACTTCACGCGCAACTACTCCATGAACTGGACGCTATCCAACATCTCTTCCAGCATTGGACCGCACTCGGCCCACTCCTCGGCAACGGAGACGCCGAGGAAGAAGTATCCCCAGTCCTCGAACTCAGTCGCTGCCATGAACCCCTTCACCAGGGTTTCGCTGCCGGTGGGAATCCCCTCTAAGCGGAAGGTCAGCCCGGTCTGTCCTCCGACCGTGCGGGGTTTGACCTTGCTCGTAGGACCACCACTCTCGAAGTCGAGCTCAGTAGCCTGATCCTCAAACCACTCTTCGAGTGACGCTTCTCGCAGCGAGGAGGTTGAGACCAGCATTGCGGCACCCTTTTCTAGATTCCCGGACCTCAGCAGATCCTCGGAACTGGCGAAGATGACTTGGTCGTGATCCTCCTCGTACATCCAATCCTGTGGGTACCACGTGGTCAGGCCCATTTCGCTGCTGGCGTAGAAGTGCTCGATCTCCTCGAACCGCACGCTGCGGAGCATCTCTTCGAGGGTTGACCCATACTCTGACCACTCGTGGGCGGCTGAGACACCCAAGAATAGGTATCCCCAGCCGCCTCGTTGAGCGACGGCCATGAATCCTCTCAGTGGGTATTCTCCACGTTCTGGCGTCCCCTCGAGGGTAACGACTAGCCCAGGCTGCCCACCTATAGTGCGAGCTTGTTGGTCGCTGGTCGCCATGTCCTCGAAGTAGAGTTCCTCCAGCATCATCTGCAAGAACTCGTCGACTGTTTGGCCCGTTTGCAGTTCCGCACTAAGGACGCCCATGGCCGCTCCTGCTGAGAATTCACTTCCTTCTATCAATTCCGCCGAGGTGGCGAAAATCAACCCTTCTGCCTGCACGTCAGAGATCCAATGCGTGGGATACCAGAGTGAGAGACCCCAGGCGGGCTCGGTGTAGTTGGGCTCCATGATCTCTGGCGTCGGGGTGGGAGATATCGGGGTAGATGTCGGAAGCGGTGTCGCTGTCGGGGCCGTTGTAGGTGATGGTAGCATCGGCGTCATGGCTGGCTGCAGAGCGGCATTCCCGCATGCTGCGCTGAAGAGAGCTGTCAAAAGGATGACTCCGATGGCAATACTAGAAGACCTCTTCACTGGCTCATCCTCCTTCCTTGGCGATTTGAGAGGATTGTGCCACTGTTGCTGGGAGAGGGCAAGCGGCCCGGAAGCTCGGGAAGAGCAGATCGCTGATGGAGGGCTGCGCTGGACATGGCTTGACTGGCTCCGAGATGACGCCGGAGGGGAGTTCGGGTAAGCGCCGCTGTGGCAGCGGAGATGGCGGCACTAGGTTCGTCCGAACCCGCGGTCAGGACGGGTGAATGCTTCGTCATTCTGTTGAACAGGATTGCTCCTGTTTGCAAAAAGTGGTATTATTTTCTTCAGAAGTGGCACAATGTACTGCGATGATGGGCACTACACATGTGGCATATGGCGATGAGTCGCTGTACAACATTGGGCGCTATCGAAGCATTGGCGTGGTGAGCTTGCCGATGTCAGTGGACGCGTGCGTCACTGACACGCTGCGCACGCTCTTGGTCGAATCGGGTCTCAGGGAGTTCAAGTTCCAGAACCTGCGCCAGGCAAGGGAGCGCTTCGCCGCATTGCGGATGGTGGATCTCACCATCGAACAGGCTCTGTGTGGGGGTCTACGCCTCGACGTTCTTACGTGGGACACCCAGGATAGCCGCCATAGGATCAAGGGGCGCGACGATATCGGCAACCTTCAGCGCATGTACTACCATCTACTGAAGAACGCACTACAACGATGGAGCGGCAGCACCAGCTGGGCTTTTCGCCCTGATGAGAACTCTGCCATGGACTGGGAGACCGTGCGCGACTATGTGGACGGGGCAGGTCTGTCCGCACAGGTCACGCGCCAGGAGGCTGGGCTCTTCCGCCTCCGCCTGAACCAAGACTTCCGTGTGGTGCACGTCCAAGAGGTAGATTCTCGAGAGTTGCCTGTCTGTCAGCTAGCAGATTTGTTTGCGGGCCTGAGTACATTCTCACGGCACAAGTTCCGGACGTACTGCTGGTGGGAGCAGTGCCGCTACGGACAAGCCCCACTGTTGCCTGATGCAGAGCCGCCCAGGCTAAGCAATTCCGATCAAGAGCGATGCGCTGTCCTTGGCCATTTCGACCGGGGGTGCAAACAGCACAAGCTTGGGGTCAGTCTCAAGAGCAAACGTGGCTTGTGGACGCCCGACCCAAGCAACCCGATCAACTTCTGGTTCTATGAGCCGCAGCACCGCGAAGACAAGGCCCCGACAACGCGATAGGGCTCAATGTGCGAAGCCCAAGTGCAAGTGGCCGGGCGCTAGCTCTGGTGACGCGGTGAGCAGGTGGATGTGACGGAAGGACGGGCAGGGTGGGCCCCCAAGGACCAGCAACGGGATCCCCTGCGTCATACAGCCACGATTTGCGCGCCGGGGTTGTCCGCGCGGGTGCTGTGGCACAAACCGAGATGATGCAATGGACGAAACGGGATCGACAGGGTCAGATTGCCACTGTGCCTGAGCATTACTCTACAGCCCCCCCGGCGGCACCATGCCGCCGCCGCCGCGCGATACCCGGCCGCGTGCGACACCTTTTCCCAGGATGTGTGTCAGGGCCCACCGATGACCGCACGAACTAGAACCGTAAGACGACCAGCCAACATGAGCGCATCCGCCCAGGAGATCTCGAATGATCTGTGGTGAGCAGTGCGCGACGTCGCGTCGACGTGAGAAGCCCCTGAACGGCTGATGCTGGCCGAAAGCGGCCATCGGTGCCGCTTGACACAGCGTCGGCTGTGTATGAGCAAGGGTAAACGAAGGGAGGGCGTGGATGGCGCAGGATTCAGACGTTCCAGAACTGCTTGAGAAGCACTTGATGAGATTCTATCCTGAGCGGTTCCTGCCAAACCACGTGCGCACAGCCCGCGATCTCTTTGACAATCGGCGGTTCGTGAGGGAGTTTGCCTGCGACGAATTCGCGCTGAAGTACCTCCTGGACGTGATTATTGAGGCCGTCCAAGACGGCGAGAGGTTCAGGACGCTCGACTGTCTTAGGGTGATCAGAGATATCGTGAAGAGAAGACCGTCGGAATTGCAGCTCGGATGCCGGACCCTTGACAGGCTGTTCTTTCTTTACAGGGCCTTCATTTTTCACCGAAACGCGGACGTGAGGTGGTGCGTCAGCTGGTTTGTGAAAGATCAGGTCCTTGATGATGACAAGATACGCTGGCTAATCTCCAACTACAAGAAGTCCAAGCACGTAGTAGATCGACTGTTGCTGCATCCATGCCGGCATCCTCTGATCACAGATTGGGCGGCGAAGGTCTGGGAAGCAGGGGAGTTCCGTGACAGGAGGTCCCAAGTGATCGGTCTCCTCATCTCTGACGATATTCCTCCATTTGTTGGCGAAACTGACAACACCGCAATCATCTGGGCGATCTACTATGCTAGAGTCACTGACGAGGTGAAGCGTCAACTCCTGATGAAGCACTTCTCATTCGATGGCATAGATGCACTGCTGGAGGTCTGTAACAGGCTTGACTATCCATCGGTGCTTGAGTTCGCCCTCGATGCGGCGCACCGACGCTGACGACACAAGCTCGCGCGCAGACAGGGTCGGGATGTCTGTAGTCGCAACTCCCCACTCACGAACCTCATTCCCCCTGAGGATGGTTGTGAGGGGCGACTGTACCCCGGCGCTGGGAATCAGCCCGAACTATCGCGCCCCCTATTACACTGGCGGGGTAGCCTAACACCGTGGGGGACGGAAGGGCGAGACTGACTTCGATTGAAGGCGTCTTGCCGCTCATTCGTGGAGCGCTGAGGCCTACTTCGGCGGGGGGTTGCCCACCGTGAACTGAGCAAATACGACCAGGCCATCAGCGACTTCGAGTCCTACTTGCGCCTTTTGTCAGCCGATGACGGGTTGAGAATCAAGGCCCACCAGTACATTGACGAGATGCGACACCAACAATAAGGATACAACGACTTGAATCATCTCTCGCTCTTCGACAGAGCCTGCGCTGCGCGCCATTTGGCAGTATAATCTAACCCCATCACCAGTAGGTCAGAGCCTCACAACCAGATTGTTGCTGCGAACATGTCCGAAGATCTCAGCAAGGTTCCCCAACTCTCACGGCGCCAGTTCCTCCAACTGGGCTGCGGGGCCCTCCTGGGAGGCGCGGCGGCATGTCTCTTGGGGCCGGCGTACATCACCCAGGTGGAGCCGAACTGGATAGACGTCACCAAGGTTGACGTCAGCTTGCCGGGCCTGCCGGAGGCGCTGGAGGGCTTCACGATCGCCCAGTTTGGCGACTTCCACGTGGGACGATACGTCAGTGCGGAAGATGTGCACCGCAGCGTGAAGATTGCCAACGACCTGGGGGCTGAGCTCATCGTCTTGACCGGCGACTTTGTATACGGCTCAGCAAGCTATAGCCGCGTCTGCGCGCGCGAACTCGCCTCGCTTGAAGCGCGGTGCGGGGTCTTCGCTGTCTTGGGAAATCACGACTCCTGGACCGAACCTGACCAGGTGGCAGCCAACATTGGGGGCGTAGGCATCAGGGTGCTGCGGGACGAGGCGCGTGCTCTGTATATTGGGAATACCCGCCTCTGGCTGTTGGGCGTGGAGGACACTGGCTTCACGGCTGGCTTCTTCGGCGGCTCTTTCAGCGACTTTCATGCTGTGTGGCGCGATACGCGAGACAGGCTGTCCACTTTGCTGGAGGAGATACCCGCTGATGAGCCCCGGGTGCTCCTGGTGCACAACCCTGACTTCACGGAGATGCTTCCGCAAGCGAGGATTGACCTGGCGCTAAGCGGCCATACGCACGGCGGGCAGGTCAATCTGCCCTTCCTCGGGAGGCCAGTGGTGCCCTCCTGCTTCGGGGAGAAGTACGCCAGCGGACTCGTCCAGGGGCCGACCACGCTGGTCTATGTCAACCGGGGCATAGGCCTCATCGCCCCTCCGGTGCGCTTCAACTGCCGGCCTGAGCTGACGCTACTGCGCCTGAGAACCGCATGATAGGCAGGGTGGTTTATGAGCCTCCTTTGCTCGCATTCAGGACAATTCCAGAGGCATGTGTATCGGGCGGGATTTCCGGTCGTTCGCCTCTGGAGAACAGGGCTGATCGAGCAACGAATGGGCCATGTCACTGTCGAACGGAAGTTGTGCGTTTGAGCTTGTTGAGCCATAATCTTGGGTGGAATCGTTCATTAATTCCGCCGACAAGTGAGTTTGGCTGACCGACAGCGGAGGCAACGAAGGCATGCATAATGAGAAGGTGATGGATCACTTTCAAAACCCTCGCAATGTGGGATCCATCGAGGATGCGAGCGCGGTAGGTGAGGCAGGGAATCCTGCAGATGGCGACACCATCCGCCTCTATTTGACGATCGAAGAGGACACGATTGTCGATGCCAAGATCAAGGTGTTCGGCTGTCCGACGGCCATAGCCGCCGCCAGCGCGCTCACGGAGCTGATCATGGGGAAGCCGCTTGCCGAAGCACTGGCGGTCAAGAACGAGGACGTATCCGACGCTTTGGGCGGGCTCCCCGAGGGCAAACTGCATTGCTCCGTGTTGGCTGAGGCGGTTTTGGAGGATGCGATCTCTCAGTATCGGGGCACCACTGGTTGATGCCCGCCAAGCCACCCACATAGGTGTTGCTGGGTGCGGCTGTTTGTGGCATGATGTGAGGGTGCGGCGCGCCGTCATTCCTAGGCTTAGTGGCGTTCTTTCTCACCGTTGCCGAGAATCTGTCACAGTGGCAGATTCACGGCGGGGCAGGAGTATTCACTACTGGCTATCCGACGCCGTGCCTCAATTCTCAGCGCTGCTTGCAGGCTTGCCCTAGGCCCCGCGGGTTCGGGTGGGGTGCGAATCCGACCGGCGTGGTGGGTGTTATATACTGTGGTATGAAAAGATCCGAAATGCTACGGCTCTTCGCGGAAAGGGGGGCGGTACGACGTTCTGGTAGCGCGATGAAAGACGTTTGGGTTCATTCATGCTCATCAGATGTTCCACCGAAGGAGGTAGAAACATGTTAATGGATCGTATCATCGGCGCGTTCACGTTCCGCAAGGGAGTCTACGCTGAGGTTGAAAGAGATACCGCATTCTCTACCACAGCGTGGATCCTTGTGATAGTGGTCGCATTCCTGAGCCAGCTTGGGGCAGCCGCATCCGCAGACCTGACCACATGGCTGACTGGCGCCGTCGTGGGCACCGTCACTGCCGTCATCGCTTTCGCACTGGCTGCCTTCGTTGTCAGCTTGGTGGGGCGTGCAGCCTTCAACGCCGATGTGACCTTCGACGAAATGGTTCGGACTCTGGGCCTGGCCTATGTGTGGCAGGTTGTGGGAGTCATCGGCGTAGTGGGTGCTCTGTCACCCGCCCTATCATGCTTGACGGCTCCTGCGGTCTTTGTTGCCTGGCTATTGGGACTGATCGCGTGGATCGTGGCGGCGAAGGAAGCGCTGGACCTGGAATGGCTTCAGACCATCGTCACCGTGGTCATAGGTTGGCTGGTGTTCGCTGCGATCATGGTCGCAAGCAGGATAGTGCTGGGCCTTCTGGGCCTCACTGTCACTGGGGTGGCAGGACTCCTCGGCTGAGCACCCGCACCGGGAGCCGACATCGTTGAGAGCCGCTCGGATGAGCGTCTCTGCGTTCGTACGGCTTCGTTTCATGAGTACACGAGGCCTGGAAATGCTTCTCGCAGCGCTTGAGACTGCCCTGGGCCTACTCAAGACACAGTCCACGACATGCGTCAGGATACTCGGTTCAGGGGACTCAGGACGGTGACCCTGTGCACCGCGCCTCACGTCTCGCCGCTTTCCTCTCCCCTCTCCCAGAGCCCTCTCAGCAGCCCTGCGAGGTGGTTCCGCTGCTGATGACACTCCCTTTCATGGGAATCCAGCTCATTGGTGTCGTCTCCGGGCCAACACATTGTTTGGCCTTTGTAGATTGTCACTCATAGCACGGGCTGGCGCCACGCCCGTGGCCGTCGCGTTGTGGTTGTTTTGGAGCTCACAGGCTGACCTTGGCGATGCCTGGCACTGCCACCTCCCGTTTCAGGTTGCGATCTGCGAAGCAATGTGGTTTACTTCTTGACTATCCCCGTGGTTATGGGATCCTGTGCTCAGCGCAGCGGCAGCAGACTACTCGTATGGCAAGTGACCAATGTGTCACCGGAGGAGAAGGAGGAAGGACATGAGATGGTCGCTCATTTGTCGTATCGTGGTGCTCGTGATGGTGCTCGTGCTGGCCGCCTGTGCCGCGCAGGGGCAGGGTCCGATGACCTGGCTGGATCAACCCCTCGACGGCGCCACGCTTCCCCTAGAGCCGGTGACGGTTCAAGCTCATGCCTCCGATGCCGACGGCGTGGCCAGTATTGAGTTCTTCATTGACGAAACTTCCTTGACTACAGCCTCCGCCGATGGCGGCCGCCTGGCGGATGCTATGGTGGAATGGAACCCCACGGAACCCGGCCACTACACTGTACGCGCCAGGGCCACCGATAGCCAGGGCAACGTCGGCTCCGACGCCACCTCGGTGGTGACGGTCGGCCTGTTGCCAACGCCTTCGGCAACGGCACCCCCTGCGCCAGACGAGAGCGAGATGCTCTTCTTCGTGGAACCTGAAGCGATTCCCGTCGGTGGGTGCGCGATGCTGCATTGGCAGGTGTATCCTCCCGTAGACGCGCTCCTTGATGGAGAAGGGGTCCCATCTGAAGGCGAGAGGGAGGTGTGCCCAGAGACGACCAGAACCTACGAACTGCTTGTTCCCGAGACGGGCCACACGCGGACGGCAACGCTCCATGTCAAGCCGGCCCCTGAGATGGAGTTGGCGATCTTCTTCGCAGTAGACCCGGATGTGATCCCCGCTGGCGGATGCGCGATGTTGTTCTGGGAAGTGGGCGCTCCTGAGGAGTGGCGGGTGCTCATTGATGGCCAGGAGGCCCCGCACCTTGACGAGCGCGAGGAATGCCCTTCGCAGACCACCACCTACGAACTGCTGGTGGAAACACCTGACGGTCCCCAAGTGAGGACGGTAACGCTCCGCGTCGAGGCGGAGCCAGAGCCAACACCGCCGCCCGGATGTCCAGGCCCGCCGGTGATCTCCTCGTTTACCGCCAACCCGAGCACGATCACCGCTGGGCAGTCGAGCACGCTTAGCTGGGGTCGGGTAACGAACGGAAATAGCGACGTGTTGGTGCGCTCAGTAGTCATGAATCCTGGCCTTGGCGAAGTGGGATCGCCTGGCTCGCGCGTCGTCCAGCCTGCGACCACAACAACGTACACCATGATCGCCACGGGCTGTGGCGGCACGGCCCAGCAACAAGTGACCGTCACCGTGAGTCAGGCCCCCCCGCCGCCCTCTGGGGCAGACCTGGCTATTACCGACTTGCGTCCGCAAACGCCAGTCGGGCCGGTTTTGGGCGACATAACCAACCACGGCCCGGGCACTCTTACCAACGTGACCGTTCAATTATCGTGCCAGTGGGTCGTAAGCGACCCGATCGAAGGCACCCAAGTTGACTCAGGCGCAACGGGGTCCATGCCTATCTCCATCTCCAACCTGAGCCCGGGTCAGACGCAGGCGTTCAACACGGACATCTCGGTTGATCCGAGCTACCGGTACGACGTGACATGCAGCGTACAGGTGGGCTTCAACGATCCCAATCTCGGCAATAACTCCTACTCCGAGTCGTTCCCGTAGTGGAATCCGATGGTACGCCTGGAAAACCCTACTCTTGCCACAAGTCATTCCTAACTCCAGTCAGAGAGGATGGCCATGAAGAAGAGAAGAGGCTGCATCAAGTGGGCGATAGTCGCAGTGGTGTCGCTGGTCGTGTTGGCACTCGTTGTGCTGTGCCCACTGGCGTTCCTATACACACGCCAGTTGGACCAGGCTCGCGCCGAGTTTGAGGCACCAACGGTCTACATAACCGAGCCGGCCTCGGGCGTTTCGGCACCCACAGGGAGCGGACTGCTCGTCGCTGCCACAGCCGTGGGCCGCACTCCGATCACGACGGTCGAATTGTGGGTGTCCGATGAACTGGTGGAGACACTGGAGAGCGACCTCCCCGATGGCACTTCGGCCTTCGATGCCAGCTTTGAGTTGGTCGTGCCCGAAGGCTCCAATTTGCTCTTTGTGCGGGCCGTTAACACGGCGGACATCATCGGCCAGAGCATGCCGTTGGCCATCGTTGGCGAGGCCCTATCCCCCCCTGGTGAGCCTTTCGTGGAGGTCACTGTGGGAGACGGGGAGACGCTGGAAGACGTCGCCGATTCACACGAGATCGACCCCGGGGCTCTGCAGGAGTTGAATCCCGATCTGGGTGCTGAGGAGCTTCCACCAGGCACTACCGTGACCGTCCCAGCGTGGCCCGAAACAGAAGAGGGTGAAGAAGCCACACCACCTTCCGTTGGCCCTTCGGCTCCTCCCGTGCCGCCCGGTAGCAGTCCGGTGCCTAAGCCAGGCGTCCCCCCCCTTCAGCCCATCGTGCCCTCGCCCAACATCACGGGCACCGTTCCGCTGCCTATCATAGTTGATCCCGCGCTGGTCGGGGTCTTGCTCCCTCCGTTCTTCCCGCCTGCTGCGCCCACCGGCCTGCAAGGCAGCGTGGAAGACTGCATGGTACGCCTGCGCTGGACCGACAACGCCACGAACGAAATCCGCTACGATGTCTGGATGGCCCCCATGGGCGGATCGAAGCGGCTCATCGCTTCGCTCCAGCCGGCGGGCGGCGGTCCAGCCTGGGTGGAGTTTCCAGCGCCCCAGACCGGCGGCTTGAGTTTCTGGGTGGAGGCGGTTAGCCTGGGCGGCAAGCAGCCCAGCAACATCGTCTGGGTGGAAGTTGATACATCTTGCCCGACCGCTGCACCTGACCGCTTGCAGGTTGAAGTGCTGGACATGACCATGGGGGGAGCTTATGACAGAGCCTATTGCTACGTCTCCTTTGAGAACACGCCCGAAGTACGGATGCCGGCGGACGATTCGGAGTTCGTACAAGTGAGTGGGGGGCAGGGGAACATCGCTTCCTGGGCAGCCACAAGCCGCAAGTTCGCTCTGCCGATTCCGGGGGATGACTCCTTGGAGATGACCGGTGAGTGCTGGGGATGGGCGGGACAGAGACTAAGCGACCTCGGCACCTTCAGCGGCGCCTACGCTCGCGAGACCTGGGATGGGACCAGACGGCCGCTGCCTGGTGACGCTTACGAGATCGGTGTGTCCGTGCAGGCGCTGGGCGGCAGGGAGACCGCGGTGACCTATAGCTATCGGGACTCCACAATGCCGGCGCCCTACAACCTGAGAGAGGAGAAGGTGGGCTCGGAACCCATTAGATCGCACTATCCGAAGCAATGGGAGCAGTGGTTCATGAACCGGCGGCTTCATTGGGATTGGACAGGATCCCAGCAACTCACCGGGTTCACGATCTTCCTGAACGGCACCCAATACAAATCAGTTTATGGTGCCAACGTGAGAGAGGCCACTGTGACACTGCCTGCCCTCTACGACCAGCGGATTCGATGGCAGGTCGCTGCCGATGCCGGAGAAGCGCAGTCCCCCCTGAGCCAGGAGCTGGCCTACGATCTGCCGAAGTCCCGGGCATACGTCCAGGTCAAGTTCGACAGAATCTACTGGCTGTATACCTGTGATGGCTGGTTCTGCGGCGAGTGTTCCACATGCGAGTCCTACGGCCATATCAATCTGTTTATGGCGGGGCAGCGGTCTACCAAACCATGCGGTCTCCAACGGCATACCCGTGACGTGAAATGCGGCATCTGGTATACGTTTGCGGATATATGTACCTCGGGGTTCTTAGATGAAGATGTTCCCGACGTGCTAATCCTCCCCTTCGACAAGGGGAGCACGAACTTCACTTTCGATATTACGGTCTATTTGCGTGACTCCGACGGTATCTGGGATCCCGATGACAAGATCGCCGACTATCGCCTTGATCATACTTTCTCTTCGCTTCAACACGCTCAGTCGGTACTGGGATGCGGGAAGCAGTTTAGTGAGCGAGATTCATCGGAGGACGGCAGTTCCGCGCTGCATTACACGCTGACGGTCTTTCCAAATTCGTGCGCGCAAGAGCCTACATACCCCGGAAAGGACTGGGGCTTCTGAGATTGGTGCGACCCTACTCGGGGAGGTGGTAACGACCATCTCTAGCAAGGACATTCTAAGAGGAAGGCCTTCGACTCGTTCGCCGATACAGGCTGAGAGCATGTTCGAGAACCGGCCTTCAGGCGGTTTGTGGCAGCGTGACGGAGGAGCGCTATGAGAAGTAAAACGCGTTATATAAAGTGGTTAGTTGTTGCTCTGTCCTTAGTGGCCGTCTTCTTATTGGTCGGAATGTGTGGTTAGGCGTTTCTGTACACACGCCAACTCGACCAAGCTGGCGCGGCGTACGCTCCATCTTGTGAAGGGTTCCACGGGTTCTTCGGCCGGAGCAGACGCTCCTGGGAAAGGCGCAAGAACGTAGGCCAACTCCCACGTCTGTGGAGCCAAGCAACGGAGCATCCTGAGTAGGTACGGGCGCAGTAGAGAACCGTATCGAAGGCTGTTACTCAACACGCGGCTCAGGATGCTTCGCACGGTTGGGTTTGGGAGGCGGCATTGCTCAGTCTGGAAGGGGGAGACCGATGACCCACGCCCGTATACTTCGCGCAGTTCTGCTAGTTGCCATGTTGCTGGTGGTTGCCGCACTCGCTGTCCCCGCCTCCGGGCAGGAGACGGTCCTGACAGACACCTTCGACGACCCAGCCCTACCCGATTGGGAGCACTCCCCTGGCGCGCAGGCTGTTGACGGAGTACTACGCATCGAGCCCGGCGGTTTCGCCTTCCACGGCGGCTTGTGGGCAGACTTGTCCCTTACTGTCCGTGCTCGGTACAGCGGTGAGGGAGAGTTGCTGGTTCAGTATCGTTGGAGCGACAGGGGAGAGTATGCCATCCGCCTTGGCGGTGACTTTGTGGCACTGCATCGCGTAGCGGGCGGCGTGCCGAGGGAATTGGGCGCGGCGCCAACCTCTGTTCCCTCCGGCGAATGGCTGCAGATCGGCGTCACCGTAGCTGGCGAGACGCACCGGGTGGCACTGAACGGCCAGCCGGTGTTGAGAGCCACCGATCCCGACCCTTTGCCGCCGGGCGGCGTCGGCTTCCGGGTCGAGGGCGAGGCGACGGGCGAGTTCGATGACCTTGTGTTGACCGTCGCCGCTGAGGCCCCACCTCCGGTTGAAGCCACTCCTATGCCTGAAGCGACCCCGGCGCCCGAGGCCTCACCCGCGATCGAAGCGTTGCCGACACCGGGAGTGATTTCACCCGGTGAGTTTACTTGGGTCCGCACGGGCGGTCCGCCCGGAGGCCTAGGCTACGACATCCGGTACAACTTCGACGATCCCAACATCTGGTACGTCACCGATAACTTTGCCGGCGTGCATGTCAGCACCGACAACGGCCTGACCTGGCAGCCGAGCAACACAGGCATTCCGGGCCAGGCCGGGCCCACCGGAGATGCCCTCCCGATCTTCTGCTTGACGGTGGACCCACACAACCCACAGATCGTTTGGGCCGGTACAGATTTGACAGGCCATATTTACAAATCGACCGATGGAGGGCGCACGTGGGTGGAGAAGGACGAGGGTGTGACCATCGAGTACGACGGCCTCACGTTCCGTGGTTTCACCATTGATCCGCGAACCTCAGACATCGTTTATGCGATGGCTGAGACCACCAAGTTTGGCTGGGGTGATCAAGTCTTCGATCCTCGGGGCGGCGTTGTCCACAAGACGACGAACGGCGGCGAATCCTGGGAGGTGATCTGGGACGGTGGAATGCCCTCCAGCCTCGCCCGCTACCTGTGGATAGACCCACGGGACCCAGATGTGCTCTACGTCTCCACAGGTATCTTTGACCGTGGCGCGGTGGGTCAGGAGGACTTGGAGACCGATCCGTTCGGCGGGTTGGGGCTCCTAAAGTCCACCGATGGAGGGCAGACGTGGAGGATCCTCAACGAAGAGAATGGCCTCGGGATGCTTTACATCGGTAGCTTGTTCATGCACCCGGAAAACCCTGACATCCTGCTGGCTGCAGCCGGCCACGTCGTCCCTGAGGTTCACTACGAACGTCTCTTCGCGGAGGGAAGAATCTCAGCAGGCATCTATCGCACGACAGATGGAGGTGAGCATTGGACCCAGGTCTTGGCCTCGCCACCAGACCTTCTCCTTCAGGCCTATAGCTCTGTCGAGCTGTGCCCCTCCGATCCCAACATCGCCTACGCGGGAAGCGAGATGGCTGTTTATCGCAGCGGGGATGCTGGCCAGACGTGGGAATTGGTTGCCGGAGGTGAGGGTGGTTGGGGGCCACCGGGTGTGCGTGCTGGTTGGCCGATCGACATGCAATGTGATCCGCGTGATGCCAACCGTGTCTTCGCCAACAACTACAGCGGCGGGAACTTCCTGAGCGAGGATGGGGGCCGGACCTGGCGAAACGCCAGCCAAGGCTACACGGGTGCACAGGTCATCCATGTTGGAGTAGATCCCTTCGATCCCGCGAAGGTCTACGCGGCCGGCCGCAGTGGCGGCTGGTACAGCGATGACGGGGGAACCTCCTGGCACGGCCTTCGTAACCCTGGGGAAGACAAAGCTGTGGCACCGGGAGAATGGCTGGCAGTCGCTCTCGACGCTTCTCGAGTCAACCACGTGTTGGTCGGCGGAGATGGTATTCTTGAATGGACCGAGGAGGAATCAAGATGGCAGACTCGAATTGTGCCGCCTCCCTTCGGTCCGACGGTGAGCGCGCTCGTGTTCGCACCTTCGGATCCAACCACTGTTTACGCGGGAGCGGGACATCATCTGACCATGATAAGTCCAGCGGTTGGGGAGATATTTGCCGCTGGCGGAGGATTGGCCGCTTCCCATGATGGAGGAACAACCTGGGAGAACATCACGCCGGAAGAACTCACAGACGCGATCATTTTCGACCTGGCAGTAGATCCCACCGATCCTCAGATCGTGTATGCTGCCAGCCGGATTGGGTTGCTCAAAGCGACCGATGGAGGGCTGCATTGGACGAGGGTGGCGCGTCTGCCCGAGCAGCAGCCAGTTCGTAGTGTAGCCGTGAGCCCGGCTGACTCGCGTTTTGTATTGGCAGGTGTCGAGGCGCAGGGGCTCCATCTAAGCACCGATGCTGGTGGGACATGGCAACACGTAGCTGCCGGGCTGGAGCCCAATGCTACAGTCTATGACATCGTCTTTGATCCCACGAATCCAGATGTGGTTTATGCCAGCGACCTGACCAGCGGAATGTATCGCTCTGTTGACGCCGGACTGACCTGGATCCAGATCAACACCGGTCTGACCACTCGCGCCGTGATGGGACTGTCAATATCCTCGGATGGCCAACACCTATACGTCGCCAGCAACGGCGCGGGCGTCTTCCGCCTGGATCTGGACGCCCAGCCGTCGCAGCCAGCATTGGAGGCGTCGCCAACCGTGCGCGTTGGTCCCGTTCTACCCGTCGGCACCCCATCGGAGGCCCAACCGACCGCGCCGCCCGAGGTGGTTCCCGTTCTCTGTGGAGGAGGTGGCATCTGCCCTGGGGCGGCCGCTCTGCCCGTGGCGCTGCTGGGCTTAGTCTGGGTCTCGCGTCGCAGGAAATGAGCCTGTGAAGATCAAGAGGCTGGTTGCTCGATCGGCGCTGGTCTGTTTGGGCATGCTGACTTGGGCTGCTTGTAGCACTCCTGTGCCCAGCCCCGCAGCCTTCCCACCGGCCGTTCAGTCTCCTCTGCCTTCGGACACGGTGTCGGGCGTGGTGCTCGACGATGACGGCCCGGTGGCTGGCGCTACCGTGCGCTTGCAAGCTACAGAAAACAGTACAAAGACCGCCGCTGACGGTACCTTCACCTTGGCGGGTTTGAGCGAAGGCATCGCCGTGACCATCAGCGCCTGGAAGCACACCTACTACTGCGCCAAAGTCCAGGGGGTGGTACCTCCCGCCAGTGACATCGCTCTGACTCTGCGTCACTATCAGACCAACGACAACCCCGACTACATGTGGATACCCCCGACTGGCGACGACTCGTGCGCTAGTTGCAAGCCAGGGGTGACCGAAATCTGGCTGGAGAACGCCCACGCCGGATCTGCCAACAACCCTCGCTTCCTGACCATGTACAATGGCACCGACATGGCTGGCAATCAGAGCCCGCCTACTCGCCGCGGCTACAGCCGCGACTATGGCTCCTTTCCTTTGCGGCCGGACCCCGACCAACCGTACTACGGCCCTGGCTACAAGCTGGACTTTCCTGACACGGCAGGCAACTGTGCGGCGTGCCATACGCCGGGGGCCGCTGTTGATGCCGCCTATGGCACCGACCCGACTGCGGTCGCCGGTGCGGATACCTTTGGCGTGCACTGCGACTTCTGCCACAAGGTGGCCGATGTCCACGTGAACCCGGATACTGGGATGCCCTTCCCGAACATGCCCGGCGTCCTGTCAATGTATGTCCGACGGCCTTTTCCCGAAGATCCGGATCGCTACCAACTCTTCTTCGGCACGTTCGACGACGACAACGTGCCCGAGGAAGACACCTATCTCCCTCTGCTCAGGACTAGCCAGTTCTGCGCGCCGTGCCACATTGGGGTGTTCTGGGACACTGTAATCTACAATTCGTTCGGTGAGTGGGTGGAAAGTCCCTACAGCGACCCCGACACCGGCCAGACCTGCCAGAACTGTCACATGCCCTCACCGGCTGTTCTGGACGGGGAGCCGATGACCAACGTGGCGCCGCACGCCGGCGGTATCGAGCGCGACCCGCTGACCATCCACGGTCACACCCAGCCAGGCGCAATGGACGAGAAGTTGCTGCAAAACGCGGTCACCATGACCGCCACCGCCCAGCTTGAGGGCGATACCGTTGTCGTGGAGGTGGAGATCACCAACGACCAGACCGGTCACCACGTCCCCACGGATAGCCCCCTGCGACACCTCATCCTGCTGGTACAGGCCACCGATGCCGGTGGCAACCAGTTGACGCAACTCGAAGGGCCGAGGGTGCCCGAGTGGGGCGGGACCGGCGATCCAAACGAAGGATACTACGCTGGGCTGCCCGGCAAAGCCTTCGCCAAGGTGCTGGAGGAGCTGTGGACTGAGATCTCGCCGTCAGCGGCATACTGGAACCCGACGCGCGTGCTGAGCGACAATCGCTTGGCCGCCTTGGCCACCGACACCAGCACCTACACCTTCGCCGCGCCGCGTGAGGGTGGTGCCATGGTGGAGGTCACACTTCTGTTCCGCCGAGCTTTCATCGAGTTGATGGATCAGAAGGGGTGGGATGTCCCGGACATCTTGATGGAGCAGCAGACGGTGCATCTGCGCCGCTAGGACTGGCTCGGACGAGAAGGTCCCTTCATTGCCCTGAGAACCCGCGGGCCACTGTCAGAGGATCCTCGGGGCAGGGCCCATTCGATTCCCTAGTGGCGGCTCAGCTCAAGCCAGTTTGACGGTCCATGGATCGGCCCTGACCCACCTTGCACCCGCTGCGTACGGACACCAAGCCGTCGGTCATTTCGCCCTGAGGGGCTATGCTCCAGCTCTAGAATGCATGCCGAGGGCGGCTCGGCCTTGACACACGAGAAATCATCGGGTATAATTATTACGTATAAGGTGGCATTATCTGTCATAATTGGCCTCTCAATGCAAGGATAGTAGCGTCGAGGAAGCGGCATGTCGACGAGTGAAACCGAGTTGCAGGACACTCTAGCGGCATATGAGAAGTACTTGGTGGACTCGGGCTTGTCGCAAGTGACTATCACGGGCTATCTCGGTGATATCAAGCAGTTTGCCTCCTGGCTCGCCGGAGAGGGAAGGACCTCCCTGCTGGCAGGCACAAGTCAGGAGATTCGCCGCTACTGCCTGCAGCTTGTGATAGCGAAAGCCCATACTCCCGCCACTGTAAATCGGCGCCTGCAAGCTATTCGGAAGTTCTTCAGATTTGCCGTGCACACGGGGTTGGTGGATGAAGATGCCTCCTTGGGGATCAAGTTGCTGCCACAGCCGCCGTCGGAAGGGCCACGAGGGCTTGATAGGTCGGAGGTAGAGCGCCTTCTCGATGCTGTGCGACGAGGGGCTCCTCGTCTCATGAAGAGAGACTATGCGATAGTGCAGCTCATGCTCCAGACAGGGATCCGCGTGGGGGAGCTGACCAAGCTCAAGCTGTGTGATATCTCGCTGTTCGAGGACAAGCGTGTTCTGAGGGTCCGTGGGCAAGAGGCTTCTCAAGGTCGGGAGATCCCCCTTAACAGCTCGGCTCGCAAAGCCTTGGGCGCCTACTTGGACGAGCGCGTTGGGTCAACCAACGATCACCTCTTTCTCAGCAGGAAGGGGGAGCCCCTATCCGTGCGCTCAGTGCAGAGATTGGTCAATACCTATGCTCAGGCGGCAGGTTTGGAGGACGTGTCCACGTACACCTTGCGGCAGACTTACGGTCAGCAGATGCTGAGGGACACTGGTGACCTATCCCTGGTGGCTAGGCTCATGGGCCACAAACGGCTGGAGACAGCCATCAAGTACATTCTGCCGGGGCAGGAGGATTTGACGGAGATAGCCGAGAGGAGCTCCCTCAACGTCTACTAGCTTTGACGGGGGACCACAAGTACCGACCCTGGTTCATTGGTGTTGTAAGCCCACCCTTGAGCCTGGAGGCCATTGCTGACTCGGCTACCCCGCCTGGTAGGCGCTGACGGCGGAGAGGACGCCGAGTATTTGCATTATTTCTAGAGATGTTTATGGTAGGGGCAGCTGTGGCGGACCCTGGGGCAGAGAGCTGCGACGCCAGGCATAGATCCGAGTTGTCTAAGAGGAACTGCAGAGGGTTTTCTTGGATGAGTGAGGGCAGTGACACCGTCAAGAGTGGTCGCGAGAGCGGATGGTCGGCATCCCGGAGCGTGCAGCCTTGTGACGAGGGGAATACGGCGATCACTACAGGCAAGGACGGAGAGGACGACCGGGTGTCCACAGGCTTGCAGGACGGCGGTGGTCGAAAGGGACACGAAGACAATCCCGTGCGGTCGGAACTCAGATCTTGCAGCGTAGGTAGTGGGAGTGTCAGGGAGGTGGAGGATCCTCGCCGAGCGATTCGATAGTGAGGTCATTGACTAGAAAGGCAAGGAAAGATGACACAACTCAAGATTGGCGATAAGGTCTTGCACCCTGTGTACGGGGCGGGTACGTTGATCTCCATCGAAAACCGAGGGACAGATGGCACGACCGCGAAATACTATGTCATAGAATTGGTGAAGGGGAAGGGGCGTCTCTTGACTCCAGTGGAGAAATCAGAGGAATTGGGATTGCGAAAGCCCGTCGAAAAGCGGGGTCGTCGCGAGTTGTCGCAGGTTTTCTCAGGGCGTCCCAGAAGGCTGGCCGAGGACTATCGAAAGAGACGGGGCATCATCGACCAGCGGTTGAGGGAAGGCAGCTATGTGGAGGTTGGTCGGGTGGTTCGGGACCTGTCATGGGTCGAGAGGCAAGGTCGAGCCACCACAGGGGATCGTCGGTTGCTCCAGAGAGCGAAGGAGTCGCTGGCAAAGGAACTGGCCGCTTCCGATGCAATATCGGAGGAAGAGGCTATGGAGCGGATAGAGGCGGCGCTAGCAGGAAGGCTGTCGGGCAAAGGGGACAAGGGAGGGTGAGCGAGGCCCACGGACCATTCGTTTGTCAGTGAGGTTGTTGCCGTGGGCGCCGTGCAAGGAGGCGCGGCTAATGGGCCAGAAAAGGCCATAGATGTCCACCACGCGTATCGAGCCAAGGCAGGAGGATTTGACAGGGGCGGGTGAGAAGGGTTCCCTCAGTCTGCACCGGGTTGAAAGGGAACCGCAAGTACAGGTTGTGCACCCATCGACAGTGAACATGGTTTGACGCTGAGGTGTGTTGTCGACTCGGCTACCCCGCCCGGCAAGACCGCGAGGTGGAAGATGGGCCGAGTCTTTCTGTTGTTGAGACGGAGGTTTACGCAAAGATGAGATGTCACAAAGACAGGAGGATTGGTTTTTGTGAGTGACATTGAGACCAGGGGAGTCGCAGGAAGAGCTGCTGAGGCGTTGGCGCAAGGCGGTGACCAAGAGTGGCGTACTCAAGGCCGTTCGCAAGAGAAGGTGGTTCATATCCAAAAGCGAGCGGCGGCGTCTGGCAAAGGCCAGAGTTGTCCACAGGGCGAGAGGAAAGGCCGCCCGCAGACGGTGGTAGACCGAGAGGTCAGGGAGCAACTGACGTTGGGGAGGCTGGCAATTGAGCCTGGGTCCTTGACTACGGGGGGTTGAGAAGGCATCCGTGCGAAGAGCGGAGCCCGAGACTGGTTGGCCTAGCTCATGACCGAATGACCGTGGGGGGCCGGCGAGACGGGATCAGGGCGAAACTGAGGAGTAGGAGAGGATCACGGTGGAATCAGTAGTTCTGGCAGCAGATATCCGTCACTGGATGTAGAATGGGATGGTGATGCCTGGGAAACTGGTCCAGATTGAAGACTACGAACAGTTCGTCGGAGCGGAAACTGTCGAACGGGTAAGGGAGAAGGCGAAGCCGCTCAAGGAGCTTCACGTGGCTCACGTGAATTCCACCTACTACGGTGGGGGCGTGGCTGAGCTGTTGTCATCGTTGACGCTGTTGATGAACGGTCTGGGGATCACGACGGAATGGCGCGTGATTCAGGGGGCTCCCGACTTCTTCAGTGTGACCAAGAAGATGCACAATGCTCTGCAGGGTGGGCGGATCAACTTGAGCGAGCTGAAGCAGGAGATCTACGAGGGAGTCGTGTGGGAGAACTCGGTGAGGAATCATCTGGATCACGACAGGGTGATCATCCATGATCCTCAACCTCTTCCGATGATCAGTCACTATCAGAAGAAGGGGCCTTGGATATGGCGTTGCCATGTGGACTTAACCGAGCCGAACAGAGAGCTCTGGGAATATCTCACTCCCTTCGTCGAGAAGTATGATGCGGTGATTCTCACCCTCGAGGAATACAGGCAGGAACTTGTCACGCCGCAAGTGTTCTTCATGCCCGCCATCGATCCGTTCTCCATCAAGAACAGGCACCTGAGCGAGGAGGAGAGACAAGCACGCCTGGACTACTACGACATACCAACGGATCTCCCCTTGGTGGTGCAGATTTCCCGCTTTGACCGCTGGAAGGATCCGGAAGGCGTTATCGAGGCGTTCAAACTGGCCAGAGGAGAGGTTGACGCCACGCTGGTCCTGCTAGGGAACATTGCGACAGACGATCCAGAGGGCGAGGAAGTGTATCAATCGCTGCTGGGCTGTCAGGACGAACGGATCATCATCCTGGCCCGACAGGATACGGCGCTGGTGAACGCCTTGCAGAGCCGAGCCGCCGTAGTCCTACAGAAGTCTATTCGGGAGGGCTTCGGACTTACCGTCACAGAGGCGATGTGGAAAGGCACGCCGGTCATCGGCGGGAATGTGGGAGGAATCCGATACCAGATCGAGGACGGAGTGAACGGGTTCCTTGTATCGTCCGTGGAAGAAGCCGCCCAGCGCATGGTTCAGTTGATAGCGGATGAGGAGCTGCGAGAACGGATCGGGCAGAGGGCGAAGGAGACGGTGAGGGAGCGATTCCTAATGATTCGCCTGCTTGAGCAATACGTGGATTTGCTCGACTCTTTTGAGACGATCTATAGGCTGGCATAGGCGAGGTGGCTTCGTTTGGCCCGTGCCTGTTTGTGCCATGTCCAGGGGCTGGGAGACCGTAGAGGGTGGTGCCAAGCGCAAAGGGATGATGTCGTCCGAGGGCGCCCGCGGAGAACGTGGCCGGGATCATGAGACAAAGCTGTAGTGCTATTCTACCGGACCGGTAGCCACCAGTTGAGAAGGAGGTACAGGACTTGAGACGATCCAGTAAAGGAGGGCCGATAACGGCCGCGCAATTGGGGCTCAGAGACCTGCCCAAAGGCTGGAGAGGTGCCCCATTGGATCAGGTTGTGGCCAGTGCCAAGAGAATCGTCGAACAAAGCGAGGCAACGGGTGGTTCCGGGGATCCCCGCTTGAGGGCGGCTCTGAAGGTGCTGAAGTTTGAGGAGCGCTTGAAGGCACGAGAGAAGTAGGACGGAACCAGGCCGATCCGCTCTACTTCGGGGACCGGGATACTGAGGCCGCGGCTGTTCACCCGGCGACGATTCCATTCATTCCCCGATCGAGATAAGGGTCAGCAGTCCCACGTGGTCTGATGCCCACTGCCAACCGTCTGTGCTGTGGAACGGCTGATCTAGCACTCGTTCGCAACTCGCCAGATCAGCGCGATGCTGTTTCCCCGGAAAGAGGAAAACGTAGTCGATGCGCTCGTCTGGCGGGTCGGGGAAGGCTGAGGATAGGTCGTCGATGCAGCAAGTGAAACCTGGGTCCTCGGGGTGCATGGCTCGGTAGGTGTCCACCGCCTGGGTGCTGATGGCCTTGATTCCGGGTGAATCCTCCATAGCGTTGAAGTCACCTGCAACGATGGCTGGTTCCTCACCTCTCCTGGCCACGAAAGCCATCAGCGACTTTGCCTGACTGCGATTGATTAGCGGGTCGCCGGTGGTGAGGTGGGTGACGAAGACGAGCAGTTCTCCCCAAGGGGTGATCGCCGTCGCCGCCAGCACCACCCGGTGTTCGAAAAACCCGGCTCGGGGCTGCAGTTCTTCGAAGGTCACGTCGCGGAGCGGATACCGGCTGAGGATAGCCTCACCCTCTTCGAAGAGGATGGTCCAGCGGTTGCCGTTGGCCCGGAAGTAGACGTGATTCAAGCCTGTTCGCGCTGCGAGATACTGGGCAGCGCTGCCGATATGTGGAGCCCAAGGCACCTCCTGGAGGCAGACAATGTCAGCATCCTGGCGGTGAACCTCCTCCGCGATCAGGTCCAACCGCTTGCGTAGGCGGTCGAAGCGGGGAAAGCCGTGGAGGATGTTCAGTGAGATCACCCTGAGGGAGCCGTCACGCCGCTCGCCCGCCACGGCGCACCCCTCGGGACAGCCCTCCACCCGGTCCCCCACGCGACTCGCATTGAGCGCCCAGACGGTCAGTGCCGCGGCAACCAGCACTGGCCATCCGTAGCGGCGCATTCTACGACCCACACGACACCCCCGTTTGCGGCTCCGTCACGGAGCGTGGTTGCAGAACTCGATGGCCGTGCGGGCCAGGATTCGGGCGCAGGCTACTACGCTATTGGTCTCCACGTATTCGACCATGGCGTGCTTGCCTTCGCCACTAGGGCCCACGATCACAGTGGGAATGCCAGCTTCCTGCATCAGCGCCGCATCGGTCCACATCAGGCCGGTGGCACGGGCAGGTGCAGCGCCTAGTTCCACAGTACAGGCTGCCTCCAGCACTGCCAGCAATGGACCTTCGATGGCCTGCCATGGTGGCCGGGCCATGGTCACGCGCCAGTGGGCCTTGAACTCAGGATCCTCCGATGCCAGCTGTGACAGGATGTCGTTGAGTTCGGCTTCGACATCTTCTGGGGTTTCGGTGGGGATCATGCGACGCTCGAGGCGAAGCAGGCAACGGTCAGGATAGCTACTCCACTCGCGACCGCCCTCGATCAGGGAGGCGTGGAGGGAAGGATGCAAGGTCTCCTTGGCCAGGGGGGAATAGAAGGCTCTGTCTCGACAGATCCGTTGCCGCAGCTTCTCCAGGTCCGTCAGGACGCGTCCCATCTGCGCAATGGCGTCCACGCCCTGGTCGGGTAGGCTTCCATGAGCAGTCACGCCTTCGGTCTCGACTTCTGCCCAGGCGAAGCCCCCGTGGGCCACCCATACCGTGAGACCTGACGGCTCGAGGATAACGCACCCGTCGGCCTGGAGGTCTCTCAGCAGGACCTGGGTGCCAAGACTGGCATACTCTTCATCTGCTGCGCCCACCACGATCAGGTCTCCAGCCAGGGAGAGCGGCGCCTCGTGAATGGCCAGGAGAGCGGATAGACCAGCCGCCAATCCACCCTTGGTGTCCCACGCGCCTCGGCCCAAGAGCTTGCCATCTTCGATGCGGCCCGAGAACGGGTCTTCCATGCCTTCCACCGTGACGGTGTCCAGGTGGGCGTTGAGGACGAGAGTCCCACCATCTCCGCTGCCTGCCAGCCGGCCGATCACGTTCGGTCGCCCCGGAGCTACCTCTTGCAGTCTCGTCTCGATGCCCGCGTCCTCCAGCAGCGTGGCCACGAACGCGGCAATCTCTCCCTCTCCCTGGCTACCAGGCGAGAGTGTAGGGTTGACCGAGTCGATCTGAACCAGCTGGCACAAGAGATCGATGGTGCGTTGCGGATCTATGGTTACTGCCACCATGTCCCCCCCCCTCACCCAGTGACTCTCACTGCTTGTCGGCCACATTCAGCAGATCGCTGACTCTATGTATCTCTATCAGATTACTCTCGTGCGGGATCTCCGTTCTGACTCCAGCCGTGAAAAGAACGTAGTCGTCGTCTTCGAGGAGTCTTCTTTCCACGAGGATCTCACACGCGTTCAGGATAATGTCGTCGGCCTCGTGGTAGCGCGCATACACCGGTGTGACTCCGTAGACGAGTTCCAATTGTCTCTTCACCATTCTATCACTTGCTACAGCGATGATCGGTTGTTTGGGCCTGAACCTGGCGATCATCCTCGCGGTGTAGCCGGATCTGGTCAAGGTCACAATCTTGTCCAGGGGCATGGAGCGCGCTATCATCTCTATGGACCTACTCACTGTTTCGGAGATGTTGTAGAAGCCGTTCACGGCTACCTGTCCCCTCAACACACGCTCGGCTTCCAGGGCGATCTTGGTCATCATCTCCACGGACTTCACGGGATACTTTCCGATAGCGGTCTCTTCGGAGAGCATGACGGCGTCACTACCATCGAGGATGGCATTGGCCACGTCGCTCGTCTCGGCTCTGGTCGGACTGGGCTTGTCTACCATAGATTCCAGCATCTGAGTGGCTATGATGACGACCTTGCCACGTTGATTGCATCTCCTGATTAGCTCCTTCTGAATGAGGGGAACCTTGTGGTATTCGATCTCCACACCCAGGTCCCCTCTCGCGACCATGAGGGCATCTGCCTCTTCGAGTATCTCAGCCACATTCCGTACACCCTCTTCGTTCTCAATCTTGGCAATGATCGCCTGCTTGCCTGAACCCATCCTCTTCCTCAGGTTGGCGACATCATCTGCGTCTCTGCTGAACGACAGGGCGAGGAACTCTACATCCTTTTCCCTTGAATAGTCTACCGCCTTGAGGTCCTTTTGGGATAGCCGGGGGATGTTGAGTCGCTTGCCGGGGATGTTGACCCCCTTGTTCCGCTGGATTACACCCTCATCAAGCAGACGCAGGTACAACTTGCCGTCCTTCTTCCTTTCCACCTTAGCGTTTATGGCCCCGTCGTCAATGGCAATTCTGTCTCCCACGCTGATCTCGTCATAGAAGTCATATGAGAAGGTGAGTTCCTCGTCGTCAAAGCCGGTCTTGATTACATCCCCGGCCTCCACCTGGCGGGGACTCTGGGTCCTGACTCTGACTTCAGGCCCCTTCAGATCCAGAATGACGGGTATCTCCCCCACGGCTCTGGTCATCTGGATAATCTGGTCATACTGGTCGAAATCGCCGTGGGCGGTGTTGATTCGCACGGCATCCATCCCGGCAACGTACATTCGCTCGATCGTTTCTGGGTTCATGCTGCCAGGACCGATGGTGCAGACTATCTTGGTTTTCTTCCGTCGTTTCCTGCTCATACTGTCTATCCTCGCGGGGCTCTCCATCAGTTGAGCTGTTCCAGAGCGTGACACTGTTGCGCGATCCAAGCAGGGCAGGATTCCAGCATCATGCGGATTGTACCACGGTGGAGCCCTATCTGGCAATGCCTTCTTGATGGTCTGGCCTGCCGACTTCGAGGGCGCGAGTTCGTCTGTGGAGCTAGGTGGCGAGCTACGGTTGACAGCACCTTCGCTTCGAGGTATACTGGCTGAGAGGTCTGGCGGCCGCATAGTATTGGGGTCGTTCGCTTCAGTCTGCTGTCAGGAGGTGCTAGTATGGACGTCTTGCCGCGGCCTCTTTCGGAGGAGGTCTTCCGACAACTGGCCACAGCCGGAATCATCGTCATCCTTGTGGCTGTAGTTGCCAGGGTGGTGTTGGTCTTCGTTGACCGCATCGTGCCACGGTTGACAGGTAGGACCAAGACAGCGCTGGACGACTTGATCATCAATGCCGTTCGTACTCCACTATTCGTATTCATTGTCCTCCTGGCGGTGCGTGGCGCTCTCACCCAGCTCACCTTTCTGGATGAGACCTGGCGACAGGTTTTGGAAGGGCTCGTCTTTGTTGGTTTCGTCTTGGTGGGCTATGTCTTCGTATATCGCTTGATCGGCAACCTCTTGTCCTGGTATGGGAGGAGCCTGGCTACAAAGACCGAGACCACCGTTGACGAGCAATTGGTGCCCTTCTTGCGGAGGGTCATCCAACTGGTGGTGGCGGCTATCGCCTTGATCATGATCATGGATCATTTCGGTTTCGATATCAGCGCGCTGGTGGCGACGCTGGGGGTCAGTTCTCTGGCCTTCGCGTTGGCGGCACAGGCCTTCCTGGCTGACACCATCGCTGGCTTCCTGATCATGACCGATCGTCCCTTCAGCGTGGGCGATCGCATCCAGTTGCCCCAGGGGGTCATGGGAGAGTATGGGGACTGGGGGGATGTGGCGGAGATAGGAGTACGCAGTACCCGGATTCGCTCCACGGATGGCGTGCTACTGACCGTCCCCAACTCCAAGCTCACCAACGAGGTAGTGATCAACTTCAGCCACAGTGAAAGCCCCAACCTGCGCGTCCGGCTGCGAGTGGCGGTAGCCCCGGACTCAGAGATCGTAGAGAGAGCTCTGGCCGAGATAGAGAGGATAGCTTTGCAGGACCCCGACATCGTCCATGAGCCGAGAGCACCAGAGGTGGTTGTCCGTGAGATCGAGGCCTACGATGTGCTGCTTGAACTCCGCTTCTACGTGGATGATGCGCGCAAGATGAGGCGCACCAAATCGAGGGTGACGGAGGAGATCCTGCGCGCCTTTGAGGAGAAGGGGATCGAGATTGCCACTCCGATGCAAGTGGTTCACGTGGTGCAGGAGGAAAGCGCTGGGCGGTGACCACGGCGTCTGCGGGCTACCCCCGTCCTGTGTAGCCCGGGCCCCTGTTAGATCCTCATTGAGGGTGGTATGGATTTGCTCTGTGTTGGCGAGCTGCTGGTAGATAGAATCGCCATCGGTCCGGCGTATCGGCGTTTCTTCGGTGGTGCGCCGGCCAACGTCGCCGTCAATTACAGTCAGTTGGGAGGCAAGGCGGCCATCGTCGCGAAGGTGGGCGCCGATTCTTCTGGTCGCTTCCTGATCGATGAGCTGCGCTCTCACGGGGTCCTTTCTGACGGGGTGGTCGTGGATCCCCGGCATCGGACGAGCGAGGTTTACGTCGGCTCAGGGGAGATGCCCTGTTGCCCCACCCGCGATGCGGACTTCCACCTGCGGCCCAACGAGATCGACGTCGGCCTGGTGGGTGAATGTCGAATCCTTCACACCTCGGTTTTCTCCTTGTCCCGGGAGCCCGCCCGTTTCGCGGTTCTGGACGCCGTCAAGCTGGCGAAGGAGAAGGGAAAACTGGTTTCGCTGGAACTCAACTATCGCCCTGAAGTGTGGCCGGATCGCCAGGAGGCTCTTCACATCGTAGAAGGACTGCTCCCCTCAGTGGATGCGGTCAAGCCTTCCCTAGAGGACGCTCGCTCCCTATACGGTGAGCTGGCGCCAGAGGAATACCTTCACCGATTTGCCGGGTTGGGTCCGCCCTTGGTGGTACTGACCATGGGCGCCCAAGGATGCCTACTTCGCCACGAGGGCCGGGTAACCAAGGTGCCTGGTTATGCGGCCAAGGCGGTGGACACGATCGGTGCAGGAGATGCCTTTTGGGCAGGTTTTCTTTTGAGATGGTTGGGTGGCCGCACACCCGTTGAGGCAGCCGGGTTTGGCAACGCAGTGGCTGCCCTGAAGGTAGCGACGGTGGGCGCTATCGCCCCTCTGCCACCTGCAGACATGGTGGATGCCGAGTTACAGAGTCGCCTCCGAGAGAAGGAAGGTGTGCTGGATGGTGCGGATGCAGACGAGTGAGGCTGGGTTCTGCCATAGGTCCGATGAACAGCGCGGGGTTTTGGCACGCTGGTTCGAGTGGGTTGTCGGTGGATGCCAGGGGCGAGAACCGTCTCCGCCCTTGCGAGAGGCCGCGCGGCTGGAGAGACTGGAAGGGGAAGAAGCGGCGCTGCCCTCTCTCCGTACTCCCAGCGAGCCGGAAATCGCTGATATGCTCAGGGAGCACTACCCGTCTGGTCTGACTTTCGTGGTGGTCAGTTACCACACCAACCCCCTCTACGCCATCAAGGAGCGGGTTCGGGCCGAGGAAGGCGTGGACATCGACCCCTTCGACCAGGGGGGACAGGGCACCTATCAGGAGAGGCTGGCCTTCGAGCTAGCTGAGACGTTCGGCCTCCGTGTGTTGACCTTCACCCTTGCTCGCACTTTTCTTCCCAAGGAGCAATACCTGAACATCCACCCTCAAGCTCCCGTTGTCCCCGTCCCCCATTCTGAACGCCACGTAGAAGATGAGAGCGGGCTGGTGAGGAAGGAGAACATCTACTTTGTCATTGATGAGTTGGTGGATAACACCGTTGACTACCTGGCCAGAAACGCGGTTCAGGTAGACTTTTTCTCGGGGCACTATGCCACGGGCATGGCGGCCGCTCGCAGGTTGTCGCAGAGGTATGGCAAGACGGTGAGGCGGATGGTCCCCTATTCGACCACGACTCACTCTCTGGGTTGGGATCGATTCCTGGCTACCTATGAGGGCTATACTTGGGAGCAACTGAAGAGATTCAATTTCGATCATAGGCTAAGAGAAGAGAGACGTGCCATGCAAGAGGCCGACCTGGTCATTAGTGTCGCCCCTAGCGAGATCGGGACGGTCACCCATCCTGGGCTGTACAATGTATCTAATGAGAAGGTGGTTTCCATCCCTGGCGGTGTGGACACACAGGTTTTCTGTCTCTACGACCCGGCTGAGCATAGAGACGCTGTGGCCGCACTGCGCCACCAACATGGGATCGCAGAGGATGATCGCTTGATTCTGGTCATTGGTCGGCTGTGGGATTATCGCAGAAAGGGCGTGGATATTGCGCTGCGGGCCTTCGCTCGAGCGCGGGAGGACATGGGGGAACGGACCGACTCGCTGCTGCTGGCGCTGGTGGGTGTCCCGCCCGTTGACGACCCCACTGGCAAGTGGAGCAGGCTACGAGAGGAAGTGGAGGAGCTGGTCCATGACAGCGGGGTGCAGGATAGCACTCTACTGATCGAGATGGTGCCGCACGAGGCTGTTCCCTCCTGGCTCCATCTGACAGCGCTTTCGAGGGGAGTGGTCCTGGCGCTACCCAGAGTGGAGCCTTGGGGGCTGATGAACCTGGAGGCGATGGCCACCGGGAACGTCGTGGTGACCATAGACCAGGGCGGGCCACCTAACTACATTCAGACTGGCCATAATGGCTTACTTGTGAACAGGGACGATGTCGAGCATACAGTTCAGATACTAACGGAGGTTCTCAGCAACGAAGAGCTAGCCGAGCGGATCGGACAGAATGCCCATTCTACTGTCTCAGCCGAGCACTCCTGGGGACGCGTGGCTCGGAGATTCCTGTGGGCTCATCTGCAGGCCATGAACCCAGCGGCGGTCTAGGGGCCGAGGCGGACCGAGAGGACGCACCCTGCGATACTCTGCGTCGCTGCGCTCCCCCGCTAGTCAGGATGCCATTCTGCGGCCCGCTGCCCCATTGCGAGTTCAGGCCTGAGGAAGTGGCACATTGAAGATCGCTCTAGTGTCTCTGCAGTTCGAGGCTACCACCACCGGCGGGGGCGGTGTTCATGTCGAGAAACTGACCGAACAGCTTCTCCACAGTGGACATGAGGTCACCATCCTGTCTATCCACACGGACCCAACGTTGGCTGGGGCCACCTTGGTGGAGGGACCTGTGCCCTACAGCAGGGAGGCCAGCGGTGGGTTGTCGGTGGTCAGGTTCTTCGTTGAGCCAGGGCTCAGCCAACCCTACGACGGGGCAAGGGAAGCAGAGTTGTCTCGCATCAAGAAGTTCTGTGACGCTGTCACTTCGTGGTTGGACGAGCGAGTTGGGGATTTCGAGATCGTACATCTGCATGGACATCATCTCATCCCGGGTTACCTCGCCCAACGACTCAGGGGGAAAGGGTTCAAGGTGGTGTCCACCATCCACTTTCTGGAATCCACCCTGCTGACAGTTGACCCACAGGCGGTGGAGCACTTCCGCGTGACCGAGCAAACACTAACCCAGATAAGGCTCTGGGAGGCCATGACTCGCCATGCGGACGTGATTGTGCCTGTGAGCCCGCAGGGCAAGGACGATCTGCTCAGCTTGATGGGGGAGTTCAAGGTGGAGCTGGAGGAGATAGGACCCAAGATGCATGTCATCTCCAGTGGAGTGGACAAAGAGGTCGTGTTGTCACCCAAGGGAGTGGAGGGGAAGCTGGCGCAGGTTCCTGATGTGGTCGAAATGGTGGTTTTCTGCCGGCTGGACCCGAGTAAGGGGGTGCACTACGCGATTCGTGCCGCTGCGGAAGCGGCTACAAACAGTGACCGACAGCTGACGCTGAGTGTGGCTGGCATCCCGGCGTCGGAGGCCTACCTGCGTGTCCTCGTTGAGGAGGTTCGCCAAGTACGCGACACTCTCTCTGCGGAGATCAAGACCTTCGACAGGATCTTCACTCCGCTGGAGAGAAATGCACTTCTGGACAGATTTCATATCTATGTCCTCCCCACTTTGAATGAGCCTTTTGGTATGACGTTGATTGAGGCGGGAGCGAGGGGCAACCGCCTCATTGCCACCGATACGGCCGGGCCTCTGTACATCCTCGACGGTGAGCAGATGGAGGACAGAGGATGGGGGTACATCACCCGTTGCGGGGTATGTGCCAAGAGGACTGAGGACCCAGAGGTCAACTTGGCGCCAAACGTGGCGAAGGCGATTGGCTGGACTCTCGACCATTGGAACGCGAGTGCAGACCAGGCCATTCGATTCCTGACCAAGATAGGGGATCGCTTCACCTGGGGGAAAGTAGCCGAGGATTACCTTGAGGTCTACCGAGGCTGACAAGCCATGAGGGCGGAGTTTTCCTAGGCTCGTGGAGGGGTCCGTTCGACTATCCGCTTCTGGCACTCTTCTTCAGTACCGTGCTGCGCTTCCAGGAACGCCCCTGACAGCAGAGGCGCCGCGGTGTCCATCCCTCTGGTCTTCGGACGATGGCGATCATCGTTCGGGCAGCAGACGCGCCAGAGGTGAACCCAACAGCAAGATTATCGCGCTGATGGTGAAGGCCACACGCAGTCCGAACAGATCTCCCAGGGCACCCATGACCACCGCCGCGCCTGACTCCGAGGTGAAGGTGAGAGCCAAGTAGAGTCCAGTGGCCAGCGCTCGGTTGTCGGGACAGTTCTCCTGCACCATGGCCATGAGGACTGTTCGGACTGAAGGCCCCATGATGCCCATAACCAGCAGGATGGGGAGTCGACTCCAACCGCTGACGGCCAGGAAGAGCAGCATCAGCACCGACGCAGAAAGCATGGAGATGAAGAGGACCACCCGGCGCCCCACCCGATCGCTCATTGATCCGCCCAGTAGCGCTCCTAACCATCCCGCGCCTGTCAGCACCGTAAGCGAGAAGCCCGCAAACCAGAGGGTGGAGCCTTCCTGGATCAGGAAAGTGGGCAGGAAGGTGATCTGCGCTGACACCATCAACGCCCTCACCATGACTATGCCCACTAGCGGGGCCAGGAGCGGCCTGAGAGCTTGGAGCGCGTCGCGCCAGGAGCCCGCCTGACGGGCTGGCGGGGATAGCTGAGGGAGGTCTCTGAGTCGTACATACAGAATGGCGGAGGCGATCCAGCCCCCAATCATCAGCCACGGCGTACCCTCCAGGGTGAAGAAGTTGACGGCGCTGACGACGAGAATGGGCCCCAAAGCAAAGCCGATGCTGCCCCCTACCATCCAGACGCCCATGCCTCTCCCCAGGCTGCGGCCTGACAGACGGCCGGCCATCGCTGGTGCCACGGCGTGCAGGGCGGCCGAACCGAGGCCCGCCACCAAGACAAGCAACACCAGCACAGTGTAGCGAGGTGCCACACCCAGCAGGCTCATCATCGTGGCCGTCAGTGCCGGAGCCAGGATGACGAAGTAGCGCAGACTGACCCGGTCAGCCACGTGGCCGATGACAGGTTGAAGGAGCGAAGGGGCTGCCCGCAGGAAGTCCAGAAGTCCAGCCTGGGTCATGGATAGGGAGAGTTTGGCGATCAGGGATGGCAAGAGGGGCGCCAGAAAGGAGCCGTAGGTGTCGTGCACCGCGTGAGCGAGGCTGAGAGTGAGCACGCGGCTCGCTTGGAAGCCTTCCGTGCTCCTCGGCTGAGGCTGTTCGACTGCAGCGGGATCACCTGCAACCGTGATCTCGCCCTCCGGGAGGTGTGTCGTGTGATCGCTGGCAGATGGCAGCACTATCTCATCACTTCGGCGGGATGCTCGTCTTCTGCAGATTCCCCAGGCTCAGCCTTGTTGGGCAATACCGACCCTCCTGTTGGCAGCAGAAACACAAGGGGCAGACTCAATAGCAGGACAACTGCACTGGTGGTGAAGGCCAGGGACAGGCCGAAGAGGTCCCCCAAGGCCCCCAGGATCACTGCGCCCCCGGACTCTGTGAGGAAGGCCAGGGATAGGTAGAGTCCGTTGGCCAGCGCTCGTTGATCGGGGCAACTCTCCTGCACCACTGCCATCAGGATGACCTGGGTAGGGACGATCGTGAGGCCCAGAGCGACCAGGACGGGGACCATAGCCCAGCCACTGACCATCAGCAGCACGAACAGCAGCAGCGGCGGCGCAAGCATGAAGACGAACAGCACCCGTCGCCGACCCCAGCGGTCGCTCAAGGAGCCTCCGAGCAGGGAGCCGACCATGCCGGGTCCCGCTACAATGGAGACCGACAAGCCGGCAAACCACAGACTGGCGCCTCGCTCGGTGAGATAAGTTGGCAAGAAGATGAATAGCGCCGCAACCATCAAGCCACGCATCACGGTGATACCCACCAGCGGCACGAGAAGCGGTCTCAAGGCTCCCAACCCTGCGCGGAACAAGCCCCTGTCTCCGATGGTAGTTGGGGGTGCCGGCACTCGCCTGAGCCGCACGAAGAGGATAGCAGAAGCGATCCAGCCGCCCACCATCAGCCATGGAATACCCTCGAGGGTTAGGAGATTCACCGCGCTAACGACGATGATCGGGCCCAACGTGTATCCCAAGGTGCCCCCGACCATCCACACGCCCAGGCCGCGCCCCAATCTCGTGCCGGAAAGGCGGCCCGCGATGGCCGGCGCTACAGCATGCAAGCTGGCCGAACTGAGGCCCGCTAGTATTACCAACAGAGCCACTACCGCATAGCGGGGCGCCACACCCAGTAAGCTCATCATCGTCGCAACGACTGCAGGAGAGAGAATGACGAAGTACCGCAAGCTGACCCTATCTGCCAGATAACCGATAACTGGCTGGAGCAGCGAGGGAGAGGATTGGAGAAAAGCCAGCAGCCCCGCCTGGGTCTTGGACATTGCCAGCTTGGTGATTAGCGCCGGCAAGAGCGGTGCCAGGAACGACGTGTATGTGTCGTTCGTCGCATGGGCGAAGCTGACGCTGAGTACTCCGCCCGCTTGGTAGTCTTGGCCTTCGGCTATCTGAGTGGCCGTGGCGACTTCGCTTTCCCTCTGGCGGGCAGTATAGTTGGTCGTGGGTCGCATGACTATCTCATCATTCCGTCGCGATTCTCATCAGGACGCCGCCATCTTGAACGACTCGGATCCCTCTTTGGGCAGCAGAAGCACAAGGGGGAGGCCGGCCAATATGATCACTGCACCGGTGGCCAAAGCCAGCCGCAGGCTGAAGAGGTCTCCCAGAACACCCAATACCACCGCACCCACGGACTGAGAGATGAAGGTGAGAGACGAATAGACACCGTTCGCCAGTGCCCCGTTTGGAACCCTTCGATGGCACTGACGACAGGCCCGGCGCCTTCAGCCCGCTCAACAGTGGGCGTGAGTTCGTCTTCTGAGAGACTTGCAGTGTTGGTGCTTTTGCCTGGCATGATCAACTCACTGGTATCTTGCTCCAGTGACTGTTTCGACAGGGATGTCCGTTTGGGCTACGCCGGTTGCCTGCCTGGTAGCATGAGAAGCAGGGGCAGGCCTAGCAGTGGGATGACCGCGCTGATGGTGAAGGCAAGCCGCAGTCCAAAGAGATCCCCAACCGCACCCAGCACGATCACGGCGCCTGATCGGATGACGAAGGCCAAGGCCATGTAGACGCCGTTGGCCAAAGCTCGATTCTCAGGGAAGCTCTCCTGCACCAAAGCCATGATCACCGGCGCGACCGACAGTGACGTGAAGCCCAGCAGCAGCAGGAGGGGGAAGCGGATCCAACCGCTGGTCGCCAAGAAGATGAACATGAAGAGAGGCGTCGCCAGCATGGCTACGAGAAGCACAAGGCGCCGCCCCATCCGGTCGCTCAGCGAGCCCCCTGTCAGCGCGCCCACCACACCTGCTGCCTCCAGCACTGTAAGGGAGACCCCGGCGACCCAGAAACTGGCTCCCTCCTCGGTGAGGAAGATGGGTAGGTAGGTGGTCAGTGCAGCCAGCATGAAGACACGCGCCGTTATGATACCCACCAGAGGGACGAGAAGCGGCCTCATCCCCTGCAATCCCTGGCGAAAGGAGATTCCTTGGCTGGGCTCTGGTGGCCTGCGGGGGACATCCTTCAGCAATAAGTATAGGAGGAGCGAGGCCAACAGCCCTCCGCTCATCAGCCAAGGCGTGCCCTCGAGGGTGAGGAAGTTCACGGCGGTGACGATGATGATGGGCCCCAGTGTACGTCCCAACTCACCGCCGACCATCCAGAAGCCCATACCCCGGCCCAGGCTGCTCCCCGACAGACGGCCCGCTATCACCGGAACTACGGCGTGAAAGGCAGCTGAGCTGAGGCCCACCACTGTCAACAAGAAAGCGAGCACCGCGTAGCGGGGTGCGATACCCAGCAGGCTCATCATGGTTGCCGTCAGTGCAGGAGCGAGGATGACAAGGTAGCGCAGGCTGACGCGATCGGCCAGGTAGCCGATGTATGGCTGGAGGACTGAGGGTCCCTGCATGAAGACGGTGAGGGCGCCGGCCTCTGTCTTGGAGAGGGATAGCTTGGCGATGAAGGCTGGCAACAGCGGCGCCAGGAAGGCCGTGTAAGTATCGTGTACTAGGTGGGCCGCGGTGATCGTGACTACCCGGCCGGTTTGAAATACTCCGGTGTCAACCCCCGCACCGTCGGGCGCAGCTTTGAATTGGGTACCGTCCTTGATGGAATCGCTTGTCGTGCGAATGATGACCTCATCTATGATGGAGCCTCACGAGCTCGAGATACTGGCAGAAGCCAGCGGCCTGTGGGCTGGCATGACAAAGAAGTATAGCATACGCGCTTGAGATCGGCAATACTCGCTCAGTTACCATCCGGTAGTACAAAGGCTCTACTCATTCCCCTCCCTCGATGAGAGGCCTGCCCTGAGCGCTGTCCTGAGCTTGTCGAAGGGTCCATCGAAGGGGGCTAGGGGAGGGTGAGCTGATCTCATCTCATAGTCTTATTGGCCAAGCGTGCTCGAAGAGGCTCTTCAGGTCTGCTAGCATCAACGCTCCGGCGAGAGCTCGTGTCCTTCTCACCCCCCCCTCAAGGGGGAGGGGACCTCTCCTGATCGCTGAGATTTCTGTTCCCCTCCGTTGATGGGAGCGGTTAGGGGAGGGTGATTTCACAACGTGTAGCAGCATTTGCGATCTGGCCATCTGCTGGAATGGCCCAAGGCCATGTCGAAGGTGCGGAGGGGCACCACTCAGGGATCGTGCATCAGCCAGCAGGGGACGTCCCTTGACCCCTTACCTTAGACGCTATGGATGACGAGGGCGCCCAGAGGGACTTGGTGGATAGTGCAGCAGGGGTGGCAGTTGGCTTGAAGGAGGTACGAAACCTCGCTTCGCAGGGTTGGCTCCTCGGTCAGAGTGTGGAAGTTGCCTCCACCCTATGAGATCGCCAGGTCTGCTAACTGCATCACTTTCGACCAAGAGTGAGGCGGTGATAAGTCGATTGTCCCGTGCTGTCAACTCACCGGCGGTAGTTCCGACGTTGCAGACGGGCTGTGGCCTGAGGAGAGAGCAGGGAATAAACAGGGGACGGCCCTAGGGCCGTCCCCTGAGTGTGTGCGTGGCGCTTGCCTGATCGTCGGCGCCGCTCCGCTCCCCTAAGGTGTAGAATCGGGGCTAGGATACTCCTTCAGCGCCAGCGGTACGTAGTTGCAGATGGGATCACTTTCCGTGTAGGCGTCGTTGTTGTCATCGCAGGGGTCGATGTCGTCTTCGTAGACCAGGCTCGGGGGAGCGATCACCTCCACCGTGTTGGTGATCATCTCACACGGCACCCACTCGGGGGTGGCACTCAATGTGTAGATCACCCACCCGTCGGCTGGGATATCGGCCTGGGCGATGAAATCGACCTCCGGCCAAGGGCAATCGCCCGCAGGGCAAGTTGGCACCTCACACGGCACGTCGCAGTCACCGCCGTCCGAGGCACAGCACTCCACGGTGACGTTGGTGGGGGTGAAGGGCATCGTGTCGGACACGATGACCCCATGAGCGTCGCTGGGCCCCAGGTTGGTGACGGTGATGGTATATGTCACCTCTAACGAAGGCAGGGTTGTCTCAGGCTCCTGGGTCTTCTCCACCTCCAGGTCCGCCCAGGTGCTGACGATGGTGTGGTTGGAGACGATACTGTTGCCGGTGTCATCGTCGAACATGTCACTGTAGACGAGGGCGTCGTTGACCAGCAGAGTTCCGTCAGGCACCCACGACGGCACCGTAGCGGTGAAGTCGACCGTGGCAGTCAGGTCGGGGCCCAGGGTGCCCAGGTTGCAGGTCAGCAAGTAGTCTGCCGCGCCGATGTTGGCCGTGAGGCAGTTCCCCTCGCTGGGCTTGATGCTTTGCAGGTCGATTTCGAGCAGCGACGGCAGCGGCTGGTCCCGGACCACCACGTTCTCCGCCGTGGAGGGCCCAGCGTTGGTGACCGTCAAGGTGTAGGTCAGCGTTCCGCCGGCCGCGACCTCATTCGGCCACAGCTCTGTTTCGCCGTAGCAGTCCACCAGCACCTCGCCCCAAGCCGTCTTGCTGATCTCCAGGTCCGCCACGGCGGTGATGTCGTGCTCGGCGATGGCCTGGTTGTTGGAGAGATCGGGGTCGAAGTCGCTAAGGACGACGTGGGCCACGTTGTTGATGCTCTGCGGCTCAGCGGCCTCGACGACGACGGTCACGATCCAGCGGCCCGATTCGCCGGGGGTCATGACGTCCAAGGTGCCGGTCAGGGCGCAGGTGAGCTGCAATTCGTTGGTGAACGGCCCCGATGTCGGGTCGCAATCCGCAACTGGGTCGGAGGTCACCGAGAGCAGGTCGAACTCTCCGTTGGACTTGAGGATGTCCCTCAGCTGCACATCGTGGGCATAGCCTGGTCCCAGGTTGTCCACGATGACGGTGTAGATCAGTTCCTCGTCCGCTCGAACCTCCCCGTCGGGCTTGCCGAACTTGGTGACTTTGAGGTCGGCCTTGCCCTGGATCAGGGTAGGCGCGGTGTTCCAGTCGTTGTAGTCTATCGGGTCGTACGTTGACTCGCTGTACACGTCAGCACGGTTGCTAACCGTGCCTGGGTCCGCACCCGGCTCCACACGCGCGAAGATGGAGAAGTTGCGGGTCTCACCCGGTGGGATCGTCCCCAGCGTGCAGGTGTAGGTGTTTGTCTCACCTACCTGGAGACAGTCGTCGGTGTCGATCTCATATGTCACGGAGATGGGTAACGTGTCGGTGACCATCACGTTGAAGGCGCTCCCCGGGCCGTTGTTGGTCACCTCGATGTCGTACCGGACCTGCTCGCCGGCGTATACCTTCCACGGGTCGGCCTCCTTCCAGACGGAGAGGTCGGCCTCGTTGCTAATCTGCACCCCTACGTCGTCCCAGGCGCCGCCAGGATCAGTTGTCTCGGTGATCAGGTCAGCCTTGTTCCAGATCCAGGTCCCGTCAGGCACGTCCGGCTTGACGTACACGTCGACCAGCACCACCACAGGCCCTGGCGGGTCCGTCGGCGGGATGTCGCCCAGCGGGCAGATGAGCACGTTGGCGGCGCTCACATTGCAGGGAAGCGGTATCCCACCTTCAGATCCTTCCTTGAAGGCATAGGCACTCACGAACTCGACCTCGTCCGGCAAGAAGTCGCGCAGCCTTACGTCACGCGACACCGAAGGTCCGTAGTTGTTGATGTTGTAACGGTACGTGCGGATCTCCCCAGCACGCCATGGGAACGGCGGAGGAGCGTCTTTGTCGATATCCAAATCCGCCCGTGTTCCAACCTCGACGATCACGGACGCGCGGTCGTTGCCGTTGTTCGGATCGAAGATATCGCTGTACACCACTGCGTCGTTCTCCAGGCTGCCCTCGTAGTCAGGGTCGATGGCGACGCGCACGAAGACCGTGGCAGTAGCATCACGATCCAAGCGGCCCAGGCCGCAGACAATCGGCGTGGATCCGGGAGTACCTGTCGTGCAGCTGCCCTGGGAGGGACTGACTCCGAGCACCGACACCCCGAGTGGCAGCATGTCCTCAAGCACCACATTCTCGGCCGCCCCCGGGCCGTAATTGGTCACGTCCAATTGGAACCGAGCATTGTTACCAGCATAGTACGGCGGACCCGGTGGTGGCGTGACGGTACCCTTGGTGAGCCCCAAGTCCGCCGCGTTGGGCGGCAGTATCAGGTTCGTGGCCGTGTCCGTGTTGTTAGCTAGATCAGGATCCAAAACGAGGTCGGTCGTCATCGACACCTGAGCGGTGTTGGTGATTTCGACCGTATCCGTAACCATGTAGTCCGGTGCGACGAGCGCGTGGATGTCGAATTGGACGCTGTCGCCGGCCGGGATCGTCCCCAGGTCACACTCCAGCACCTCGGGGGGACCCGCGCTGACGAGATCGCAGTTGTCGGTGTCGATCTCGTAGTGCAGTTCGATCGGTAGCGTATCTGTGACCATCACTTCTGGCGCATCGGCCGGGCCGTCGTTGGTCACCTCGATGTGATAGACCTTCTGCTCGCCGGGATAGATCTTGGGCGGCTCGCTCGTCTTCTCGATGGACAGGTCGGCCTCAAGCGTCAACCCCTCGGGACACCAGCCGAAGTACTCGAGAGTGTCTGAGTATATTGGCGACCATTCGAAGGGGATGTCGATACGCGAGTCGGCGAACCACCCTACCTGTGGGAAGTCGAAGGGGTCGTCGACGCCAAAGCTGTCTCCGCCGCCAGAGGGGTCATCGTCGGGGATGATGTTGCACACGTCATAGAAGCCTGCATCCCAGTCAACGTCGGAGTTGACAAGCACCTGGAGATGGACCATGTTGATGCCGTTGGGCGGAATCTCATCCAGATAGCAGTGCACGCCGCGGAAATCCTGCCACCAGGGCCAAGGCAGGGAATCGTGGTAGGTGCAACTGCCGGTGCCCTGCTCGATCCAGTAGTCCAGGAAGGTCACGCCGTCGGGCAGCAGGTCCACGAAGTGGAGCATGTCCACGGTGGACGGCCCGGCGTTCCTGACCCGGATCTCATACTCCATCTCCGCACCAGGCACAACTACGTCGGGGAAGCCCCACTTGGTGATGGCTAACTCGGAGAAGGTGTAGACTTCGAGAATGAGGGAGGCGCGGTTGTTGTCATTATCTGGGTCGAAGATGTCGCTGTTGACCCAGGCGTCGTTCTCCAGCTCACGGTAATCGAACGGCAGTTCCGCATCGACATAGTCAGGGTCGATCTTGACTGTTACCTGGACGCTTTCGCTAGCATCCCAGGCCATCTCCCCCAGGTTGCACGTCAAAGGTGCCAAGGGGTCGCCCGGTATCCCCGTGGTGCAGGAACCCGACGACGCCGAGACACTCTCCACCGTCACCCCCGCGGGCAGCAGATCCTCGACCACCACGTTAGTAGCCGGCAAGGGGCCGGTGTTGGTGACCCTCACGGTGAACTGAACGGTCTGGCCGGCATAAGGCGCATAGTCATTGGCGATCTTGGTGATCTCCAGGTCCGCTGCGATCGGCTCGAGCACCAGGTTTGTGGCCGTGTCCGTTACCACACCGTTTGCGGTCGCGGTGTTGGTGATGGTGCCTGGCGGTGTGTCCGGCAGGACCAGGACCCAGATGTCGAAGCTGCGACTGTCGCTAGGCGGGATGGGCCCCAGATCGCACTCCAGTACCTCGGGGGGACCGGTGCTGACCAGATCGCAGTTGGCGTTGTCGATCTCGTACTCCACCTCGACCGGGAGGGTATCCGTTACCAACACCTGCGGAGCATCAGACGGGCCGTTGTTGGTCACCTCGATGTGATAGACCTTCTGCTCACCGGGGTAGACCTTCATGGGCTCGCTGGTCTTCTCGATAACGAGTTCCGCCTCCTGCAAGAGTGGGGCCGCTGACACCAGCGCGGCACTCAGGGCTATGAGTGCTGTGAGAAGAATTGCCGTGCCGACCAGTACTGTGAGCTTAGCTCGTGAATTCATTTCTTCCTCCTTGTTGCATGTTGCATGGGACTTCGATTGTGCTTGGTTGTGAGGTGTACTGCTGAGTGAACAACACGATCACCTGGCCTCCGCTCAGGTCCAGGCCAATCGGCGCCCCGCGATGAAGCTCCCTGGTAGGGGACATGGCCGATTGTGAACGAGCGGAAGCTAGGCAGAAAGATTTCGGGGCGAAAAGGGGTAAGGGGTTGTTCCGTGTGGGCACGCAGGAAGCGTGAAGCCACACTCGCGGCTGACCGTAGAGATCGGGGTGACATCTTCGCTCCAGTGAGAGACACTGTAGTCTTCCTACCATCAATGGTCAAGCCCAGACATCACGTGGTCGGGCCAGAAACTAAGTAGTACTATGGTACTACTTTACCACAAAATCGAAAACTTGTCAAGTTGGCGAATGCAACGAACCTTGGCTTGCTTTCCAGTCTGTATAGCGTAGAACATGTGAAAAAGGTACGGGCTCGTGGCGATACCGTATGGCGCCAACACCTGTAGTGTCGAATGTTGTTCCCTTGGAAAACACGCACCAATCCCTCACGAAAGCAACAGTGTCCCACATTGGGTTGTGTGTGCATCACACTGAGCTCGGTTGCCGTCTAAATGAAGTCTGGATTGCTCAAAGGCAGGGTCCCGTGCCGGGGCAGTGGTGGGGCCCGGCGACATTTGGGTGCAGCCTCACAGTGAGGCCAGGCAACACACCCTGCCCTCAAGGAGAACGATGTATGCATCGTCTCCAAGGGTATTGGAACCAAGGACAGCAGTGGTCGGCGAGGGTTGTACCACGAGAGGCAAGAGGGAGATTCGGACCGCCAAGATGATCGCGCCTGCGTTCGCCCCCTCTCCCCGCCTCTCATCAATGAGGACTTCGTTCTTCGACACTCTCAGGATGCTTGGTTCGGTGGGGCCTCGGTCCTTCCCCGGCCTACACGTGGTGCTTCCTCGATACGCTTTTCGGCTTGCCTTGTGGGAAGCACTGAGGATGCCTACAGTGGCGCCCGTGAGCCCAGTGGGAGCTAGTAACCTGGGCTCTACTCGATAGGCGCGAACTTCATGATGCGGTGGTTGTTGGAGTCGGAGATGTAGACGTTCCCCTCCTGATCCACGGCGATGCCCGTGGGCAAGTCGAAGGATGTTTCGTCCGTGCCGTACTTGCCGAAGATGGCCAGAAGGTTGCCTTCGCTGTCAAAAACCAAGACCCGGTAGCGCTCAGGATCGGTGGTGTAGATGCGCCCTTCGCCATCCACCGCCAGGTAGGGCTTGTTGACGACAGAGTCGCCCGACCATGCGTCGACCCGCCACTGGGTGCGGAACTGGAAGTCCGCATCGAAGATCTGGACACGTTGGTTCCAGGTGTCGGCCACGTAGATGTTGCCGTCCTGATCGATGGCGATGCCCACTGGCTCCTGGAACTGTCCGGGTAGGGAGCCGCCGCCGCCCCACTGGCCGAGGGGGTTGCCTTCCGAGTCGAACTTCTGGATGCGCTTGTTCCCGGTGTCGGTGACAAACAGGTTCCCTTCCAGATCAACGGCGATGCCTCTCGGTCCCCAGAACATCCCCTGCGGCTCCAGAAGCTGACCGTCGGTGTTCTGGTGCGCGCCCCAGTAGGTGATGAACTCGCCGTCGGCGGTGAACTTCTGGATGCGATGGTTCCACGTGTCGGCCACATAGACGTTGTCCTCGCTGTCCACGGCGATTCCCCACGGTTCGGTCAACTGTCCCGGTTCCTGACCCACCGAACCCCACGCGGTGATGAAGGTTCCTTCGCTGTCGAACTTCTGGATGCGATGGTTCTGGCTGTCTGCCACGTAGACATTGCCCTGTGAATCTATCGCCAAGTCCTTGGGGAAGCCGAACTGCCCTTGCAGCGCTCCCGGCTCGCCCCAAGTCGTGATGCTGCTCACTTCACGGTGGGCCTCGGCGTATTCGGCAGAGGCTTCCACCTGGAGAGCGATAGGCACGGCGCTGGATTCCCAGATCTGGGCAGCCACGTCCTCGCGCAGATAAAAGGCGAAGTCGGAAGAGCCAAGGGGCTGGTCCAGGTCTCGGTAGAGGAGGAAATCGATGGCGCTTTGCCGCGCCTCTGGGTTCCGGAGGTTGTCGATGATTGTGCACTGCACGATGTTTGGATCGCCGACTTCCCGTCGGAGCAGATAGTCGATAGCGGCCTGTCGGGTATCCGGGTTCCGCAGTGCCTTGATGACTCCGCAGTTGGCAAGCTGGCGATAGTCCTCTGGGAACCACCAGCGGAGCCTGTATTGCCGCCTGACGTAGTTGGTGAGATAGGGCCTGACTGCACTCTCGTTGTCGAGTCCCACCAAGACCACAGGGGCATCCAGGGGCCCCATGGGCTCTTTGCCGAAGAAGATCTTGTTGGGATAGTCGCGCAGGTACCACCAGAATGGCCAGCTCGTGAACTCGTCGAAGGCGACCCTCATCTCCTTGCCCCCCACGAGCCTTTCCGACAGTCGCTCGATCTCCTCCATCACCATGGTGACGTCGGGGGTCGTTTGGGTGTAGACGAGCATATCCTCGGCTATGTCCCCATGAATGTAGTTGGCTATCCAAGCGTACCGGATGGTGAACACGGTCAGAACGAGAACCGCAGCAAACAGGAGCATTCTGGCGATAGAAGTAACGCGCAGCCGCCTGGCGATGAGGAAAGTAAGGTAGATGAACACCCCGGAGAGGAGTAGGGTGACCAGCCACCGCACAAGAGTGTTCAATTCCCCGAGGTTGAAGCCCGCCGCGGGCAAGCCACGGGAGAGGATACCCGACAGGCCAAGGGAAGCGGACAGGAAGCCCAACACCACTAGCCCGGCTGTAGGCACCAGGACCAGCAGGTAATGGGCGCGACGTTGACGAAGCTCCTGCCAGTTGGCTCGCTCCAGCACATCCCCTATGAACCGCGCGGCAAGGAGGATGATGGGCAGGGTCAAGTGCACAACCAACCAGGGCATTTTCTCCCCCGCCCAGCTGTAGATGACGAAGGCCACCAAGAACCAGTAGGAGAGGAAGACCCACAAGATGTTCTTCGGCCAGACGGCCTTCCTCGGCTCTTCCTCTCTTTTCCTCCTGGCGGTTGTGAAGGACAGATAGCCCATGCCCATCAAGCCCAGAAGGAAAGGCAGGAACTCATACACCGGAATGAGGATCAGATAGTAGAACCAGGGTTGTCCCCCCCGCTTCACGCCCTGTTGCGCCAGCCAGTAGCCCAGGGAGCCGATGGGCCCCGTGAGGAGGCCCCCCATGCTGGTGAGCAAGGTGGTATGGAGGAGAACGTAGATGGCCCAGAAGATGCCAGCCGCGGTTACCCAGCGGCGCCAGTTCCACCACAGGCCGAGGGCGGCGAAGACCCCGGTCACGAGCAGGAGCACCAGGAGATCATGCTGCCCGTAGTTCGTGTAGTCCAGGGGGTCCCACAGCCCTATCGCCTTGATGACAAGCGTAGTGAAATACAGTGGCGCGCAGAGACTGCCGATGAGTATCACCAGGTCGAAGGACGCCAGGTCCGGCGGGAACTTCCGGTCGCGGAGCCATTCCCAGACGAGGACGATCACCAGGAAAGTGCCGAAGATGAAGGTGGTGATATAGGAGATCTCTTTGGTGGAGAAAGCGAGGGACAGAGCGGCCGCCAGAAGATAGAGGTAGAGGTCCTTTCGTTCATCAAGGTATTTGATGATGGCGATGAACATCAGAATCTCGAAGCCGGCGGCGAAGATGTCCATGCGGATGAATCGGGAGAAGTAGAGGAAGCCGGGTGAGATGGCGAACATGGCGGCGGCCGCGAGGGCGCCGTATCTTCCCAGCCATTTTCGGAGGAAGTAGGGTGCGATGACGATGCCGAAACCGAAGAGGGCTGGGGCGACCCGGGACGTATAGTCACTGGCGCCGAAGAGGAAATAGATCACAGCGTTGGCGTGGTAGAGAAACGGGCCGTGAAGGAGAGGGTTGTGGATAAACCCTCTACCGCGGAACAATTCCCAGGAGTAGAAGGAATGCATGCTCTCGTCATGGTGCTGGGCGCGACTACCCAGGTCCCAGAAGCGGGTGGCAAGGGTCACCAGGATGATGGTCAGCCAGCAGATCAACTCCCAATTGAGGGTGATCTTGGCCAGCAAAGGCCTATCCAGAATGGAGAACCTCTTTTGCATGTCGCTGTTACCTCGTCACTCTTCAGGCTCTACTGCGACCCACATGACGACCTCACGGTGCGTCGGCGGAGCGAGAGCCTCTCGAAAGAGGAACCAACTCGCCAGGTCGTGCCCCGGCATGTCCTCAGGCTGCCAGGAACTCTGTATTCGGAACCGCGCGCCCCTGTACCCAGGCAGGGCCAGCGGTTCTCCAATCGGTGTGATCACCACCGGCGTGAGGGACGATGGGGACCCAGGAGCGAAGGCTAAATCTGTGAAATCCCGTAGATACCAGGCCAAGAGGGGATCCTCCTGGCCCTGGACGGTGATGTTCACGCTGTGGCGGTCTCTCTCCTGCTGATTGGAGAAGTCCTCTATCGCCCTGACCAGGTTGCGCACATCGGGCGAAGTGGGCCTCTCGACAAATAGCTCGAGGGGGTTGCCGGGCCGATAGTGGCTGAGCCTCCACGTGGCCTGCACCATCAAGCCTCCCAGGAACAAGAGGGTCACCAGCCCCCCAGTGCGGAGTGCACCCCTCCAGTCCATGGCCAGGGCGCCGGTGATGAGGATCACGCAGAGAAGGAAGAAGAGGGACAAGAAGACCAGGATCAGATGGCTGGGCTCGCCGGGATCCTGGGGGTCGGAGAACGCTGACAACTGCAGGATGGTATGGAATATGGTCGGGATGGCGATCAACAGCGCCAGCCTGTCCCAGAGCCACCTCTCTCCCTGGCCCACCTTGCCGAGCAACTCGCCCATGGTCTTGCCTGCGAGTAAGGTGAGGGGCACCAGAATCTGAAGCAGACCCGAGGGCGGCTTGGTGCCCATCAGCGAGTACAGGAGCAGACTCACCCCAAACCAGCAGACCAGCAGGGCGGAAAACAGGTCTCGCCGGGCCAGGTAAAAGGCGCCCGCCAGGCCGAAGATGAGCACTAACGATTCGTAGGTCAGAAGGAGCGAGAGATAGTAGTGCCAGGGTTGCGAGTCTGGCAGAGGCTGGAACTGGCTCAACCAGGCGGGAAGCAGGTCCAGCGTGGCCTGCAAACCATGCAGGTTGACAAAAAGCCCTGTGGAGAGCAAGAGAATCAGGGCTGCGAAGACGCCCGCTGCAAAGAGCCAAGCCTGTCGGGACCGGCGGGTTTCAAACCCGCCCGCAAGAAGGGTCTGTCGTGTAGGGGCAGGTTTCAAACCTGCCCGTACACAGAGGGCCAGGAAGAAGCCGCCCAGTGCCAGTAGCGTGACATAGCTGGCCTCTCCCGCCATAAGGGCGACAGCAAGCGCTGCAGCCAGCAGGTAGAGGTAGGAGTCCTTCGCCCTTCCCGTGTAGCCGAGAATGCCGGCCAGCAGAGCCAGTGCACAGCCCGAGACGATGATATCGCCTCCAAGCTGGCGGGAGAAGAAGATGAATGACGGGGAGAAAGCCAGGATAGCTGCGCTGATGAGAGCTCCGCTCCGGCCTAGATAGGGGCGTAGCAGGTATGGAAGTCCTATCAGGACGGTGCCGGCAAGGGCGGGCAGCACACGGGCCACGAAATCATTGGCGCCGAAGAGGAGGCAGAGGAGAGCGTTGCCGTGGAAGAGCAGAGGGCTGTGCCCTCTGATGCTCGCCGCGCCTCCCATGCAGAAGCGCCAGACATCCAGGGCCAGCTGAGCTTCCTTCTCTTGGAGGGGTTGCCTCCCCAGGGCGTAGAAGCGCAAGAGCGCCCCTAGCAGAACAAGTAGCAGGTAGAGGCCGGTCTCGACGGTCAGCCAGGGAGGACCGAATTCCTGCACCTCTGCTGGTGATCTTTCCTTGTCCGTTTTTTCCATCATAACAGCGGCCAGGCAACTAGGGAACACCTCCCTGCACGAGCTGAGACGGGAGGTACGTCGCTGTTTGGGGCACTCAGAGCAGGCACAATTATAGCATGCCGTGGGGTAAAGGCAAACTAGGCGAGGATGGATTGGGGGGTGCTACGGCCTCCCCCAGGCTTCCCAAGCGTGCGCGGAGGTTCGACCACGTCGATACCACGTAGCATGCTGCTAAAGTATTGTGAAGTGCAGGAACAACGCACTTAGCGCATTATGAGTAATTGGCAGCAACCTAGCTCTGGAGACATGAAGTGGATTCTCTGAGCGTTATCTACTCTCTCTGCGGCGGCTTGCAGAGAGTTGAGCTTCAGGTGCGTCGTATACCCTTGCATTTTGCACAGGGCTATCTTATACTAAGAGGTGAGGCAGGTTACAAATCAGAAGGTGCGTTCCCATGGATGACCCCCCGACCACGCTGGAAGGTCTGCTGGAGCGGGCGGGGGATTCTATCCCCGCCCGAGAATTGACCCTCATCAAGCGTGCCTATCAGACGGCGGCGGAAGCCCACGATGGACAAGTGCGGGCGTCGGGGGAACCTTTCATCCAGCACTCCCTTGCCACCGCCGCGACCCTTGTAGATCTGCGACTTGACCCCGCCACCATCGCTGCCGGACTTCTTCACGATGTTCCCGAGGACACTGCCGTTACCGTAGGGAAGATCCGGAAGGTTTTCGGTGACGAGATTGCCAGCCTGGTCGACGGGGTGACCAAGCTGAGGAAGATAAGCTGGACGAGCCTCGAAGAGGAGCAGGCGGAGAGCCTGCGCAAGATCTTCCTGGCGATGGTGGATGACATCCGCGTCATCCTGATCAGGCTGGCTGACCGTCTGCACAACATGCACACTCTGGCAGCCCTCCCGGAGGACAGAAGGACGAAGATTGCCAGGGAGACGCTGGATATCTTCGCGCCCTTGGCTCACAGGCTGGGCATGTGGCAGATCAAGGAGGAGCTGGAGGACCTCGCTCTGCGGTATCTGGAGCCGGAAAAGTACCGTGAAGTCGTGGAACTGATGAGCGAACGACGCACCGTCCGAGAGCGATACGTGGAGGAAGTGGTTGGGACGGTGAGGAGGAGCCTGGCCGAGGCGGGGATAAAGGCCGAGGTCACCGGTCGCCGCAAGCACATCTACAGCATCTATCAGAAGATGCAGAAGAATGGAAGAGATTTCGATCACATCTACGATGTGCATGGAGCGCGCATCATCGTGGATGACGTCAACGATTGCTATGCCGCCCTGGGGATAGTGCATTCCGTGTGGCGTCCCATAGCGGGCGAATTCGACGACTACATCGCCATGCCCAAGGACAACATGTATCAGTCCTTGCACACCGCAGTTGTGGGCCCGCAAGGTCGCCCTCTGGAGGTTCAGATCCGCACCTGGGATATGCATGGGATGGCGGAGTATGGTGTCGCTGCGCATTGGCGCTACAAGGAGCAGGTGGAGCGGGACGCGGTTCTGGAATCCAAGATGGCCTGGTTGCGACAGTTGATGGAGTGGCGCAAGGAACTGGTTGACCCTCAGGAATTCGTTGATTCCTTGAAGACGGACCTTTTCCCGGAAGAGGTGTACGTCTTCACTCCCAAGGGGGACGTCATTGAACTGCCGAGGGGAGCGACCCCCGTCGATTTCGCTTATCACGTTCACACCGAGATTGGCCAACTCTGCCAGGGAGCCAAGGTGAACGGCAGGATCGTCCCCTTGAACTATCAACTGGAAGACGGCGATCAGGTCCTGATCCTGACTGCCAAGAGAGGAGGCCCTAGTCGAGACTGGCTGAACCCCCATCTAGGGTACGTCCGCACAAGTCGTGCCAAGCAGAAGATCCGGCAGTGGTTCCGCCGACAGCGGCGAGCGGAGAATATCGCGAGAGGCCGGACCCTGTTGGAGAAAGAACTGAAGCGTCTAGGTATCGAGCGCGAAAGCTATGAGGACATCGCCAAGCTGTTCCGCTTCAAGAAGGTCGACGACTTCCTGGTCGCCGTCGGGTATGGAGACATCAACGTTCATCAGGTCTCCACCAGAGTCCTGGAAGTTGAGAAGGGGAAAGAAGAAGAACTGGAGGAGTTGCCACCAGTGGCGGCACCGCCAACCGAAGCCCCTGGAGTCAAGGTGACTGGCGTGGGAGACCTGCTGACCCACCTTGGAGGCTGCTGCAACCCTCTGCCTGGCGACGAGATCATAGGCTATATCACTCGCGGGCGGGGGGTGACGATCCATCGGCAGGACTGCGCCAATGTTCTTCGAGTGTTGAGGGATGGCGACCGGGAACGTCTGATAGAGGTTGACTGGGGCGGGGATCTGGGCACTGCGTACCCGGTGCTGGTGGAGGTCACGGCCTATGACCGCAAGGGGCTGCTGAAAGACATCGCGGCCGTCCTCGACACAGAGGATGTGAACATGACGTCGGCCACTATTAACACCATAAGGAAGGACCAGATAGCCACCATCGTCGCCACCTTGGAGATCACCGGCATGGATCAGTTGAGCCGCGTACTGACCAAGATTGAGAGCCTTACCAACGTCCTGGAGGCCCGGCGGCAGACCGGCTGAGCTGGGGCTGGACTCCCAGACCCTTTGCCGCATGGTTCCAAGACCCCAGAAGGACAAGCACAATCCGTAGCCGCACGGCATGCCGTGCGGCTGTGTAGTCAAACAAGAAAGGGCCACCGTGTCAATCCACGATAGCCCTTCGCGTGGCTACCATCCTGCAATGTCTCCGCTTCTCTACTCAAATGGCCCTGCACTCGGGCGCGTATCGAGTGTCCTCAAGTGATCTCCCCGATCCGATTGTGCCCCTCTATCCATCTATGAGCCCCTCGCCTCTTGGCGGCGGTAATCCTTGGGCATATACTTCTCCCGCCGCCTCATGTGCGCAGCCAGGGACTCCTTTCTGAAGTGCCAGCGTCCAGCAGCCTTGCGTGCCTCCAGTTTCCCCTCGAGGGCCAGCTTGGAGAGCCGTGCCCGGGTCAAGCGGGTTATCTTCCGCGCTTCGGCGGTGGTCGCCCAACCGTCCGGTGCCTTCTTGGTGAAATTGATCAACTGCCTGGGCTCTAAGAACCAGCAGTTGGACCGACGCTCTGCCTTCACCAGTCCCTCTCGACACCACCGACCGATAGCGTCCTTCCCCCAACCGGTCACCTCGACCGCTTCGCGCATCGTCAGCCATTCCTTTGGGATGTCCCGCGGCCACACCCGCATCTGCAACCCGCGCCTCTTTGCCCCTTCCTTCCGTGCGTTGTAGTAATCCAACAGCCCTTGCTTGGAGATTGCCCATTTCATCTTGGTTCCCCCGCCCATGGGTTCCTTGTATGCATACACCAGGCCCTTCTGGCATAGCCGGTGAATCGTGGAGCGGGAACACTCGAAAATGGCCGTGGCCTCATTGATGTCCAAGAACTGCTTGTCCCTAACACGGTTCAAAGCTTCCTGGTTAATAGTTTCCATATTGAACTCCTTTCAACTCGCCCAAGCTAGATTATACCATAAGTCATATGACTAGTCAACAGAGCGTCGCCGGTAGGACGAACTCTGCTGAATTGGCGACAACAGGCTTCTCTCCTAATATTATCGAAGTCCACGTGCTATGTCAAGCGGGCGCGGAGGTCGCTCTTCATCCGTTCTCAGGTCGCCAGGGAACGCCAGGCCAGTGGCAATCAAACGAAAAGCCCTCTCTCTGAAGCGCCATTGCTCAACCCGCGCTCCACGTCGCTCCGGGGCAGTGGGGACTCTGGAATGAAGTCCTCGATGCTCTCGTAAGGGCTGGGAGTGCCCTTCAACGGAGGGGCACTAGCAGAAAGCGCGCCGCTCCTGAGTCGGGTCTCCCATCTTTCGGCGAGGGCCAGTGCGGGGGCAACAACACCCAACGGGCCCAGAAACCTCGGAAGCTCCGTAGTACCTTTTTCCTATTGAGAGAATCCCGAGAGTTCGGTATACTAGGAGTGTCTCTGCAAGTCCTACCTTGACAATCAGACGGTGAGAAAGGCAAACCCATCGAAAGATGGGGACGCAAAGCCACGGGCCTGACGCTAAGAGCGTAGTATGGTAGCCGGGTTGCCTCCGCACAATAGCTTGTTGACTAACGCGCGCTTCGAACCGGAGACCAGCTGGTGGAGGGCGCGTTTTCTTGTTCCTGACAGGATCCGAAGACCCAGTGGCAGCGGGCGCGCTTTCTGGTGCCTTGAGATTCTTGGCGTAGACAAGGGTCTGGCATGAAAACTAAGTTGGGTGTAGGCTCCGCGCTGTGCTTGTTGATGCTGGTGCTGTCCAGCACTAGGCTTGAGCTTCCCGTGCTCGCTAGCCTGCAAGGTGAAGGGCGCCAGGGGCGGGGCCAAGATGTCCTTGGGGTATCGATCCTTCCTGCGCCTACCCCCTTGGTCGGCCCGGAGCCTGAGGGCTGGACGGCCGCTCAGACCTCGGTCTCCGTGCTCAGCCAGGAGGACAGGAGCGGGTTGTGCGGCGTACCACTGGCGGTCATCGAATGGGAGGAAGAACAGGCCAGCCAGCAACCACCCATGCTCTCCGCCAGCTACACCTATCCCCCCGCCCTGGATTGGCGCAACTATGGAGGCATGAATTGGACGACGCCGATCCGCCATCAGGGCAGCTGCGCTTCGTGCCCAGCCTTTGCCACGGTCGCGGCCATCGAATCCAGGCTGGAAATAGCCGAAGGCGACCCAGGCCTGAACCCCAACCTCTCGGAAGCTCACCTGTTCTATTGTGGGTGCGGAGCGTGCTGCGGCAGCGGCGCGGGCCCGATCTCGTTGATGGAGTTCGCTCGCGACACGGGGATCGCTGATGAAGGCTGCTTCCCCTATACGGCTCTGAACCAAGCGTGCAGTCCATGTCAGGGCTGGCAGAATCGGGTCACGAAGATCTCCGACTGGGCTGGCGTGACCGGCGTGGAAAACATGAAACAGACCCTGGCCGACGCCGGCCCCTTCGAGGCGAGCATGATCGTGTACAGTGACTTCTATGACTACTCAGGCGGGGTCTACAGGCACACCTATGGCAGCCTTGAGGGCGGCCATGCGGTGACAATTGTGGGCTACAACGACTACGGCGGGTACTGGATCGTCAAGAACAGCTGGGGCACAGGGTGGGGCGAGAACGGCTGGTTCAGGATAGCTTACGGGCAATGCTCCATCGACAATTATGCTTATGTACCCCTTGTGGCTGAGCCATCGTACCATGTGAGTGCCAGCGCCAGCCCCCACGAGGGTGGAGTGATAGCCGCCGAGCCGCCCGATTGTGTCAGCGATACCTGTGACCCAGAGACGGTAGTCGAGCTAGCCGCGGTGCCAAGCAATGGCTACGAATTCAGCGGCTGGAGCGGTGACGCCTCAGGATCCGAAAACCCCACCAGCATCGTGGTCGATACGAACAAGGACGTGACCGCTCACTTCATCTTTCGTTGCGACGAGTGCACGCCGCAGGCTTTCCTTCCTATCGTTATCCGATAGAGCCTGGTTGGGGGAGTGTGCAACACCCGGCCCGGTGCATGCAACAGGGGACACAGTTGCGGTATCCTCAAGAGCCGACGAGAGTCGGCTCGCCTCCGGCCGCGCCAGACAAGGAGAAAGGGCCATCCCCTCAGAGGAGATGGCCCTTTCGTGTAGTGCCGGGACCTGTTGACTACCGCTTCCGCAAGCGCATGCGGGCGTATGCAGCCAGCGGCGCAAAGCCGCTCGCCAGAAGCAGGATGGAGTCCCACTCAGGCACGAAGCCATTTCCTCCTGGTGGCTGTCCCAACGGCAGCTCGTCGTAGTCTGCGTCGGTAACCGTGCCCTCGCAGTCGTCGTCACCAGTGGCGGTGGCTTTGTTGATTATGTCGTCACCATCAGCCTTACTGGTGGTGTGGACGTACGAGAAGCCGCGGTTGGCTCCGGGGGCCAGGTAACCGATAGACCAACTCTTGCGCGTACCGCTGTGAGGAAACTCCCACTTGTCAACCACCGTCACGTTGTTCAGCGGGGTGTCTGCGGAGCAGTTGGTCACCTGGATGAGATAGGTGATGCTGTCGCCCCAGAAGAACTTCCCGCCCGCGCGTTTCGATGGCAGGTGCGTCTTGGTCACGTCGATGCACGGGTGCAGTATCTCGACCACGTGCCCGTCGTCGTCATCCACCGTTCTGCCCAGTACATCAGTTCCTTCAACGGTAGCGGTGTTTGGCATTCTGTCCCCGCTGAAGACGCTGGGCACTGTGAACGGCTTATCGAAGCTGTACTCCTCGTCCACAGCCAGGTCGCCCACCGTGTGCACCAGGTCTGGATCCCACAGCGGGTCCGTCACCGTCACGTCCTTGAGAGCGAAGTCGCTGCAGTTGCGCACCCAGAAGTGATAGGTGATTTCCTCACCTGGGTGGGCGCAGGAGTCTCCGGTCTTCTCGATCTCGATGCAGACGGGGGTCGCGGTGTTGACGAATGTGCAAGTCACCGTCTCGCCAGGTTCCACGTCGATGTTGTTCACAGGGCTGCCATCGTCGCAGCTGGCGCTGGTCAGGTTCCACCCCGCCGGGGTGGTCGTCTCCGCCACACTGTACCCAGACCCAGGCAAGAGGAGGCCGAAGCTTTGTGAGTCGCCGTCCTTCAGCGAGAAGCCAATCGAGCCCAACCCTCCCCCCGGTGTGAAGCCGAACAAGGTGTACGAGAGATCGGGACTGGGGTCGGTCACCTTGCGGACGATGATGGAGCCTCGCTTGGTGTTGGTGAAGGTGCACTTCACTGTCTCCCCAGGCTCGACGTTGAAGGTGGCGGTCGCGGTCTGTGTGTTTCCAGAGCTGTTGGCGTCGTCGCAGACGATGCTGGTCAGATCCCAGCCAGCGGGCACGGACTCGGTCGATGAATACTGACCCGGGTCTACCTGAGCGCTGGCGGTATCACCGTCACCCAACGTGTCTGACACGTCACCTGTGAAGCTGAAGGTCGCAGGATCGCCATCGGGCAGAGTCTGCTTCTCCACGATGATGGTGCCGAGCTTGGTGTCGGTGAAGGTGCACTTCACCGTCTCCCCAGGCTCGACGTTGAAGGTGGCGCTCCCGGTCTGTGTGTTTCCAGAGCTGTTGGCGTCGTCGCAGAGGATGCTGGTCAGATCCCAACCCGTCGGCACGGACTCGGTCGATGAATACTGACCCGGGTCTACCTGAGCGCTGGCCGTATCACCGTCACCCAACGTGTCTGACACGTCACCTGTGAAGCTGAAGGTCGCAGGATCACCATCGGGCAGAGTCTGCTTCTCCACGATGATGGAGCCTCGCTTGGTGTCGGTGAAGGTGCACTTCACCGTCTCCGCAGGCTCGACGTTGAAGGTGGCGGTCGCGGTCTGTGTGTTTCCAGAGCTGTTGGCGTCGTCGCAGACGATGCTGGTCAGATCCCAGCCAGCGGGCACGGTCTCGGTCGACGTGTAGATCCCGGATGCCAGATTCGAGAGCACGACTTGCCCGCCGTCGGAGATAGTACCCGCGGCATCACCGGCGAAAGTGAAGGTCGCAGGATCGCCATCGGGCAGAGTCTGCTTCTCCACGATGATGGAGCCTCGCTTGGTGTCGGTGAAGGTGCACTTCACCGTCTCCCCAGGCTCGACGTTGAAGGTGGCGGTCGCGGTCTGTGTGTTTCCAGAGCTGTTGGCGTCGTCGCAGACGATGCTGGTCAGATCCCAGCCAGCGGGCACGGTCTCGGTCGACGCGTAGGTCCCGGATGCCAGATTCGAGACCACGATTTGGCCGCCGTCGGAGATTGTACCCGCGGCATCACCGGCGAAAGTGAAGGTCGCCGGATCACCACCCGGATTGGTCACCTTCTCGACGATGATGGTGCCGAGCTTGGTGTTGGTGATGGTGCAGACGATGTCGTCGCCGTTGTTCACCGTGACGTCGAGGGGACCAGCACCCGTCGTGCTCGCCACCTCGTTCTGCTGCGCGTCCACACAGGAGATGTCGATCTTGTAGTCATTGAGGTCCGTCCCGGTGTAGGCGCTCTCGCCCACCGTGTGGATGCCGGTGTATACTACCTTCTCCCCGGTGGTCCCGCCATCACCCACCATCGCAGCCTCTACAGTGCCATCGATCAGCAGATTGAACAACCCCAGATCATTATCCGGCACTAGGTCCTTCACCACCTCCAACTTGCCCGTCGTGCGTATGTCATAGAACGTGCAGGTTACGTGCTGACCCTCGGCCAGGTCGATAGACGCCGTAGGTGGCGTCTGGCTGCTCTGGTCGTCGCACACGACGCTGTCGAGAGTCCAGCCCGTAGGGACCACCAACTCGGTCACACTGTATGTGCCAAAGTCTGTCAGGTCCACGAAGCTGATGGTGTTGGCAGAGGTCCCGTCATCGATGAGGGTGAAGTCGGTAGTAGTCTGCTGGTCGGGCCACGTGAGGCTGAAGGGGAACTCGGTCAGGCCCTGTGGATCCGCTTCCTTCACAATGGTGATAGAGCCCGGGACGATGACGGCCCCAGCCTGCATCTGATTGTCCCGTTGTCCGATTGAGGCACCGTCGAACTCGATGAGTTTCATGTGGTAGGGAGCACCCGAGATCGAAACGGCCGAGTTGCCTGTGCCCCAATCAAGCTGGCTAGCAATGTGCGAGCCCCAGATCACAAGGACTTCGGACTCTCCGGCACCGACTGTGAAGGTGATCTGGATACTGGTGTTGCTGTCGCCTGTGTACGGCCCCAGGAGAGTATAGCCAGACACGCCCGTGATGTCACCGTTGTACATGGTGAAGTATTGGTCATTGGGCTGTATGCCCCCAGGAATGTTGGCGTCTGGCGGGATCAGGTGATAATCTGCCGTCCAGCCCGTGCACCCGGAGATACCGGAGCAGAAGTCGGCGAGGGTGATCCAGTCCTCAGACCAGTCCCAGCTGGTCAGGTAGTCGAAGGCGTGCTTTCCTGCCTTCGTGGTTTGCCACTCCACCGTGATGGTGTGAGTACCCGGGTCCAGACCATCGAGGTGGAGCCGATGGACTACCGCATCACCTTCAGTGTATGTGGAGTTGTTAGGCTGGATCGCCCCATTTGTCCAATTACAGGTGCCCGTGGGACCACCTTCTCCGTCGTCGTTCGCGCACTGGTTGTAGATGTTGACGTCGCCGGCAAACACCACCTGCAAGCCGACCATCAGCAACAAGAACAGCAACCCTGCAGCGATCAGTGGCGGAAGCCCAATGGGCAGAAGTCTTCTCGTCGGTCTCATATTCTTGTCTCCTTTGTGATGTTGTGTTGCCCTCGCCTACACGGCAGCGAGAGCCAATCTTCTAATACGGAATTGTGCATTGAGTCCACCTCCCTACCATAAGGTATCGTTTTTTTAGCGACCCTTTGCCGCTGTTTCTGTCGGTCTGCGCCCAGTGCGGAGTAGAATGAACCGAGATCCACAGCAGGCCGTCGCACAGACACAAAAAGCCGGGCTACCGAAATCCTTCGGCAGCCCGGCTATCCTGATACGGCAACAACCCGTACGTCGGACCCTCAAGCTTTGCGCCCATCCTCACCATTGAGGGAAGGTTGCCATTGTCGGGATTTCCTGCTATGGAATGCCGGTGAGTGTCTGGACGGATACCTTCTAGACAGATCACCAGCCGAAACGAAAAAACCGGCCACTGCTCGTAGCCGGTTGCACCACTGGCTCCTCGCCGCTCAGGTGCCCAATCTTGAGCGACGCCTCATCGCCTCCACTGCGCCATAAGAAAGCAAGTTATCAAGTTGTCAATGGGGACGCCGTTTCCTCATCTCTCCACAAATACGACGTCGGGCTTCAACGCTTTAGTGCTCTCCATGGCTCGGGCTTCATAAGGTCTCGATGCCTACCACCTCTACACCTTCCCGGTCATCGAGCAGAGTTCTTAGTTCCTGAGCGCAAAGGAGATGCCTACAAAGCACAAACGTCCGACGCTTTTCCGAATTGCGTCCCTCCCCTACCGGGTTAGCTGGCGAGAAGAGTGATTTCCATTATACACAGCTGGCTATGCTGCTGTCTATGGCCCATAGTGCCCTTTTTCACAAAGCAAAGGTACTATCCTACGATAGTACCTTTGGAGCCGCCTCCCCCTTTTCCCAGTCAGTTGGCCTAGACAGGATGGCCTATTCGGACATGGCATAAGGACTAGTACTATGTCGCGGCGTCATCCACCAGCCCCTCCCGCACGGTATACGCGGCAGCCTGCGCACGGTTCTTGAGATGGAGCTTCGCCAGGATGTTCCGCACGTGCTTCTTCACTGTGCTCTCCGCTAGAGAGAGCGCATCGGCTATCTGCCTATTAGTCCGCCGTTTTGCTATCAGTTCCAGCACCTCTATCTCCCAGAGGGTCAGTTTTCCAGCCGGACCCACAGGCTCAGATCGCGAATCGGCCAGAGAGCTGAACTCTCTCAGAATCTTGGCTGCCATGAGAGGAGACAACGGGGTCTCCCCTCGGCAGACACCTCGGCACAGGCGATAAGGCTCCTCTGGCCCCAGGTCCTTCAAGAGGTAGCCGTCGGCCCCGCTCCTTCGAGGACCTGGACCATGCTAGCCGCCACTTCCTTGTCCGAATCCAATACCAGGATCCTGATCAACCGATAACCTCCCTTCGAACCTATTGATCGATCAGCCAGCCGGTGGCACAGTCAACCAATCGGTATTGTGGGCCTCGCTCCCTGACGAGGTGGGGAACAAAGAGGTGAGTACGGGGAAAGGTGTACTACGTGGATGTGTCGATCCCGGCGCAGGCGCGGACTGATGCTACGCTGCACATGTAGCCCGGGTCAAGCCGACGCGCCGGAGCAGGGCCCATAGCTGGGCCGTGAAGACTCCCCTTGTGAAAGGCTGCAGGATATGCGCATCCGCCCCGGCAGCCAGCGCGCGCTCCACGGCAGAGTCATGCTCCCTTTTTCCCACGGCGAGCAAGGGAACAAGGGTGCGCTCGCACACGTCCCTGCACAGTTCTTCACCCCAGTTGCCTGTCGGGCCCACAGCCAGGACGACAGCGTGTGGAGGGTCATTGTGAAGCTGACGCAAAGCGTCCTCCCTGTTCCAAACGACGGAGGCTGCCATCTTCTCCGCCTCCAGCGCCCTGGTGACACTGTCGGCCATCTGCTTGTCGGGATCTATCACCAGTATTCTAATCACTGAATCATCTCCCTCTCGTCCTCGGAAGTGGATTTCCCTGGTGCCTCCGCCTCCAGCTTTGCGGCTTGCAGCGCCCCTCGATTCGCTCCCTCGGCGTCGATCGAAGCCTCCTACGGAAAGGCGGTCGTCGCTAACCCTGTTTGATAACGAGCGGACAGAAATTCCGATATCCTTCAGGTTCGCCAGGTTCCTTGAAGCCGAAGTCCGCCGTGCTGGCATGCGGTCCGTCAGCGTTCAGCAGGAACCCATACTCGAGTTCCGTTAGCGGAGAGTTGCAGGCTCCCAGGTCTTCGTCCGAGCTATCCACCGCGACCACATAGCACAACTCAGTCGTGGATCCCGGTGGCCCGGTGTTCAGGTCTGTGAAAAAGTACTCGCCGTCGCCGAACGTCTGCGTTGTCGCCAAGAGGACATCCTCCTGGTCGTCGCAGTTGGGATCATCGTACAGCCAGACGGTGATATTTGCCATCCCCTCCCCGGGGTCATAAGCGTCGTTGCCATCGAAGTCGCACCAGACTCGGTCGCCGATGGAGCCGTCCACGTACAATCCCATGTCCTCGTCGTAATCATCGGCGCCCAGGATGATGCTCTCGATGCGAGCCGTGTCCTGCGCAGCGTCCGAGTCTACGGTGTCGTCGCCACCCTGGTTCTGCAGGGTGATCTCCCTGCTGATAGGGATACTGTGGAACTCCATGCAGTAGTCGCCGGGATCCAGGCCGGTGAAGACATAGGTCCCGGTTATGTCAGTAGTGTAGCTGTAGAGCAGTGTGCCCGTGCAGGTGGGGGTCGCATACAACTGTACTTCTATGGCCTCGACCCCAGGCTCACCCGCGTCCTGAATGCCGTCCTGATCGGTGTCATACCACACCAAGTCGCCCAGTTCATACGATGGGCAGAACCATCCGTTTAGAGTGTGCTCTTCAACGGACAGGATGTGGGCTCCGTTTCTGTTCACCCATTGACCGTCTTCGAAGAACTGCTTCTTCCAGGTTCCTTCCACAGCGGTGGTGATGGCTGTGGTTGGGTCAAAGCCACCAACCTCTTCGTTTGCCTCGAGATATCCAAAATCGATGACTTCTTCCCCCAGGTGGAGTTTAAGCCGCCAGTCTCCGGCCACGTCGCCGTTTGTGGCTCTGAGCCTGAAGGTGCTAGTCCCCTGCACAAGACACGATTCCACCGTGAGCCTGGGATTGACTTTGGCCATCCCGCTCGAGTGAGTCGGCGTAACCCAGACCGCTACGGCCAGTAGAGTTAGCACAGCCAGTGAAAAAGCTAGAGTCCAGACTCGTCGATCCACATTATCTCCTGTCTTGTGAGCTAGTCTCTCAACATATACTACCTTGTCCATATTAAACGCTCATAAAGGTCGTGTTAAAACCCTATTAAAGACGGAGCGCTACGTTCCTTGCCACAACCCTTCGATACTGCCGAGAGATATTGAGCCCCGCATTTGTTCTGTGATCTGACAATAGGGGTTGTGTGCGGAGCGATCTTCTCCACCATCTCCAGTCTGCTCTCTAGCAACTCGGTCGGCCGATATGATATAATCTCTCTGCCGTGTCGAGGAGCGTCATCTTGCCATTGCTTTTCATCCTTGCGCTGGCAGTGATAGGTCTTGTGGGCTGGCGCCTCCTGCGGACAAGTCAGCGGGATGAAGCTATTCTGTTTCCAGAGGCGGGGTCTTTCAACGTGAGACAGGGGGGAGCGTCCTCTCACTGTCACCACGACAGGTGGCGAAGGTCGGCGAAGGGGCTGCGATTGAAACGGGGACCAGCTCTGGCTGGGCTTCTGCCATTCCGCGGTTATTGGCCGCTCGGTTTCTGTTCGTGTCCGGGACGAGGACGGTCGGGAGGTCCAGCGGACCCATGACGGAGCCGAGAACCTCTCCCCGGTCTGGTCGCCAGATGGCATCAAGATCGCCTTCGAGACTCAGCGCGACGGGAATAGCGAGATCTATGTCATGAACACCAACGGCACTGACCAGATCAGGTTGACCTTCGCTCCCAGTCTGAGCTTTGCGTCTCTGCGGTCCGCTGGGGATTCTGGGCTTGTCTTCAGCAGGATAGAAGGGGACTCCAACGGCGATGGGTTGATAGAAGTGCGGGGCATGGCCACTTTCTTCTGCCTGGACCCCGAGAGGAGTGCTGCGCAATCGTGTTGGCGCAGGAGGACAATCTTCGACCAAATGGTGTTCCGTTGGGGGCGTCGGATGGCGGGCTGAGGGGCGCTGGAGCAAATGGCTTTTGCAGGATCAGCATAACATTTGTCGGTGGAAACCGTGCCCTTACTGCCTGGATGTCCATGGAGGTAACGGAGGATGACAGAAAATGAGCAGCGAGAGCTGCTGCGGAGCAAGATCGTGGAGCGCCTCGACTCTTGCGATGAAGGATCCCTCGTCAAGATCGGGGAGGTGCTGAATTCCATGGAGGACGCGAGAGGTGAGAAGCGGATCCTCTTCAGCGAGGGCATTACCCGGCGACAGTTCGTGGTGGGCGTCGCGGCTGGTGGGGCCACTCTGGTCTCCACCAACCTGGCAACGGGTCTGGTGGCTGGCTCCCTGGGTGCCAAGACGGGACAAGCTGTGGCCGAACTGGAGGGCGAAGTTGAGCTGATCAAGCTGCGGGGCCTCCTCGCCCTATATGAGAACCTAGAGCGGGTGGGCATAGATGCTATCCTGAGCACAGGCGTCGCTGCTCTCCGCATCTCTCTAGAGGGTGTGGAGAAGGGGATAACGGCGCTTGAAAACGGTGTGGGCTTGATGGATGCGGGGGTGACAGCGTTGGAGGAGTCTTTCCCCACCATCCGTAGAGGGTTGAGGGTCGTCGAAAACCTGTTCACCAGCATGGAGAACCGCGTGGCGCGACTCCAGGACTTGATGAGCGAGATCCAGGAGGTCGTTAGTCCCCTCAGCGACGCTGTGGGCAGCTTCCTTAGCTCCCTCGTCGAACGCGTCCCCGGCGTTGGGCCGGCGATACTGGATGCGCTGGACAGGATATCCGAGCTGGTGGGCACTCTGCCGGACGCCATAGGTGAGATCAGGAGCAAGCTCGTGGAGCCGTTGCGGGAGGATTGGTTCACCGACGACGAAGAATCGGGCCTTAAGGGCAGGCTCTTCAACCCGCTCCAGGAGAACCTGCTGGAGCCACTGGAGGAGTTCCTTGACAATCTTGCCAACGCCATAGACGACTGGCAGGAGCAACTCGTCAACCCCATCGAGCAGGCCCTCACCGAGCGAGAGGTCATTAGGGAGCAGATCACGGAGTACAAGGAGCGAGAAGGCATAGCGTGAGAGCGTTCAACCTCATCCTGGCCCTGGCAGTGCTCTTCCTACCGATGGCGGGGTGTGAGGGACCATTGGCGCCCCGGGACCCTCCCACGCCCGAGACCTCACTCCTTCCCGCCCTGCCGACTGCGCAGGCCTATGTGGACGCGTGGCAAGGGGAGGACTACGAGGCCATGTACGCGTTGCTGTCCTCGTCGGCTCAGGAGGGCATCACGGAGGAGGAGTTCATCTGGGTCCACGAATCCGTCATGAAGGAGGCGACTGTCCTCGCTCATCACCTGGAGATCGGTGAGCTCGTGGAGGGGGAAGCAACGGCCCAGGCTGCTTTCACCCTCACCCTGGATACAATCTTACTGGGCACCCCGCAAGTAGATAACGAGTTGCGCCTCATCTGGGAAGACGTCGGCTGGAGGGTGGATTGGTCTCCGGAGGTGATTCTTCCTTCGCTGAGCAGCGACAATCTGGTGTACCTCCACCGCCTTACTTCTACCAGGGCGAACGTCTACGATCGCAACGGCAAACCGTTGGCCGTAGAGGGATCCATGGTCACGGTGGGGGTGGTGCCCCAGGACATCGAGGACGAATCCAACCTTCTAGCCGAGCTGAGCCGAATCCTCAACATGAGCTGGCACGACATACAATCCCTCTATGCGGCTCCCGGCGTTCAACCCCACTGGTTTGTGCCCATCGCCGACCTTTCCTTCGAGGACAGCCTTGTCCACGCGGAAGTGCTGAACTCACTGCCTGGAGTGATGCTGAGGGAGACACCAATCCGCACCTATCCGCAAGGGGACCTGGCTGCTCACATTGTGGGGTATATGGGAGAGATAAGTCAGCAGGAATTGGCTACCCTGGAAGCGCAGGGGTATGTGGAGGGCGATGCCATAGGCAAGGCTGGACTGGAGCGATGGGGGGAGACCTATCTGGCTGGGCGCGCAGGAGGCTTGCTGACCATTGTCACGCCGGAGGGGAAGTTGGTGGACACAACAGCCGAGTATCCAGCCACCCAGAGCAGAAGCATCTATTCGACGATTGATCTGGAACTGCAAAGGATCGCCGAGGAGGCTCTGGGAGATCATCGAGGAGCGGTTGTAGCACTGAACCCCAGCAATGGCGAAGTCCTTGCCATGGCCACCAATCCCCGTTTCGATCCCAATGAGTTGACCTGGGGGCGCTTCGAAGAGACCCGCTGGGAGGCTCTGGTATCAGATCCGGCTAGTCCGCTGGTTAACCGGGCCACACAGGGCACGTACCCCAGCGGTTCCGTGTTCAAGGTGGTGACCGCCGCCGCTGGCATGGAGGGTGCGGGATACTCTCCCCAGACCACTATCAACTGCACGGGCTCCTGGGCAGGACTGGGTCCGGGATGGACAAAGTACGATTGGCTCCGTACAGGTCACGGTGCCATGGATTTCCGCTCTGCGATCGTTCGCTCCTGTGACGTCTTCTTCTGGGAGATGGGCCTTCGTTTGAACAGCATCGACGCCGACCTTCTGCCCTCTTTTAGTCACGGTTTCGGCTTTGGTGAACCAACAGGCGTAGATGCCATAGACGAGAGCGCTGGTCTCGTGCCCGACCCGGAGTGGAAGGAAGAGTTCTTCACAGGCGAGGGGAACCCTTTCTGGGTGCCGGGGGACGCGGTGAACCTGGCGGTGGGCCAAGGAGACTTGCTGGCGACTCCCCTGCAGGTCGCCAACATGATGGCCGCCATCGCCAACGGGGGCATCCTCTACCAGCCTCACCTCGTGATGCGCATCTCGGGCACGCCCCAGGAGGAAGAGCAGATCTTCACCTCCTCGGAGAGGGGGCGACTGCCGATCTCCGAGGCGAACTTGCAGATTGTCCGTGAGGGGCTGGACGGAGTGACCACCGACGCCGGGGGGACAGCTTACTACGCCTTCGATGGAGCGGCATTCACCTCCGCCGGCAAGACCGGCACCGCCGAGACTCCAGACGAGAAACCTCACGCGTGGTTCGCCGGCTACGCCCCTGTGGAGGACCCGCAGATCGCGGTGGCTGTGGTGGTGGAGAATAGCGGCGAGGGGTCGGTCTTTGCCGCGCCCATCTGCCGCCAAGTGATGGAAGCGTACCTCTTTGGCCCTCCTCCGGCTGAACCATCCGAGGAGACATAGAGCCTGCAAGGGCAGAAGGTGTCGCTCCAAGACTGCCCTAGGGGAGGAGTAGGCCAGAGCCCGGGCTCACGTGGCGGCGCACCGTCCGTGGCCTGCAGCTACACCCACGATGGCAGTGCGACGCTGACGCAGCTGACCAATCACCCAGCGATACGACGTTCCAGGAAGGAGACATCGCGCTGACGGTCACCACCTTCGAGGACGAGTTGACGGAGGTTCACTTCGAAAGCCTACGCGTCTAGGCTCCGTGAGAAGAAGAGCCCAATCCGGGCCTACAGAGTCACGACGAGGCGTGTCAAAAAGGCACGCCTTTTGCTTTTGGGTCTAGTGTAGAGATGTGGTATACTTGTCAACAGTAGAGGACCTGCCAAGGAATAGCACCTATGCTTTCCAGCAGCAGGGGTATTCGGAAGATGAGCTTGCAGATCGGCATCGTCGGCTTGCCTAACGTGGGCAAGTCAACCCTATTCAATTCTCTGACCGGGGCCGGAGCGCAGGTGGCTTCCTATCCGTTCACCACTATCGAACCCAACGTGGGCGTGGTGGACGTGCCCGATGAGCGACTGCTGAAGATCGCCGCCCTGGTGAACCCAGAGAAGGTCACCCCCACGACGATCAGGTTCCTCGATATCGCAGGCCTGGTCAAGGGGGCCAGCCATGGGGAGGGACTGGGTAACCAGTTTCTGGGACATATCCGAAACGTGGACGCCATCGCCATGGTGGTGCGTTGCTTCCGGGCACCTGATATCCCTCACGTGGCTGAGGCCCTCGACCCCCGCTCCGACATCGAAGTCATCAACTTGGAGCTGGCTCTGGCCGACTTGGCGACCGTGGAGAAACGCTTGGAGAAGGTCAGGAAGGCGGCCAAGGGCGAGCCCAAAGAGTGCGAGGTCGAGTTGCACCTGCTGGAGCGCCTTCATGAGGCGTTGAGCCGAGGGGGAAGAGCGGAGGGGGCGGCCTTGGATGACGAGGAGAAGAGGATTCTGAGGGGCCTTGGCCTGTTCACGGCCAAGCCTCAGCTATATGTGGCTAACGTTGAGGAAGAGGCCCTCCTGGACGGCGATGAGTTGGCCGAGGGGGTGGAGGAGGCGGGGGTGGATGCCGGGGTCGAAGTGGTGAAGATATGTGCGCAACTGGAGGCTGATCTGGCCGACTGGCCTCCGGCTGAGGCCGCAGCGTATCGCACCGAGCTGGGGCTGGCGGAATCTGGGCTGCAACAGGTCATTTCGGCGGGCTATCGCCTTCTAAACCTGGTTACCTTCTTCACTGCCACAGGTGGCCGAGAGGTTCGCGCCTGGACACTGGTAAGGGGCGGGTCGGCTCTGGAGGCAGCGAGTAAGATACACACAGACATGCAGAAGGGGTTCATCCGTGCCGAGGTTATCCCCTGCGAGGAACTGATAGCCGCCGGATCCTTCGTCGCAGCGCGGGAGAAGGGAATGATGCGCTTGGAGGGCCGTGACTACGTGATTCGGGAAGGGGACGTGGTGCACTTCCGCTTCAACGTCTGATGTCGCCTGAGGTGTCGCTTACCAGGAGGGGCTGTGAAGAGGGGAGCAAGTGACTCGATGGCGGAGAAGGGCCTTTGGCGCTGAAGTGCGGCATTCAGTGCCTCGGACTGATGCCTCAAGGATGCGGCAGGCGGAGCGAAGTGAGGTGGGGCAGTGGCTCTGGTGAAGAGGATTCAGGTATCGTTGACGGAGGAACAGTACACGAGGTTGAAGAGCTTGGCTGAAAAGCGCGATGCCTCCGTGAGCGATCTTGTGCGCCAGGCCATCGAACAGGTGTACATGAGCGATCTGGAGCAAGACCTCGGGGCGCGGGAGGTCCAGCGACTGGGCCAAACGCCGCTCCTCATCGCCGAGGAGGAGGAAGAGATCGGCATTCGTGGGCCAGAGGTCCTCGCCGAGGGTGAAGGGGGCATTGCAGACTAGTAGGGATTTCGCGAGAGCAGGTACTCTGACCGGTGTCCTTGCTTGAGCACCGTCGCATACAGGGCACGTATGGGCGAGGTCGCCCCATCCTGGGGGTGTGGTGCGATCTCGTTGAATTCGAAACAGGACATCTCTTAGGCCCGGGGGCATTCTCCCTGTCCAACTGGTAGCTCGGCCAGGCAGGGCCAGGATTCGGAGTCAATTGTGCAGATGATAGAGGGCAGCTGGGGATAGCACAGTCAAGAGGAGGGTGGAGATGAGAGTATTACTGGTACAACCCCCTGAGGGTGGAGGTGTCATCGGATTCAACAAGTTCGGGCGTCCTGAGCCTCTGGCTTTGGAGATTCTGGCAGCAAGTCTTCCTGATCACGACGTGGAGATTCTTGACATGCGTATTGACGCCGGTTTAGAGCGCTCCATACAAGCCTTTGGCCCAGATATCGTGGGGGTCACCGGGTACACCCCTGACGTGCCCCACATGCTGGCTGTCTGCAAAGAGGTGAATGCGCTGCACGCTGAGATCACCACCGTGGTGGGTGGGTATCATGCCACCCTCTGCCCAGAGGACTTCGACGTGCCGTATGTGGACGCGATCGTGGTGGGAGAAGGTGAACAGACCCTTGCCGAGCTGGTTGCTGCCTTGGGGGAGGATAGGGACCTGGGCGAAGTCTCGGGTCTCGCATACCGCAAGGATGGACGGCAAGTATTCACCGCGCCCAGGCAGCTTCTGCCAGACCTAGACGAGAGCCCTTTTCCGGCGAGACACTTGACGGATTCCTACAGAGACGATTACTTCTTTCAGTTCTGGTCTTCGCCGGCCCCAGTCGAGACAGCACGGGGCTGTCCCCACAAGTGCAAGTTCTGCTCAGTATGGGTCTTTCATCGCAGTCGTTGCCGCTTCAAGTCGCCCGAGCGGGTTGTCAGGGAATTGAAGAGAATAGAGAGTGACATCGCCTACTTCGTGGATGACAACTTTCTGCAGAACCTGCGTCGAGCGGAGAAGGTATGCCATCTAGTCAAGGAGACAGGGCTGAAGCTGAGGTACTGGATGCAGGCTCGCAGTGACAGCATAGCTCGCCGGCCTGATCTCATTGAGCGTTGGGCCGAAATCGGGCTCTCCACAGTGCTTGTCGGCTTCGAGAAATTCAGGGAAAACGAACTGGCGGATCTCCGCAAGAGCGGCTCTATTGAGACCAACGAAGAAGCGGCTCGCATCTTGCGAGCCAACGACGTGGACATTTGGGGCGCTTTCATCGTGGACCCATCTTGGGAGAAATCCGACTTCGACGCCCTGATCGAATACGTGCGTCGTCTCAAGATCAGCTTTCCGCAGTTTAGCGTCCTCACCCCCTTGCCGGGCACCGAGTTCTTCAGGGAGAAGTTGGGCGTATTGACCACCCGTAACTACGAGTTGTTCGACTTTCTGCACAGTGTCCTGCCTACTAAGCTGCCCACCAAGCAGTTCTATGGCGAAATGGCAAGATTGTATTCCAGCACTACCATGAGCTTCTCGGAACTGAAGGAGCGGATAAAGTCGGGGCGCATCCAGGTGTCGGGGCTGCGTCGCATCAAGAACTTGCTTGCCGAAGTGAGCAATCCCGAGGCCTACTTGCGCGGCTTAGAGGGGAGCCGTGGTGGTACATGAAGTGCGGACAACCTCCTAAGGGAGAGTTCTCGGCGGAGTTGACATTGAGATGCCAATTTGCTATACTATATATTTGATCATACGAAAAAGCGGCACTATAATTGCCATAAGACATTATGAGCCGACGTAGCTCAAGAGGCAGAGCAGCGGTTTTGTAAACCGCCGGTTGCGGGTTCGAGTCCCACCGTCGGCTCCAGTCCTGAAATAGGAGTTCATGGGCAGGTACCCAAGTGGCCAAAGGGGACTGACTGTAAATCAGTTGGCTCAGCCTTCGGAGGTTCGAATCCTTCCCTGCCCACCTATGGCTAGTTGCCCACGTAGCTCAGTCGGTAGAGCACGTTCTTGGTAAGAACGCGGTCATGGGTTCAAGTCCCATCGTGGGCTCCATTACCTGGAATAGGGAGGTACCAAAATGGCAAAGAAGAAGTTCGTAAGGGACAAGCCTCATGTGAATGTGGGCACGATAGGGCATGTAGATCATGGCAAGACCACGTTGACTTCGGCCATGACGAAGGTATTGAGTTTCAAGGGATTGGCG
>NJBK01000012.1 GCA_005223035.1 Chloroflexi bacterium B3_Chlor
AATGGCCACACTCTCGGGTTCGCGCCCGTCCTTCAGCACAATCCTGCCCCGCGTCGGCCCACTTGCATCCACAAGCCGCTCGAACTGCAAGCTGCTCAGGACATTATCATATCTGCCGTAGCCGTACTGGGTAGTACGCGAGCAGTCGAAGAGATCAAAGCCGGTGGTCACGATGATGGTTCCCACCTCAACCTCCACCACTTCGTCTTCCTGCTCGAAATCAACCGCCCCCGCAGGGCAGAGTTTCTCGCAGACCCTGCACTTGCCCGCCTGGAAATAGCGACAGTTGTCCCTGTCAATTGCCGGAACTCTGGGTATCGCCTGGGCAAAGGGAATGTATATCGCCGTCCTCATCCCTAAGCCACCATCGAATTCGCTGGGTATCTTCTTGGCAGGGCACTTCTCCTGACACAGGCCACACCCGGTGCACACATCTTGGTTCACATAGCGAGCCTTGCTGCGAACCTTGACTTTGAAGTTCCCCACGTAGCCGGCAACTTCCTCCACCTCGCTGTAGCTGAGAATCTCTATGTTTTCGTGCTGTCCCACGGACACCATCTTCGGTGTCAGTATTCAAGCGGAACAGTCCAGGGTGGGGAAGGTCTTGTAAAGCTGTGCCATGTAGCCGCCGATGCTGGGTTCCCTTTCCACCAGGTACACTTTCTTACCCGAGTCGGCAATACGCAGAGCGGCGTCGATGCCAGCGATGCCCCCGCCTACAATCAAAGAGGCAGGCTGAACAGAAACCTCCTTGACCTCCAACGGCGCATGGTGCGCCACGCGGTAGACCGCAGCGGCCACCGCACGTTTGGCCCTCTCCGTGGCCTCATCCGGGTCTTCCGTCACCCAGGAAACCTGTTCCCTGATGTTGGCCATCTGGAAGTTGAAAGCGTTCAGCCCTGCTTCCTCACATGCTCGCCGAAAGGTGAGTTCGTGCATCAGGGGAGAGCAAGAGGCCACCACCACCCTGTTCAGTCCCAGCTCCTCGATCTCTTGCTTCAACAGGTCTTGACCGGGATCCGAACACATATACTGATAGGTCCTGGCGCTCACCGCCCCAGGGAGTCCGGCGGCGTATTCTGCGAGTGCTTCCACATCCACTTTGTCCGCGATGTTGGTCCCGCAATGACAAACGAAAACCCCTATCCTTCTTGGTCTGTTAGTCATGAGTTCCCATCTCCAGAATATCAACTCTCGACGTTGCACATGGATTCCAGCACCAGTTCGCTTATGTCCACGGCCCTCATCCTGATCTTGGCTTGGCGGGCGCCAGTAAGCAGCGTGCGCTTGCACTGCTGGCAGGCTGAAACAACCGCCGCAGCCCCCGTCTCCTGAGCCTGCTCCATCCGTAGCACACCAACCTGGGCCGTCACCTCCCGGTCTGAGATCTCAACGTCGCCTCCGCCACCACAGCACATCGCGTCCTGACCATAGCTAGCCATCTCCCTGAACTCTAGCTCCGGAATGTTGTTCACGATGGCCCGCGGAGCATCGTACACCCCGCTCTTGCGACCCAGGTCACAGGGATCGTGGTAGGTCACTACTCTATCCACCGGACCCAGCTGGATCCTATCTTCCTCTATTAGCCGCAAAAGATACTCGGTGGCGTGCAGGATCTCCAACTCCTGAGGCAACTCCACGAACTGAGGATACACATGCGTCCAGGTATAGTAGCAGGAGGGGCAGGTGGTCACCAGCTTTGTCGAACCCAGTTCTTTCACGCGTTCCACATTGTGGGTCGCCAACTCCCAAACCAGCTCCTTCATCCCGCCGCCATACAGAGGATACCCGCAGCACCACTCCTGTCCCCCCATAGTGGTGAAACCAACATGGGCAACCTCAAGGATCTGCACCAACGCCTGAGGTATGGTATAGGCCTGAGGGTAGAAGGCGGACACACATCCCACGAAGTAGAGAACTTCGGCCCCCTTCTTGGCCTCGATGTCCTCCGGCATGTGTTCCAGGTTCTCGGCCCAGATCAGCCGTGTCTCATTGTCGTCCCCGGAAATGTTGTACTTTGTCGTCACCGTCTCCCGCAGCATACCGATACCATCGGGGATTTTCAGTCCCTCCTTCACCGCATACTGCTTCAGCATTAGCATCGTCTCGGTGAGGTCAATGCCCCTTGGACAGCGCACAGTGCAGGCCTTGCAGGTGGTACACAGCCAGAAGGTAAGGCTATTCACCACTTCGTCTTTCAGACCCAACTGGACCAGCTTCCACAACTGCCGCGGCGTATAGTCCATGGCATAAGCCGTGGGGCAGGAAGCCGAACAAGTGCCGCACTGGATGCACGCGCGCAGCACGTCCAGATCCGGCGTGATCTCCGCCCCAAACTCGAAGTCTGGTGCCCGGGTCGTGAAATCCAGAATGTCTGTGCCCATAGCCCTCACCCTCTCAACACCTGCCCTGTCTGCGGCAACTCTCGAACCGACACTGTGAACTCGTCAACAAGTGGGCGAAACTCCACCCAACCACAGCCGAGGTATGACCTCGGCATTGTGTGAGCAACTGATAGACTTGGTGCTCGCAAGATTGGCGTCGCGGTAGCTACAACGAGTACACGCACAGAGAACGAGGTACGGTGCATGTGTCAAGCTACCTCAACTAGCCGCAGAGCTCCCCGCATCTCTGCCACTAACTGCTCATCCGTGAAATGCAGCAGTGTGATCGCTCTGGAAAGGCAGTGCCCGACACAGGTTCCGCACCCCTTGCAGGCGGTCTCCTCCACTTGTGCGTGCCCTTGCACTAATGCGATGGCACTGTACGGGCAAGCCATCACACACTCACCACAGCCGGAGCAGCGTTCGACGTTCACTTGGGCGATAGAAGGCTCCAAAGCCACCCTACCCTTGTCCATCATGCCCAGAGCTACCACGGCCGCCGCCCCCGCCTGAGCCACGGTATCGGGTATGTCTTTGGGCCCCTGACAAGCTCCGGCAATGAAAACACCATCGGAAGCAGTCTCCACCGGGGCGAGCTTCGGGTGTTTCTCCAGGAAGAAGCCGTCCGCGCTGCGGCTGAGGCCAAATGTATGCGCAACCTCCACCGCATCACGCCGTGGCTCCAGGCCTGTGCTCAGGATAACCATGTCCACAGGAATCCGGCGTAGCTGACCCAGCAACGTATCCTCGCATTTGACGATCAGCTTCCCCTCTTCCTCAGGTCCCTCGACGACATCGGTCACCTCTGCACCCTTGCCCCGGATGAAGATGACCCCCTCTTTCAGCAACCGCTTGTAGAACTCCTCATACCCCTTGCCGAAGCTGCGCATGTCGATGTACAGTTCGTAGATCTGGGCGTCGGTGACCTCCTTCACCAAGTGTGCGAACTTCAGAGACCACATACAACAGACTCGTGAGCAGTAGACATTATACCTCTCGTCCCGGCTGCCAATGCAGTGCAGGATAGCCACCCTCTCCGGCTCACGGCCATCTTTCAAGAGCACTTTTCCGCCGGTGGGCCCGGCGGCGTTGATCATCCGCTCGAACTCGAGGCTGGTCAGGACGTTGTCTAGCCTGTCATAGCCGTACTCCGGCGCCCGGATAGGATCGAATAGATCGAACCCGGTAGCGACGATGATGGTCCCCACATCAAGCTCGACGACCTCGTCCTCCTGCTCGAAGTCAACGGCGCCTCTTGGGCAGAGTTTCTGGCAAGCACCGCACTTCCCCTTCTGGAACCAGATGCAGTTCTCGGTGTCTATCACCGGGACTCTGGGCACTGCCTGAGCGAAAGGCATGTAGATGGCTTTGCGGGTGCCGATCCCGGCGTCAAACTCACTCAGTATGTTCTTGGCGGGACACTTCTCCTGGCACAGACCGCAGCCCGTACACAGATCTTCGTTCACATAACGTGCCCTCTTTCGGACCTTCACCTTGAAGTTGCCAACGTAGCCCGAAACCTCCTCCACCTCACCATAGCTCAGGATCTCGATGTTTTCGTGCTGTCCCACGGACACCATCTTCGGCGTCAGTATTCAAGCCGAACAGTCCAAGGTGGGGAAGGTCTTGTGCAGCTGGGCCATGTAGCCACCGATGCTGGGCTCCCTCTCTACCAGGTATACCTGCTTGCCCGCATCGGCGATGCGGAGGGCGGCTTCGATGCCGGCGATGCCTCCCCCTACTATCAGAGCGGCAGGTTGAACAGGAACCTCCTTGACGGCCAAAGCCTCATGATGGGCCGCCCTGTACACCGCGGCGGCCACCGCCCGTTTCGCCCCCTGGGTGGCCTCGTCGGGGTCCTCGGTCACCCAGGAGACGTGCTCTCGGATGTTGGCCATCTGGAAGAAGAAGGGATTCAGCCCGGCATCCTCACAGGCACGTCGGAAGGTGGTCTCGTGCATGAGAGGGGTGCAGGAAGCCACCACCACCCGGTTCAATCCCAGCTCCTTGATGTCCTCCTTGATCAACTCCTGGCCCGGATCGGAGCACATGTATGCGTAGTCGCGCGCTACCGCTACCCCCGGCAGTCCAGTTGCGTACTCCGCGACCGCCTCCACGTCCACTTTGTCCGCTATGTTGGTCCCACACTGGCAGACGTAGACACCTATCTTCTCCACATCAAATACCCCCCTATCTTCGCCACACCAAATGCCTCTTAAGGAGCCCTCATGTCATGTGAGGAGCCAAAAGGGCTGCAGCCGACACTAACTCCGTCCCCAGGCCAAGTTCCTCCCTGCCCAGCCCCAGGCTGACGCCGAGTAGCTGCGTGAAAAACAAGACTGGAAGGGAGAAATCGGTCCCAAACCGAGCGTTCACCTGGCCCTGATATGCCTCCACGTTGAGATGACAGAGAGGACAGGCCGTGGCAAGGCAACTGGCCCCTCTGCGCACCGCGTCGGCCAGCAGGTTGTGCACCAACTTCAGGGCTACTTCTTTCTTGTCGCTCATCATCAAGATGCCCCCACAGCACGATGCTCTTAGAGGATAATCCACGACATCTGCACCGATCCAAGACAATAGGTCACCGAGAGCCGTGGGGAACTCCGCGTCATCAATCCCACTGGGACGGCTGAAGGCGCAGCCAAGGTAAGGGGCCACTTGCAAGCCCTCCAGAGGATGAGTCACCTTTTCCTGAATGGTCTCTTGACCTAGGTCGTTTACCAGTACCTCCAGCAGGTGGCGCACCCTCACCGATCCCCGGTACTCAAGATCAATTACCGCCAATGCCTCACCTACCCTCTCCCTCAGCTCAGCGTCCTCGGCGAGCCGTCGGTTGGTCTTGTCCATGATGCCGAAGCACCCGTTGCAGATGGTCACCAGATCGCACCCTGGGCTGTGTCTCTCGGCCAATCCCAAGTTTCGCGCATTGAGGGCGAAAGTGGAGAGACTCCGCAGCGAGTACGAGGGGCTCGTCCCGCAGCAATTCCAGTCATCCAGCTCCACCAATTCTAGACCTAGAGCCCCGGCGACGGCCCAGGTGGAGAGATTGTAGGCTTTTGTACTCACCTCCTGAGAGCAACCGGGATAATAGGTGTACGCCATCATGCCTCCCCTTTCTCCTCGATGTACTCAAGCATCCTTGCCAAGTTCCGGCGTCCCTTGATCCTGCGCGGCAAGAGAGGAAACCGCCCACGCAACAGCATCTTCAGCCCAAACGGTGCCAGCTTGATGAGTCCCAGAGGATTGAGCGTGCTCAAGAAATAGCGTATCATCAGTTCCGTCTCCGCGCTTCGTCCGTAGCGGTCGACGGTATTGACGAAAGCCTGATATAGGGCCGGGCTCCCTGGAGGGTGGAGACCCCGCTCTACGGCCATCCGCTTGAGAAGGTACATGAAGTCGGTGAACTGGATTCCGGCTGGACAGCGAACCGTACAGTAGTAGCAAGAGGCACACAGCCATGGTGTATTGCTGCGCAGCACCCTCTCCAGTTGGTCAGCCCGCAGGGCAGCGATAATCTTGCGAGGAGTGTAATCCATGGCATAGGCGGTGGGGCACGAAGCGGAGCACGTGCCGCATTGAATACATTCAAGCAGCTCCTTGCGGTGCCGGATAGCCTCTTCACCAAACCCCAAGTCCGATTCTCGTACGACCGAGTCCGCAACTTCTGTAGCCATAAGTACTTACCCTCCTAGCTCCTGGCCCGCTTGAGCTCGTAGCAAGATCTCTACCCACTTCTCAGGGACGAGTTGCACCGCATCTAGCCCATGGATGGCTCTCAACTCGTTTATCCCCTTTCCGATAGGCAAAGCATAACCAGATTCTAGAACTCTCCTGAGATTAGCCTCATGTGCTACGGGAGGGTCTTCCTCCCGTCTCTTCTCCACCATAATGGCATGAATGTCCACCCCTTGGGGACAGACTTCCTGACACCGCCAGCACGAGGAACAGAGCCAACTAGAGTAGTTATCCTCTCCAAGAAGGAAAGAGGTTATGGAATGAGCACCCAGCCTCTCTACGATGCACACTTCACGGCACAGGCCACACTGGGTGCAATCCTCTAGTAGCGAATCCAGGCCTCCAACCGTCACGGCGAGCTCCCCAGAAGCTTCCCTGCCATCACGGGTCCGACACCCAGTTCCGCTGGATCGATACCCATAGCCAAACCCACTAGCTGCGGCAGGGTCAACACCGGCATCTTGGATTCCGCACGACCCTCGTTCATTAGGCCCTGAAATCGTTCCAACAATAACTGACAGTTGCCACAAGCGTCTACTAATACGTCCGCCCCTGCAGCAGAGCTCAGCTTCCGTTGACCAGCCTCAAGACCTAGCTGCTCATTCACCAGATACAGAGTCGAACCGCAGCAATCGTACTCCGCGTCGTAGGGTACAACCTCCGCCCCGGTCAACTCCACGATGGAGCGCATGGCCTGGGGCTGCAGAGGATCGTCGAAACCAAGGACTTCGTGAGGTCGAAAGGCCTGGCAGGGGTGCGTCAGCGCGACCTTCAGCGACAACTCCACCCTCACTTTGTCCCTCATCCCCTCCAGTTGCTCGCTGAGGACCTGAACCAAGTGTATGACCCTCGTCCCTCCCTCGAAGTGCAATCCAATCTCATCCAGTCTTTCATTCACCACAAGGCGGAGGGAGGGATCCCGCAACGCTACCTCAGCCCGCAGCAGAGTGTTAGTGCAGTTGCCACAAATGGTCAAGACGGGGAACCCCATCCTCTCGGCGAGACTGAGATTGTAGGCCGCAAGGTAGAGCCATTTATCGGTGAAGGACTCCAACGGAGCTCCACAGCAAGCGGCGTGGGCGATACTTGCCGCAGAGATGTAAAGCTCCCTCAGCACCCTCTTGGCGGCCTTCTCGTACTGAGGCATGCGCTGGAGAACCAGACAGCCTGGGAAGAGCGCCATCCTCGCCACAGTTCAACCAACCACTACCTTGGCGAAATCCGTCGGCTCGACCCCCGGAGATTCTATGCGATGCTTCTCATAGAACTCACTGATCGTCTCCTCGACCTCAGCTTCTTTCCTGCCGACCAGCGCCTGTGAAAGATCGGTCAACTTGTCAGCCGGGTAGAAGAAGAAGTCACCCGAAAGCGCAAGGGAGGTGATGGCGCCATCTGCGATCTCCACATCGCCCCGGATGAGGCCCCCTGGAGCCTTGTGAACCAGGTGTTTCACATCCACGCCAGACGCGATTCTGACCGTCCGTCCTTCCATCGGTCTGCCTATCTTGTACAGCCACTCCTCGTTCAAGAACTTGGGGGACAATCTAGACACCTCATTCCGCAACTCCTCGTCCACCTCTGCCCGGGGCAAAGGTCCCAAGAGCTTCTCGAAGTTCCGGGCCAGACTGGCATTGAGTGACTCCCTCGTCGGCTTCTCCGCCAACTCCCGTTTGATCGTGGTCAGGTTTTCCCTCATGCTCTCGTAGACCTTGTCGCGGAACTTCTCGTCAGGGACCCTCAACACCCGGCTCATCATCTCGTAGTTGAAGTCAACGATCAGGTTGCCCACGAGGATCAGGTAGTCGCCTATTTCCGCGGCACCATTGCCAGATATCTTTCGCTTCTTTGCAACAATATCGTTGACCGGTTTGTATTCCGCCGGGATGCCTATCTCCCGATAGGTTTCGATGGGGGGCTCCAAGAACTTGCGATAGAAGGTGGTCTTGTCGGATGGGGCCAAGGGGTTCTCCTTGTGTATAATCAACTGGTAGAACAGTTGGTCGCCATCCAGATAGACTCCCCCTCCTCCCACCTCCCGTCGGAACACGGGGATGTCATTGGCTCGGCAAAACTCCACGTCCACTTCCTTCTCCAGGTCCTGATGATAGCCGATGCAGACGTAGGGAGAGGCAGGAGAGAGCAGCACCAACGCCTCCCTGTGCAGACGAGGCAAAGCGTGGTAGGTCAGTTGTGAATCGGGCCAGGGAACGCTCCCCAGGTCATAGAGATGCACTGGCGCCTCCAGCCGAATTATGACCAAGTCTATCTAATTATACCAGAATGAGCGGTGAATCTCAACAGAAGCGATCACGCGACGAGCACGTCCAACATCATGGCCAGAAAAAGGACGAAGAGGTAGGGGCTGGAGAGCTTGAACATCACCCAGGCCTTCTCGCGCGAGGGATTCCGCGCCAAAATGACATTGCTGACGGTTATGACCAACCCAAGAACCAGGGCTGTGCTCAGATAGATGAGACCAAACCCTCCCACGAAGTAGATGGCTAAGGAACAAAGGTACATCAACACGACGGTAGCCATCGTGCAGCGAGTGGTCTTCTCCAGGGAGAGCACGGCGGGCAACATCGGGACGCTAGCTTTCTTGTAGTCCTCTGTATGGAATATGGCCAGGTTCCAGATATGATTGGGTATCCACAGCACCACAACTGCCGCGATGAGCAGCGCCTCGACGTCCAAGCTGTTCTTGACGACGGCCCAGCCGAAGAGAACAGGGATCCCACCGCTAAGTCCTCCTAGAATGATGTTCAGGGGGCTTCTCCTCTTCATCAACAAGCTGTAAACCAGGACATTGTCAACGAAGCCCAGAAGGCCCCATAGGAAGGCCAACGCATTGAGCGTCCATGCCAAGGCTAGTGAAACCACCGTCAAAAGAAGGCCCCAGTAGAGAGCCCTCTCGGGGGGATGGATCCTGCCACTCGGTATGGGACGCCGCCTGGTCCGCTCCATCACGCGGTCCAAGTCACGGTCGATATAGCAGGTTATGGTATTCGCTCCTGCGCAGCCCAGAGTGACGGCAACAAGGGCAGTCATGAAAAGGCTAGCGGGGAGATTCCATCCGTCGGCAGCGATGGCTATCGCAGCTAGAGATGTGAAGACCAGGAGAAGGACGGAAGCAGGCTTGGTGACTTCAACGTAGGGCCACAAGCCTCTCAGGGAAGAAACGGACCCTAGGCCGATAGGTCGCTGAGTTTGTTCGCCTCCTTCGTATTCGGAATCGTAAGGCTGCACCACGACACCCAACGTTCTTGACCCATCGTCAAGGGGTCAGTCTTCCATAACCCTGGCTACCAGCTCCACTATGTCCAGTACCCTCATTCTCGCCTTTTCTTGGCGCGCCGCGGTCATCAAGGTCCGTTTGCATTGCTGACAGGCGGAAACAAGAACTTGGGCCTCCGTGGCCAGCGCCTGTCGCAGCCGCCGAGCCGCCACCGCCCCTACCAATTCCTCATCGCACATCGCAACGTCACCCCCACCGCCGCAACAGAGGGCTTGCCGCCGGTTCTCCTCCATCTCAGCGAACGAGATACCGGGAATACTCCGTATCACACTCCTTGGAGCATCATATATGCCGCTGTTCCTTCCCAAGTCACAGGGGTCATGATACGTGACCAGCCGGTCGAACTCGTTCAGTTTAATGCGCCCCTCACCGATTAGTTCCAGCAGGAGCTCGCTCAGATGCTGTACTTCGAAGCCCAGGGGTTCTCCCATGATTCTCGGGTACTCATGTAGCCACGTGTGATAGCAGGAGGGACACCCCGCCACTAGTCTGTGAGCCCCGATGCCTCTTATCGCCGCCACGCTATGCTCCACCAACTCCTTGATTGCACTTTCCATGCCAGCGATAATGAGCGGATATCCGCAACACCACTCTTCACCCCCCAGCGTGGTGAAATCCAGACCAGCTCTCTCCATCACCGTCACCGTCGCTTGGGGAATGCCATAGGTCTGAGGATAGAAGGCGGGTGTGCAGCCAACGAAGTAGACTATGTCCGCCTCCCGCTTGCCCGCTAGGCCCTCGGGTACCCGTTCCAGGTTCTCGCTCCAGATAAGGCGGTCCTGATTGTCGTCTCCAGAGATGTTGTATCTCGTAGTGACCATCTCACGCAGAGTGTCGAAAGTCTCAGGGTAATGACCCAGATCGACCAGATGCTCCCGCATGGCAATCCACAGAGGACGAGTGTCTATTTTGACCGGGCATACCACCCTACAGCGTCCACAGAGGGTGCAATCGTAGACCCCGTCGGAGAATTCCTCCAAGGACTCATCAGCCGGGAACCTAGACCCAAACAGCCTGGCGCGGAACCCATACTGAGCCCCTATGAAAGACCTCATGCGGCGTATCTTGTCCGCCGGTTGCAGAGGCTCCTCACTTTTCTCCGCATACGTGGGGCACCACTTGACACACTCGCCGCAGCGAGTGCACGCGTCAAGCTCCATCAGCTGCTTGAATGAGTAGTGAGAGAGGTCAAACTTGCCCATGAGTTACTCCAGCAGGCACCGAGGGGGTCTCCTCCCTCGGTAGGGAATTGACAGTGGCGATGATAGCGCCAGCCACAGCATGGAAGAACTTGCTGAAGGGGATGTACGCCACCACCACGGAGGAGAATATGGCATGAAACAGAAACAGCCAGTCATGGAGATCGGCCCACGGCAGAGGTGCAGTCCTCACCAGCGAGGCCACTGGGTAGCCGATGAAAGCATAGGCCGCGGTGGCAGGCAACTCCTCAAACTCGAAGCTCAGGCGGCATATCTCCGCCAAGTAGCCTGAGATCATGATGACCACCAGTAACACGATGATCTGCATGTCCACCATTCGCGTGCGCATGTCCAGTTCCCTGATCACGTAACGGCGGACGATGACAATCATCAACCCCACCATGACCACCAACCCCCCGAACTCGTTCAGGAAGGCCGTGATCGCATGATCTTTGTTGGCGAAAATGGAGGTGAAGAGATTATCCATCTTGAAGATGGGTATCATGATGTCAACGCTTATGAAAGAGAAACCGCTCAGGATAGTCAGCAACACAATACCGCCGAACACGCAGAAATGGGCAGTCCAGCGCAACTTGTGCGCCCTGAACAAGGTAGGGTGAATCGCACCGTCCCAAATCAACACCCGTAGTAGAGCTCCCAACCTGGCGCTAAAGATCGTAGCCAGAGTGCTTCTAATCAGCAGGAACAGCTTCCTACGAGCGCTGATGTCACCTCTGCCGTTGACGGTCCCCTGAAGCCAAATCGTCAGGGTGAACACCGTCCCTGCGACGAAAACGATCATAGCCGGTATGTGGAAGAGCCAGAATACGAGCATTATGTCCATTCGTCAAACCCTATCTAGGACGGCGTCTGAAACGCACGGCCCTTTCCCAACCAGCTACAGATCGTCGCCTTCCCAGACTGCATAGAGACAGCACGAACCTCTCGGTCGTAGATCTTGAAACATTCGGGGGAGGCCAACGGTCAATGCCTGCTGCCGCGCGCCGCCCTGCTCATCGGCCTCCCTTCGCGATACAGCAAGTCCCAGAACCAGGAGCATCCACCCGTCGAGAGGTGTGAGTCTCAGCCTTACGTTTCTTGCTGGAGAACTCTGGGCGAGATCCTAGGCCCCTTCGAGGATATCCTTGTACTTTTCTATCTCTGACTCTACGAACGACTGGAACTCGGCGTCGGAGGCCTTGAGCAGGTTATCAAGCTCGCCTAGATCGGAGGCCTCGATCTTGGCTAGCCAACCTTCGCCGAAGGGGTCCTCGTTGATCGGCGCCACATCCCATTCCAGTTCCTCGTTGGTCTCGGTGATGGCTCCGCTGACCATGGCCGCGATGCGACCGACCCACTTGCCGGACTCCATGGACATGAAGGTCTTGCCTTGCTCCACTGTGCGTCCAGTGCGTGGTACCTCAACGTATACAATCTCCTTCGATATCTTCTGGGCGAATTCGGTGACTCCCTGCGTCACCGCGTTACCCTCCACCAGAGCCCAGGCATGATTCTTGTCGTAGTACAGTTCATCCGGGAAGTTGTATTCGCCGATATTCATGTCCTCGACACCTCCTCTCCAACTCATCGGGGAATTCTATCACAGGAGCGCCCGATCATCAAAGCCACAAACCCTTCCTGGCCGCTATCATACCACCCCAGGGTCAAAGTCAGGTCTGAATCTGGTCCTAATCTGGTCATAGGGTCAATCGGAATGTGTCCGGACCTCCCTCAGACCAGGAAGGACCATGACTACCTCCCTCGGTATCTCGTCTGCGTTCCAGCTGATGCGCCAGGATCCAGCCTCAGGTGCAAGACTACTTCCTCCTCGTGATCTGAAACCGATCAAAATCTCTGACTACAACGGTGTTGGGGAATATGGTCTGAGCCTCTTCCAGCACCTCCCTCGCCGCATAGCGGCGCGATATGTGGTTGAGATACAATGTCCTCACGCCTGCCTCCCTGGCAAGGGTCACTGCTTGGGCAACGGTCAGGTGCCCGAACTGCTCCGCCAGTTCGCCTTCCGCAGAGAGGTAGGTGGCCTCGATTACCAAGCCATCGGCCCCCTGAGCGTAGGAGATGAGATCGTCAACTCGGCCAGCATCCCCGACGTAGACGAGCCTAGCCCCAGGGCGCGGATCTCCCAGCACTTGATCGGGGTGGACCACAGTCCCGTCAGCCAACGCGACCGCCTCACCACGCACCAGTCGCCTTCGCTCTTGTCCCGACGGCACCCCCAGTTCTTCCGCCGCCTCAGCCAGAAAAGGTCGCCTGCTTCGCTCCTCGAAAGTGAAGCCGAAGCAGCCTGGCCCACGATGAGTAACCGGGAAGGCAGAGAGTACAAAATCCTCATCCTCAAGCAGCACTCCCGGTGATAGCTCGATGAACTCCAACTCCAAGGGGGGCTTCGCCCCTCGTAAAACAACTCCGAATATGAGATCCTCCACCCTCTCCAGAGCCCATCTTCCGCCATAGATCTCCAGGGCGTCCACTGCCTCCCAACGGCTGAACGTGGAGATCAGACCTCCCAGCCCCAAAATGTGGTCCAGATGCCCGTGAGTGAGAAGTATGCGCTTCAATCTCTTGAAACCCAGTCCACTTCTCAGCAACTGTCTCTGAGTTCCTTCGCCGCAATCAATCAGAAAACGGTAGTGCTTGTAGAGCACCACAGTCGCAGTGAGGTTTCTCGCCACTGAGGGAGCTGAGGCCGAGGTGCCCAGGAAGACGATTTCAAACACCGTTCCCTCCCCTTAGTGTCACTTTTCCCGGCCCTCCCTCCTGCCCTTGGACGACAAACTCCTTCCTCATGAATTGCTCCATAACCCAGATATTGGTCAACAGGTGCTGGGTGATACGGCAGGTGGTAAAGGACGAGTCACCTTCCGCCAGGGCCATGGGGAGAATAAGCTGATCGGCCAGATGCTGATCCAGGGCAGCTCCACCCCTGTAGTAGTCCAAGAATTCAGCACAGGCTCCCTCGGCCACCTTCTCCGCCGGCTTGCCTTTCCTCCCCAAGGAGGTGAACCCGGCCCTCGCATTCTCGAACTCGGCCACCAAGAATAGGGCGCTGCCGCGCCCCTTCGCCGGACCATCGACGATGTCGATTCGAGGATCGAAACCTTCACGCCTCAGTACTTTCTCGGCCTGGCGCTTCTGCCGCTCGGCTATGTGTCCGGGCAGGTTTGAGAGGGCTGATATGCCGTACAGCCCTTTCAGCCCTCCACGTTCGGTCAGCTCGAGCCCCGATATCCCCGACACTGGATGCCCCAGGCCGGTGATCTGGGCCGTGATCAGTCCTCCGCCGATGGGGTACCAGCCCCATCGCTCGATGTCCACTTGCGCGTGGATTCCCATCAGAGCCAAGGTCGGCAAATAGACCATTTTCAGGTAATGGAAGGGTGGGCTCCAAGCAACGTGAGTGCCTCCCCGCAGGACGAGCCTGGAGTTCCCATCCGCCAGGAGCAGAGGTGGAAGCAACGCTTGGAGAATCAAACTGGTGGCCCCGGCGCTCCCGCCTTTGCGCGCCTCAGCTACATCCAGCGAGTACTCGCCTCCACGAGGAGAGGAGCGCGGTGTGAAGGTCAGCGTTCGCGACCCCAGCTCCGCACCCTCCAGTTTGGCGCGACAAACCTGCGCCAGGGCGCGGACTCCAGTCAGGTGCTGAGCCTGCAGGCCGGGATTGGGGCGCTTGATGCGGATATTATCGATCCGTATCGGTTCACTTAGTATGGCCGAGAGAGACAGCGAACTACGTAGTACCGCCCCGCCTCCCTCGCCATGAGAACCGTCTATGACCACCATCGACAGCTCTCTCCCTCACCAGCCTACTGTGCTGGCGTCAATCAACCCTTGAGGTGCCACTCTCAGACGAGCTCGCTGCTTGCCTCGGGTCTCCCAATCCGAAGCATCTTTAGCAATGCAGCAGAGTTCCTTCCTCGACCCGGCTATCCAGCAACGCCTTCCTGATCAGCCCCTCTTGCTCACCAGAGATGAAACGTACCGTGATAGCTGGGTGAGCCTCGATCAACTGGGACATGGTTCGCACTTTGGCCAGCATGCCCCCAGTCACGTCAATGCCATGGGAGCCGGTCAGCATTTTCTCTACCTCGGCAAACTTGGAGGCAGATATCTTCTTGAGAAGGCGGGCTGCTGGCTCTTTCAAAGGGTCTCCAGTGAATACGCCTTCCACGTGACCGGCCAGGATGATCCTTCGAGGGGCGAGATGGACGCCAAGATAGGCAAAGATCTGTTCCGTGGATATAATGGCAGTGCCACGCACTCTGTCGAAAGATACATCGCCATACACCATTGGCACCAACCCCCGCTTGAGGGCCTCCTTGATCAGGGCCACCTCCAAATGAACCAGTTGCCCATCGTCGCACAGAGCCGAGGCGGAGGGCTGTATGGGGAGAACCGGTATCCTTTGGGCGAGCAGTAGGTCGGCAACGACCCGGTCTAGCCGGGCGGCCACCACCGCTGTCTCAGCATACCCCCACCAATCATCGCTTTCGAGCAGCCCTTCATGGACGCCGTACTTGCTCGCAGGCGCATGGGCGAAGGATCCGCTGCCGTGCCCCAAGAGGAGCTTCAGATCAGGAGCATGGTCCAGAGCCTCCCGTATCTCCTGGGCCACACGGCGAATGACCCTTTCCCTGGCCGTCTGCGGGGATCCCTTATCGGTGATCAGGGAACCCCCTAACTTGAGGTATACCAGTTCGCCCAACCCCGTGCCATCCTGTGCTCAATCTCCAGTGCTCACGGACCTCCCCTTCGTGGCCAGCAGAACCACCGCCCTCTCAGAAGCTTGGGGCAGATATCTGACCCCTTTAGGCACTACGGTCATCTCGCCCCTTCCCAAGGTCACGGTGCCTAACTCGGTGCCCACGGTCAGACTATCCTCCTGCACCAGTAGGAGTTCACTTCCCCCGCTGCAGAGATGCTCCTCGCCCTCACCCTCGTATCGAACCACAGACAGGCACAGATCGTCCACGGCGATCAGTTCACGGGCTACGGACGGTTCCGTCAGCTGCAGGGCCTCGGCGCCGATGTTGACCGGATGAATCTTTCCTGCGCCTTCTAGCACAAACAGCCTCCGCTTGCCGTTCTGCCTGTTAGCGAAGACCTTCCTTTCGAACACCAGGGCTACCGCTCGGGAGACGGAACCGCAGCGGTGAGCGACCGCCTTGGGTATCACCGCCATCTCTCCACTGCGCAGCATGTTGTTGCCCCACTCACTTTCCAGAGCCAGCTCTCCATCCAGAACCAGAAAAAGTTGTTCCTGATCAATGTGTTTGTGCCACGCTATCATACCTTCACTAGTGAACAGGCGGGCCACGAAATCATCAATGTCGGCTAGATCAACAACCAGAAAAGGCTGCGTAAGGCCGTTAGCCTCCTCGAACGCGTTGATCTTCGCAATTGGCATAGCACCTCCTGTGGTCTAGGCCAACTCAAGCCATCACATCATTGTTCTTCTTCTGGCACTACAGACGACGCCGGAGAAGGCACAAGATCTTTGCTCGCCTCGACCTCCGCCTGGATCACACCGTCGGCTCCCTCGGCCTCCAAGGCATGCTTCACCTGCTCGCCCGTCTGCGCAGTCACCAGGGCGATCATGTTTCCGCCGCGACCCGCCCCCGACAGTTTCGCACCCAAGGCTCCGTGTCGCCTAGCCGCCCTCACCAGAGCATCCAGTCGAGAGGAGGACACCCCCATATCCTGCAGCAGGCGGTGGTTGTCGTCCATCAGACGCCCTACCTGCCCCACCTCTCCCCTCTCGATGGCCCAGCGGGCCTTCACAGCTATATCGCCCACACCGTCGAACAGGGCTTCATATCTTTCCTTGGATTCCTCCCATGCTCGACGGACTGCGCCAACCACTATCCTCGTGGGGCTCTCTGCCCCAGTATCCGCAATGACAAGTGACAGGGGTCTTCCTACTGGGAAGGTCTCCAACCTCTCACCGCGGACAAAGTATACCGGCCGTTCATACGCTATCACCGTATTATCTATCCCGCTAGCCGTGCCGTGATGCAGCTTCTCCACTTCGTACACCAGTCGGGAAACCTCTTCCGCAGTGAGTTTCTTGGAGAAGTGCTCTGCCACCGCCCTAGTCATTGCTGTAGAGACGGCAGCACCGCTACCTAGGCCTCGCGCAATGGGAATGCTGGACTCCACAGCTATCGTCAGATCCTGCTCCAAACTCAAGCCGAGGTAGGTGAGAACATTCACCACCGTGGCTTGCAGAGGGCTTGCCGCTGACTTGCTCTCTCTCTGTCCCACGTGAAAAACGCGGCCCAGATCCTTGGCCACGATGACGATCCCCTGCTCTTTCTCACCCTCTTCGACCGTCACTCGAGCCTGAACCTGGGTCACCGGCACCGCTATGGCTGGCCGGCCATAAACCACAGCGTGCTCCCCCACGAGAATGATTTTCCCTGGCGCGTGAGCTATGGTCATCAATAGCGTGCCTTTCAGGCCATCCAAACTAGTATATCACAGGAGACGAAGTGTGTACAAGGAACTGGGGTGGCGGAACCGCACAGGAGGTGATAAGATCTTGTGCAGGAGGTTCGTTTCGTGGGAGAGTCAACCCTCCCCATCGGGGAGTCAAATGTGCTGGTCACTCTGGGGATCCTGGTCATCAGCCTCCTGATGGTAGCCTTATTCTCCAGTTCTGAGGCCTCATTGATTTCGGTCAGCAAGATTCGCATCCGCAGCCTGGCAGAACAGGGCAACCGCGCCGCCCAAGCAGCCAGGGAACTATGGGAGAATCATGATAAGCTGTTCGCCACCATCCTGCTGATCGAGAACGCCTTCATCATCTTCGCCTCCTCAGTAGGCACCACCCTGGCCCTGCTGATCTTTGGTGAGCAGGGCGTGCTTGTGGCCAGCCTGGTTATGACCGTGCTCATCGTGCTTTTCGGTGAGATAACCCCCAAGACCTTCGCCGCCCGCAACGCGGAGCGGACGGCCCTCCTGGTTGCCAGACCCATCAGCTTGATCGTAAAGGTGCTGACCCCGGTCATCTACATCTTCACCCTCATTGCCAACTCTCTCATAAGCCTGGTAAGCCGTGGCCGAGAGAGTCAATCCCCTTTCATCACACCAGAGGAGATACTCTTGCTGGCCACGATCGGAGAAGAGCAGGGCACGGTGCTGGAGATGGAACGGGAAATGGTGCACAAGGTCTTCGAATTCGGCGAGCGTCACGTACGTGAGGTGATGATACCTCGGCCCGACATCGTGGGAATCGAAAGTGGCGAGACCGTCGATACCCTGTTGAGGACTTTCACCGGTTCCAGTCACTCTCGCTTCCCGGTGTACGGCGGTGACCTGGATAATATCATCGGTTTTGTCTCCATCAAGGACGTCTTACTCTCCATGGCCAAAGACACCGCTGCCCGTCAGGCACAGCTGAGCGAACTCGTCCGACCGACCATCTTCGTCCCCGAAACCAAGCAAGTCGGCAGATTGTTCCACGACATGCGCGTTCAGCACATGCAGGTAGCCATCGTCATCGACGAATATGGTGGTACGGCGGGGATGGTAACACTGGAAGAACTGGTGGAGGAAGTAGTGGGACGTCTCACCGATGAATGGGTGACGGAGTCCCTGGTGGTGGAGATCGATGAGCACACGTTCCAGGTGGACGGCCTGATCCGCGTAGATGAGGTTAACAGTGAGCTGCGCATACAGCTGCCCGAAGATGACAACTACGACACCGTTGCCGGCTTCATCCTATGTCATCTCCGACACATACCCCAGGAGGGAGAAAAACTTCAGTGCGGTGATCTGACCATCAGCGTTCAGAGGATGAAAGGCCCCAAGATAGAGAGCGTTTTGATCAAGACGAAGTGAAGCAACCCCCTCGAATCTCCTCTATCCTCTGCCGCATTCTCTCCCAGTGAGTGCCCCTCCAATACACTTTATCACACTGCGGACACGAACTGAATTGCACGTGCTCACGGAAGACATAGGGCGGAACCCGGCCCTCAACTTCCTCCCTGTGAATTGGCTGCAGGGCCGTATTGCAGCGTGCACAGCGAGACAGAGAGCCATCCATGTCCAAATCGAGGTCGCGTAGCAGTTGTGCCAGCTGCTCCTCGAATCTATCGCTTGCAACGAGGAGAGACCTCAAGCCTTTCCGCCTGGTCAACTCCCGATCCCTGGTCAAGAGCATGCGCCCTTCCGCCCGCGCTATACGTACCAGATCGTGATCTTCCAGTTGCGGGAAGTAGGCGGTATCGTACCCCAGAATGCGCAACCACTTCGCCAGGCGACCCAGCATAGCATCGGCAAGGAACTTCATCTCGAGTACCAGACCCTATTTGCGCAGTCGCCACCTTCCGCGGTACGCGCCTTTCATTTCCTGCACGGTGACAAAGGCATCGTCGTCCATGGCGCTGGCAGCGGCCATCACCGAGGGCACTTCTCTCCTCCTCACGACCGTCCTCACCATGTCAACTACGTTGGTCTGACCCACCCCCAAGAACTCCGTGGCACCGTAGCCATCGGCCCGGAGTGCTTCGGCTATCTCTGCACCCTTGCCCATGGAGATGAAGTTGACCTCGGCCAGACCAATGGCTAGCTTCTTCTCGATAGTCATGCCGACAATGGTGCCAGTGGCAAAGCCTCCCGCGTAGGCAACGACGTTCCACCAGTTCCCGATATTGGTGACCACCGGGCTGATGGCTACCAAGAAGATGGTGACTTCGAAGAACCCTATCACGCCAGCCACCACCCTTCGACCGCGCACCGCCATGAGCATTCTGACCGTTCCCATGGACACGCCTATGAATCGCAGGCAGAATATCAACAACGCACCAAGCAAGATCTCCATAGTCCAACCTCCAAGCAAAGATGAGAGAGAGCGCACAAAAAACGGCTTCCCTCGCCAGGTGACAAGGGAAGCAAAGCCAGCGCCACGCGTTTGATCACACCGAAGCCCACCCTACCACCTCTTATGTAGAGGAATCTTAACCACCTGCCCGAGCATTGTCAAGCGTCAGCCGAGGAGATTTCCTGGAGGCTCTCCTGTGCTGAGAGTCGCGCCGGAATGGATTCCCGCGATAAGTTCCCAAAGTCCCTGCGGGACTTCAATGGGCTGCGGCGCGGCGATATGCGGCGCCAGCGGAAAGCGTTGAGAAGCGCCTTTCCACACACTCAGCCGAGGATTCCCCGGCTATACAACAGAAGCATGGCGCCCACGTAGCCCAGGATAATCAGCAAGGCATCGACCTCTACGAAGAGGAAACGACGTTCGACCTGGGCCACAGTGCTGACCAATCCCACGCTGGTCAGCAATAAGCCGGCCAGCCCGGCCAGCGTCAGTGAGGGATCAACGACCCCCAAGAAGCGCCCTTGGAGATAGAAGACATCCGTCGAGCCCAGTGCGAAGATATTGAAGATGTTGCTTCCGAAGAGATTGCCCACAGCCAAATCGTGGGCGCCTATGCGGCTCGCGGTCACAGCTGTAACCACTTCGGGCAATGAGGTCACCAGGGCCACCAGCGCGATCCCGATGAATCCAGTGGTCAGACCGGTGATACCGGCTATGCCGACCGAGCTCCGGACAAGCCATGGTGTTACAATAACCAAGACCGCAGCTGCCCCCATGAAGCAGACCACAGCCGAACCCAGCCCAGGCAGACCTTCCGCCTTCTCATCTGTCGTTTCAGTTGTCTGGCTACCAATGCGGTGTTTGGCATATATGAGCCGCATGCTGAGCCAGTACATGCCCACCAGGATCAGACTGTCCAGGCCAACCCAGGCGATCTGAACCCCAACGTCGGCCATTACGAAGAACACCGCTGTGCCTGTGAGCAGAACTGCCAGACCTGCACTCAGGGCGTGGTTCATCGCCACCCGACGCAAGATCCGGGTTCGCGGGTTCATCAGGTCCAGCACTGCCAACATCAGCATGTTGAACATGCTGCTGCCGAAGATGTTGCCTGCGGCGAGTTCGGGTACTTGCTGATTAATGGAGCTGAGGGTTGTGAATAGTTCGGGCAGTGAAGTGGCCCCGGCAAGGAGGAGCGTGCCGATGAACATGCCGCCCAGCTTCGTCCGCACTGCGATGGCGTCCCCACACTCAGCGAGTTTGATCGCTGCCAGCACGATCAGGACAGCGCTGATCAGAAACTCCAGCCAGATCATTCCTCGTTCCCTGGTTGACCAAGTTCATCCGGCACGCCTTTCGCCGAGGAGAGCTCCCATGCGGCAAAGACCCCGGTCCTGGCCTGCATCAAATCACCGATGATTCCTTCAGCAGCCTCGAGACACATATCCACTGCGCCCGCATCGGGCACTATGGCAAACAGGGTGTATTGAGACCTCTCGGCGCTCTCGGCCAATCCGGGCAAGCCATAGAGGTAGCGACCACGTACTCGTCGAGTCTCGCGGCGGTACGCGCCGACCGTCTCCACGATAGTAACCCCACTCACCCCCGCGGAGCGCCAGGCATCCAGCACCGAGTCAAGCTGTTTGGGGTCGTCGAGGACAAGCATGATCATGTGCATGAGCCATACCCTCCACTACCTCAGGTCTTGCGTCGGTTCGGCCAGGGCTTGAACGGCGGCCTTGGAGAGTCCAGTCTCGCACCTCAAGAGAGGCACGCGCCTCGGCAGGGAGTCGGGTCCCAGTTCCTTGGTGAACCTCATCCCATCACTATCCACAACAGAGAGCTACTCCCGCCAAGGTCGAGAATCACGAGGCGGTCAGGTGCGCCGACCTGCGTCTAACACACGACGCGCGCCTCTAGGCCCGTTTCGGCCTCAATCTCCGCCGCGAACTCCAGCAGACTCTCTGGGGCGAAGGCGCATTCGGCATCGTCGCCCGTCGCTTGGCCCAGTACCACCATCGTGGCCCCTTCCTCGACGGCAGCTGCCTTGATCTCGGCGTTCACGTCTCCCTCGCGGAGGACATACCCGGCTTCCACTCCCTGCTTCTGTGCCCGTTCCTGAGCCATGATCAGCAGAAACTCACCCAGGTGCATCATCTCCTGGGCCACGACGTCTGGCCGCACGCCACGTTCGGTCTTGTTCAGGAAATCCAGATCGACCACATACAGGAACACCAACTCGTCGCCCCGCTCCCTGGCCATGGCGATAGCCGCATCCTGTGTCCGATAACTGCCCTCTCCACCCCGCGTGGGGCACAGAATCTTGCCCATGTTATCCCCCGTCAATTAGAACCGGATAAGAAGCCATATCGTGCCCATGGCTACGGTGATGATGGTCGCTGGTAGTCCTATCTTCAGGAACCTCATATAGCTAATGCGATAGCCAGCGCGCTCCGTGATGCCTGCGGTGACCATGTTGGCCGAAGCACCGATCAAAGTACTGTTGCCTCCCATGGCTGCTCCCACGGACAGCCCGTAGAAGAGCGCCTTGTTGGATGCGCCTGGTATGGTCTTGCTCAGGAAGCCCACCACGGGCAACATCGCCGCCGTGAAAGGGATGTTGTCAATGAGTCCCGACATGAAAGCGCCCGCCCACACGATGACCAGCAAGGCCAAGTTGAGGTTGTCGCCCACCAGCCTCTTGATCCCCACGGCGATGATGCTGATGAGGCCTACCTCTTGGATAGCTCCAATCACCATGAATAGGGCGATGAAGAACATCAGGGTGGTCCAGTCCACGACTTTCAGCATCTCATCGATATCAGGTTCCACCACCAGCAGCATGAACACCGCGCCCAGCATGGCCGTCACGGCAGCTACCAGGTGAATCTGTTCACCAGCCACGAACACCACCAACATGAGGATGAAGATCGCGCCGGCCTTGCCCAGCGTCTTGGGACGGGTGATGCGGCCGTCCTCCTTCAGCCGCTCCAGCAATGCTGGCGACAGTTCTAGGGCGGCGGCCCGGTACTCGTGGCGGTAAACCACCAGTACATACACCGTTAGGGCGGCCAGCGCCATAAGCACACCAGGAGTGAGGTTAATCAGGAAATCGCTGAAACCGATGTCGGCGTAGGAACCGATGAGGATGTTGGTCGGTGTGCCGATGAGGGTACTGATGCCACCGATGTTGGAGGCCATGACCTCAGGCAAAATGAGCGAGCGGGGGTTGATCCCCAAGGCCAACGCGATCTCCAGGGTGATGGGTACCATCAGTAACATGGTCGTCACGTTATCCAACATCGCAGAGGCCACCGCGGTCAGGAGCATCAGGATGATGACGAGCAGCCAAGCGCGACCTCGGGACAGGCGGTAGGCTTGATACGCCATCCACTGAAAGATGCCAGTGGTCTCCAGGATCCCAACGACGATCATCATCCCCAACACCAGGAAGATGACATCGAAGTCCACATATTGTAGCGCCTGCTCGAAGTCGAAGATGAACAGGTCGGGGTTCAGAGGCCGTCCCACGAAGCTCACGCCCAGAATGATGAACGCACCCAACAACGCTGCCATGGTATTATGCAATCTCTCCAGGGCAATGAGGAGGAGCACAGACACGAAGGTGAGGGTGGCTATCCAGAAGCCCGGCGTGATTCGCCGCTCCAGAGTGATGTCCGCCAAACGCACGGTTGCCCCTTGCCGCAACAGGGCAAGCTCATCTGGTCCAGCTGTCCAGGTTGTGGACTGAAAATGAGGGCGCGCTATGTCCACCCGCAGCGACTCGATGGGACCGCTGGGCAGGTCAAGGGTGAAAGACCCATCGGCCTGGCTTTCTTCCGCCGCTACTGATTGCTCTCCCCCATCCAGGTAGACCACCACCTCGGCATTGCGCACCGCCTCACCCTGCGGATCAACCAGCCGCCCGACGATGCCTGGAGAATCAGAAACTGCGGCGGAGACTGGCAACGGGTGCTGGGACAAATAGCCTACCAGGACAAACAGAAGTAGCCCCATCGAGACCAAGAGAATGATCGGCTGGCCCCGACCATCGGGCGGGCTTAGTTCGGGCACGAACAACCTCCTTCGACATCCGGCAAATCCAATTCTATCATAAGCCTGTGCCATCGGCTAGGATGCATCGAACTCGTGGGGAACGAAGTTCACACCTGCGGTCATCTGCGGGACTGAGGAGGTTGGGGAGCCCACCATCAACCATCAGGTCACTGACGCAGGGCCACCCCATCACCGCCGGGGAAGGATCCTGGGAGCGCGTGACGTCTCAGGGGAATTCCCAGGCCAAGGTTCTCGACTCATCGAGTTCCACGTTGCCGCCGGACGGGCTGGGCAAGGTGGTCGACTGCCGGACCCGCTCTTGGTCGCACGCGACCGGAGGGACTCTGGTTTCAACAGGAGTAGTAGCGATGACCCCTGCCTGGCTCGGTCGGCAACCGCTATTCGTAACGCAGCGCATCGATAGGATTCAGACGCGCTGCCCTCAAGGCCGGATACAGGCCGAAGACCACCCCCACCACCAGGGAGAACGTTGTAGCCAACACGATGGAGTTCACCGAGACCACGGTTACCAGATCCTCCGAGAGGCGGGATACTCCCTGAGAGATGCCATACCCCAGGAGGATGCCCACCGCTCCTCCCAGCAGGCTCAAGACCATGGCTTCCACCAAGAACTGCAGAAGGATGTCACGGCGCTTGGCTCCCACAGCCTTGCGGATGCCTATCTCTCGTGTGCGCTCGGTGACCGAAACCAGCATGATGTTCATGATCCCTATCCCCCCCACGAGAAGGGAGATGCCTGCAACGGCTCCCAGGAAGAGAGTCAGTATGCCCGTCACCTCGGCCAAGATCTCTACCAGGTCGGCTTGATTGATCACGGAGAAATCATCATCGTCTTGAAAGGCGATGTCATGCCTACGTCTCAGTAGCTCGTTGATTTCCTCCGTGACTGCGTCCATGCGGTCTTCGGAAGTGACCTGAACGTACGTGGTCGTGACCAAGAATTGACCGGCAAGGTTGCGTTGCTGGGGAAACACTCTTACCTGTGCGGTACTGATAGGGACGAAGATGTAACCGTCTTCACTGCCCATGAAGCCGACTCCCTTTTCCTCCAACACACCTATCACGCGGAACGGGATGCGGTTGATCTTGATCGTTTGTCCCACAGGATAGGCACTATTGTTGAAGAGCTCCTCAGCAGCCTCAGAACCTAGCACTGCCACCCGGGCCCTCCTGTCCATATCCTGAGAAGTAAGGAATCGCCCGTAGGCCACCTCGAGGTTCCGCACCATGCCATATTCGGGCGAAACGCCCGCAACGGTGGTTCTCATCTCCTCACTACGATGAGTAACCTGTCCACTGCCCTGCATCACGGGAGCCACGGCGGCCACATCGGGCACATTTCGCGAATCGCCGATAGCCTCCACATCATCGTATGTCAGCGACTCCGTGAATCCACCGCCGCCCCCTTCCCCCATCTGCACCGGCAGTATGAACAAGAGGTTGGAGCCTGCGCTTTGAATCTGTTCGGTCACCGTCTGTTGCACACCCTGGCCGATGGAGAGGAGGGCTATCACCGCCGCCACCCCGATTATGATCCCCAGCATGGTCAAGGACGAGCGCATCTTGTTAGCGTTCAAGGCTCCCGTCGCTACCCGCACGCTGTCAATCAGATCCACCTTGCGCCTCCTCAGAGAGCGGTGCCGACGAGACAGTTTCCTCTCGTACGATCTTCCCATCGTGCAAGTGAAGGATCCTCTGCGTTTGTGACGCTATGCTAGGATCGTGAGTCACAAAAATCACCGTGATCCCCTGCTCCTCATTGAGACGTTTGAAGATGTCGACGATTTCAGCCCCCACCTTGGAATCAAGGTTGCCTGTGGGCTCGTCCGCTAGGATTATTGAGGGGTTGCTGACCAAGGCCCGCGCGATAGCCACGCGCTGCTGTTCCCCTCCTGAAAGCTCATTAGGGTTGTGATTCGCCCGATCCCCCAAGCCCACGGCCTCCAGCGCCGCCACGGCCTGCTCCCGACGGTTCCCATCCCCACCGTAGAGAAGGGGCAGCTCCACGTTGCGCAGCGCTGAAGTGCGAGACAGGAGATTGAACGTCTGGAAGACGAAACCGATCTTCCGGTTCCTAATCTCAGCCAGCTCATCGTCGTCCAACTCCCCCACGTCTATGCCATCGAGGTAGTAGGCACCAGAAGTCGGCTGATCCAGACAGCCAATTACGTTCATCAAGGTCGACTTCCCTGATCCGGAGGGCCCCATGATGGATACGCTTTCTCCCTCGCGGACCTGCAGCGAGACTCCGCGCAGCGCGTGCACTTCCACCTCTCCCATTTTGTACACCTTGGTGACGTTGTCAATCTTGATCATGGCTCACGCACCTCAGTATGTGTGGTCCGCTAGTGGGGTCCACCACCCATCATGCCCTGGCGCAGCCGGTCCATAGTGTCACTCCCGCCAATCACTACTTCATCCCCTTCTTGCAGACCGCTCAGCACCTCAGTGAAGGAGTCGTCCTGAAGGCCGATTTCTACATCTGCGCTTTCAATGTCCCCATTCACCAACTTCGCTACGAAGAGGAGCCCCTCCTCCCTGTCTATGGATATGGCCCTGTTAGGAACGAGGAGAACGTCCTCTTTGCGCTGCGTGACGATGGTGATATTGACCGTCATGCCGGAACGCAACTCCACGACAGTCGAGTCGAAGGACACGCTGACCATGTAATTGACCGTTCCCAGTTCAACGGTGGCGACGGGAGCTATGAACTCTACGTGGCCCAAGAGTTCCTGCTCAGGGAAGGCATCGAGCGAAACCCACGCCTCCTGTCCAGCCTCCACCTGGCCGATGTCTATCTCGTCAATATGGACATCCACATGGAAAGCGGAAGAGTCTATCAAGGTGATCATTGGCGTTCCAAGCCCTACCTGCTCGTTGACCTCGGCGCCGATGAAGGCCACCGTTCCAGCGAAGGGAGCCACAATCGTCGCCCCTTCCAACTGCAATTGAGCCAGTTCCAGTGAAGCCCGGGCCTGGTCCACCGCCACCTGTGCGATGATCAGATCCTCCTCACCAGCACCTTTCAACAAGTCATCCAATTGGCTTCGTGCCTGAGCCACCGCGGCCTCCGCAGCTCGGAGCTCGCTTTCGGTAGGGCCTGCCATCCTGATATTGTACGCTGCAAGAGCCTGTTCATAGTTGATGGTCGCCTGCTGCAATGCCACCGAGTGGGGCAGTGCACCAATCCCTCCTACCCAGGCCCACTGGTCATACAGCTCTTGAGCTTCCTGAAGAGCGATCTCGGCCCTTCTCAGATCCGCTCTCGCCACTGTGATCTCATCCTGGGTGGACCCATTCCTTAGTCGATTCAGGGCGGCATCCGCGCTTGCCAGATTCGAACGAGCGGCCTGTATGTCTTGGGCATCGGCGCCACCCTGGATTCGGGAGAGGTTGGCCTCTGCGTTGGTCAGCCCCAACTCGGCCTGCGTCACCCCCAACCTCAACTCGGCTGTTTCGAGTTGGGCCAGGACGCCCCCCTCCGGCACGTCATCGCCCTCCTCCACCATGAGAGCTTCCAGTATGCCCCCGGTCCGGAAGGATAACGTGACCTGAGCTGCCGGTTGGACCGTCCCTGTTGCGTCGACGGTGGCCTCAATGTCACCTCGCTCCACGGTAACAGTATCCAGATCTTCAGCTAAGGCCCCAGTACTTGCGGAACCTTGCCGAAAGAACCAGTAACCAACCGCCCCAACCGCCACAAGAATGACTGTGATAAATATCGCCCTACGCATCTCCTACCTGTTTACCTCCTGAAATGTCCTTCGCACCTCGTCATCCGCTGACTTCATCCAGAGAAAGGTTCATTCTGTCTCGCAAACCCGACGCTGATCAGAAGCCGATACCGAGTTCACCACCTTCGAATCGCCAGACAGTGTCTCGACCTCTCGCCACGGTGTGTGACCAGATTCTATTCGATGTCACCTTGGCCTACGGGAGTTGCTTCGATCAGTCTTTCGAACTCCGCCAGCCGTTCCATCGCGTGGCGGACAAACCCCGAGACGGTCTCCGCGGTCATCAAGGTCAGGACCCTCCCCCTGGCAGGGCCAAAGATAAGAAGCTTGGTCCCGGGCTCCAATCCCATCTCACGCCGGGCCTGGGCCGGAATGACTATTTGGCCTCGCTCACTGACGGTGGTAGAACCATATAACTTGCCGGGGAAGCCTGATGGCTCGTGTTTCATACCCCCCTCCTCAACAGACGGTCAGCCAGCCAAGCGCGATCCCAATTCATGCCGTGTCCAGTGTCTCTAATCCGTAAGAATAGTATGATATCTCAAGCAATTCATATAATACGGTAGAGATGGCACTTTGTCAAGCATGAGCACAGCGACATTGACGTCGCAGTGGGACCAAATAACCGGTTAGCGGGGTATTCGAGTCCTGGCTGGCCACACCCTACCCCATGAACGAGGTTCCAACGAGCATCCCCAGCAAAGTGGGGGCGAGACCTACCAGGGCCGTCACCGCCCAGTAGCTGATGGCTCCAAGAGCGGTCTTCGTTGTCGTGGAACGGGTGCTCACCGCTAGGCCTATGGCCACTAGTACCAGGTGCCAGACGAGGAACACATCTATCTGACTCAGAATGCCGTAGAGCAGATTGCCCGAGCTCTGCGCCTGGTCGCTGGTAGCTACCAGGAAGGAAAGCCCTCGGTGAACCGCCAGTTGTCCGTTCAAGGCAACGTAGATGGCCTGCACCAGATCCCGCAAGGCGAACGGCAACCAAGTCCACAAGACCAGAGTGACCATCTGTATGTACCTGTTGTCCGTCCCGAGAAGGTAACTGACGAAGAACAAGATCGCCCCTCGGAAAAGCCAGGTCAAGATCAAACCCAAGATGCCGAAGGTGATTGCCGTCGCCGCCAGAAACAGGGGCGAAGTGAAGATGTCCAGGCTCCTCCTCACCTGCTCCCCTTGCTCGCCTGACAGGGAGCCCATTTGTGCCTCCATCTGCGCCTCCGCTTCCTGTCGACTCACCTCCGACAGCAAAGGCGCTGAGACGACCGCAACGATGATCAGGGTCACGAAAATCATCAGGGCTGGGGCCAGCCACACTGGCCACCTGGGCTCCTTCATGACGTAGCGCAAGGTCTTCTTTGGCTGGTCTATCCAGCCGAAGAGAGCGCGCCAGATTCCAATCTTGTTCTCATTCATTGTGAGCGTCCTCCCATCGGTTGAAGGAGTTGCAGTACGAGCATTGGGCGGTTTGCGCCATCCACCATACCAGCCAGCAGCCAGTCGTCCCGCCTGCTGATAGCTTACTCCCACATGTTTGGCCTATTCTGCCACTCCACTAACGAGTGCTCGATCTCGCACCACGACTCAGTATACAACAAGGATCCCCCGGTTGCATCGGCCATCTGGCCGATTTCGCCATCGGCCGAGTGGTGAATCTTTCCATTGGCCAAGTGGCCATTTTCCTAGCCGCTGAGACGCCCGCGACGTCCCTGCGTGCGTCCTACGATCCAGTTCGCCCACTACGTATGATTTGACCTCATCCAGAAAAGGTTCATTTGGCCTTGTCGGCGGATGCTCTCGACATGGTTGAGCCCAACCCCTCTGATATTGCAGCTTCAGCCTTCCAAACAAGAAGCGCGTGGCCCAGCAGAGCAACACGCGCCTACTCGCCATTAGACTGTGCCATCTCGGCACTCTACAGCTCAGGCAGAGTCCTTTTCAAGACTTCATACTCCTCAAAAGCCCTGCCGCAACCCAGGGCTACGCTGGCGATGGCTTCGTCGGCAACATAGCAAGGGACGCCGAGTTCCTGTGTCAGGAAACGGTCCATATTCCGCAGGAGGGAGCCGCCGCCAGTCATGACCACTCCCCGATCTATGATGTCAGCAGCCAATTCGGGCGGGGTTTTCTCCAACACTCCCTTGATCGCCAAGACAATAGTGGCCAGTGGCTCAGCAATCGCCTCCACCACCTCCTCGGATGAAACAGTCACGATTCTGGGCAAGCCAGCCACCACGTCCCGACCCCTGACCTCCATGGTTAGTTCCTCTTCCATGGGCATCGCGCTGCCGATCTGAAGCTTTACCTCCTCCGCGGTCTGGTCCCCGACCATCAGGTTGTATTTTCGCCTCATGTAGGCAGCAATTGCCTCGCTGATCTTGATTCCCGCCACTCTAACCGCCCCGCTGACCACGACGTCATTCATGGCGATCACGGCGGCCTCGCTGGTTCCACCACCAATGTTAATGATGAAATTGCCTGAGGGGGTGTCAATGGGCATGCCCGCGCCGAGGGCTGCCGCCAAAGGTTCAGGGATGAGATGCGCCACCTTGGCTCCCGCCTGAATCGCGGCGTCGTGAACGGCGCGCTTCTCCACTGTGGTCACCCCAATAGGAACGCCAATCATTATTTCAGGCTTGAAGAGGCGTACGCGCCCAACTATGCCGGAGATGAAGTAGCGGAGCATCAGCTCCGTCACTATATAGTCGGCAATGACGCCGTCACGGAGGGGAGACAGCACCTCTATGCTCTCAGGAGTCCGACCCACCATCGCCTGAGCCTCGCGGCCCAAGGCCACAATTCTGTTGTCGTGGGCGGACAGGGCTACGATGGAGGGCTCGAAAAGCACAATCCCTTTGCCCTTGGTCCAAACTAGCACGTTAACCGTGCCCAGATCAACACCTATCTGCTTGGAGAACATGTATACCCCTTACGGCACGCGGCAGACATGAGGTCATCCTCGCTAGACCTCCTCCCTGGGCATTTCCATCCTGGGTCGGCGCCGCCTGCGCCGTGCGACCTTCAGCCGCACCCTGGAACGCCGCAGGGCTGCCTGCAAACGAGCCATGTCGAGACCTTCCGGCCTCTCTCGATATCGCCTCTCCGCTCGCTCCCTCGCCTCCTCAGCCCTTGCCAAATCTATCTCATCTGCACGTTCCGCCACATCGGCCATCACGATGACTTTGTTACCTAGCACCTCAAGGAATCCACCGTGAACGGCAAATGACTCCTCCTCGTCCCCCTTCCTCAGCCTCAACTCCCCTATACCCAGTGCTGTGAGCAAAGGAGCGTGGCTCGGAAGAATGCCCAGTTCGCCATCAGCGCCAGGCGCAATCACCATGTCCAGACCGTCGTCTGAATGAACGATCCGTTCCGGGCTCACCAGCTCAAACCGCAGCTTTGCCATCCACTCTCCCCTTAGTCTGATCCGCCCTCTTCCTCAGGGTCTGCGCGTACCGGGCCCTCCGACCCAGCCGCCATCGTCCGAGCCTTCTCCACAGCCTCGTCTATCGTCCCCACCATGAAGAAAGCTCCCTCCGGCAAGTCGTCGTGCTTCCCTTCCAGGATCTCCCTGAATCCTCGCACCGTCTCCTTGATGGGCACGTACGCGCCCTCTCGACCTGTGAAGGCCTCCGCTACAAACATCGGCTGTGACAGGAACCGCTGGATCTTCCGCGCCCGGGCTACCGTCAGCTTGTCCTCTTCGCTCAATTCCTCCACACCCAATATCGCGATCACGTCGCTCAAATCCTTGTACCGTTGCAGTGTCCGTTGTACCTCCCGCGCCACCTGGTAATGCTCCTCCCCAACCATGTTCGGATCCAATATCCGCGACGTCGAAGCAAGTGGATCCACAGCCGGGTACAGCCCCTGCTCCGCAATGGAACGCTCCAGAGCTATCGTCGCATCCAGGTGCGCAAACGTCGCCACAGGCGCCGGGTCTGAATAATCATCCGCCGGCACGAACACCGCCTGCAAAGACGTGATGGAACCCCGCTTCGTAGACGTGATCCTCTCCTGCAACTCACCCATTTCCGTCCCCAGCGTGGGTTGATATCCCACCGCACTGGGCATCCGCCCCATCAAGGCCGACACCTCAGACCCTGACATCACGAACCGGAAGACGTTGTCTATGAACAAAAGGACATCCATCCCCTCGTCGCGGAAGTTCTCGCAAATCGTCAGTCCGGACAGCCCGACGCGGAGTCGCACTCCCGGTGGCTCATTCATCTGACCGAACACCAAGGCCACCTTGTCCAGAACCCCAGACTCCTGCAATTCATACCACAGGTCATTCCCTTCGCGCGAGCGCTCACCGATGCCACAGAACACAGATACGCCGCCGTGTTCTGTAGCGATGGTGTGGATCAGCTCCATGATGACTACCGTCTTGCCCACCCCTGCTCCGCCGAAGACGCCAGTCTTACCTCCCTTGGTGAAAGGAGCTACCAGGTCTATCACCTTGAGGCCCGTCTCGAAAACCTCGGTGCTGGTGCTTTGCTCCTCAAAACTCGGGGGTGGTTGGTGGATGGGCCGCCATTCATCCGCCTCCACGGGACCACGGCGATCAATGGGCTCGCCCAATACGTTGAGGAGACGGCCCAACGTGGCGTTCCCCACAGGGACCCTTATCGGCGCTCCGGTCGCGGTAGCTTCCATGCCTCGCCGCAAACCATCGGTGGAATCCATAGCCAGGCAGCGCACCCAGTCACCGCCCAGGTGCTGCTGCACCTCCAACACCAGCTTCCCGTCATCATCGCGCGGAATCTCCACCGCGTCGTATATCTCAGGAAGTTGCTCGGGGGGAAACTCGATGTCTACCACGGGCCCAATCACCTGTACTACTTTCCCGTGCACCTTCTCTGCCATCGGTATCTCATCCTCCTAGCAATAGAACTCGTCTCACCAGCTCGGCTCTTGCGCCAGCATCCTATCCAGTCATCGCCCGCGCCTTGGACAAAGCTTCGGCGCCCCCAGCGATGTCCAGCAACTCCTTGGTGATAGCTTCCTGGCGAGCTCGGTTATAGGTCAGGGTCAAATCCTCCACCAGGGCCTCCGCGTTTTCGGTCGCCGCACGCATAGCCACCATTCGCGCCGAGTGCTCGCTGGCCTGTGCATCTAGGATGGCCTGATAGATCTGCAATACCGTGAAACCCTCCAAGACCTCACCTAAGACTGTTTCAGGGTCCGGCTCGATGGTATATGCTACGGCTCCGGCACCCTCCAGGATGGCTGGCTCGATGGGCATTAACTGTCGCGTAACCGGACGCTGAACCATGGTATTGACAAAATTTGCATAGATCAGACATATCTGATCAAAAGTCCCATCTAGAAACTGATCGATTACCAGCCGGGCAATAGGGGTTACCTCTTTCAATGGCGGTTGGTCAGGCAAGCCCGAGAAATCCGCACAGATATCGGCCCCGTAGCGGAGCATGAAATCGGAACCTTTCCGTCCAATACTGACAATTCGCACAGGGGTCGTCTGGCGAGAGATGAAAGCAACCACCTCGCGTATGACATTAGTGGGCAGGCCGCCGCACAATCCTCGGTCGGGTGTGATCACAAGCAGAGCAGTGTTTCTCACGGTACGTTCTTCCAGCAAAGGATGCAGGACCTCCCCCGCCGCCGGCTGGCTGGCGAGATATGTCAGGATCTCCCAGGCCCTCTCGGCGTACGCCCGAGAGGCTAAGGTCCGCTCCTGAGCTCGCCTCATTTTGGAGGCCGATACCGCTTCCATCGCCCGCGTGACCTGGCCGATATTTGTCACGCTGCGAATACGTCTCTGTATTTCGCGTGCTGTAGCCAAAGCAATCCCTCGCTAACTGACTATGGTGGTCATTCGGAAACTGGACCCGACCGAACCACCGTCCAGGCCCTTGCAGTCCCCAGCCCCTACGATACGGATTCCTTGTACTCCAGAATCATCTCACGAAGCTTGTTCTCGGTTTCCTCATCCAGCTGTTCTGTCTCCATGATCCGACCGCCAATCTCCGGATGCACCGAATCCATGAAGCGAAGGATCCCATCCGCCCAGTCCCTCATCTCGTCAATAGCGACATCATCCGCACAGTCGTGCGTGACTGCGTAGATGAGCATGACCTGATGATCCAGCGGGACCGGATCATACTGTGGCTGCTTCAATATCTCGGTCAGCCGCTGGCCTCGCTCCAACTGATCCCTGGTAGCCTTGTCCAGGTCAGACCCGAACTGGGCAAAGGCAGCTAATTCGCGGAACTGAGCAAGCTCCAGCCGCAACTTGCCGGCCACGTCCTTCATGGCCTTAGTCTGCGCCTTGCCACCGACTCGAGAGACGGAGAGCCCCACGTTGATCGCCGGTCGAATGCCGGCATAGAAAAGATCGCTCTCCAGGTAAAGCTGTCCATCGGTGATGGAGATGACATTGGTGGGGATATAGGTCGTGATGTCGCCCAACTGGGTCTCAATGATGGGCAGAGCCGTCAGGCTACCGCCTCCAAAATCGGGGTGCATCTTCGCAGCTCGCTCCAGCAGACGGGAATGGAGGTAGAAGACGTCGCCAGGATACGCCTCTCGCCCAGGCGGACGGCGCAAGAGGAGCGACACCTGGCGATAGGCCCAGCCGTGTTTGGTCAGATCATCGTAGATAATCAAGGCATCCTTACCCCGCTCCATGAACTCCTCACCCATGGCGCAGCCTGCATAGGGCGCAATGTACTGCAGCGAGGCCGGCTCCGACGCCGAGGCCACCACAACAACAGTATGGTCCATGGCCTCGAAGCGCTCCAACGTCGCCACCACCTGAGCCACGTTGGCCCGTCTCTGGCCTATGGCCACATAGATGCAGATCAGGTTCTTGTCCTTCTGATTGATTATGGTATCAATAGCCAGCGCCGTCTTGCCCGTTTGACGATCACCGATGATCAACTCCCGCTGCCCTCGGCCGATAGGGAACATGGAATCAATAGCCTTAATGCCCGTTTGAACGGGTCGGTTCACGGACTCGCGAACGGTTACATTGGGCGCGATCCTCTCTATGGGACGAAAGGCATCGGATTCGAAGGGCGCCTTGCCGTCAATAGGCATCCCCAGGGCGTTGACCACCCGTCCTACGAGGGCATCCCCTACAGGCACGGAGACGATGCGGCCAGTTACGCGCACCTCATCGCCTTCCTCGATGTCAGTGTAGTCTCCCAGGATGATGATACCAACCTGGTCCTCCTCCAGGTTCAGAACCATCCCCAGCACGCCGGTTTTCGTGAACTCCACCAACTCACTGGCCATGACCGTCGCCAATCCGGTAGCTCTGGCGATGCCATCACCCACCTCGACCACCGTGCCTACATCTACGGCTCTTAGGGGAGCCTCAAAAATCTCGATTTGCCGCCTGAGAGCAGCGGTAACGTCATCGACCGGTGAGGCCATTAGCACCTCCTCGCTTCCCTGCCATAGTTCTCGACATGCTCGACATGTAAGAGTGCGCGTCTGACCGTCCTCAATGGGCCAATACGGAGCTCCAGTGACAACATAAGCGCTTCCTGAACTCTACACCGCAGTGCCGCTGGACAGTTGCGGTTACCGTCGCGCCGCCAGGGTCTGTGCAAGGGCGTCTAGCTTGCCCTTCACGCTACCATCTATGACCTGATCGCCTGCGCGGACCACGATGCCACCCAGGAGCGAAGGCTCAACTCCAAAACGGAGGTCCAAGCCCTGATTGAATCGAGCTTCCAGGCTCTGGCGGAGAGCCGACTGCTCTTCCTCAGTCAGAAGAACAGCGCTGCTTACCCTGACCGTCAGGTTCGAAGCTGCGGGTTTCTTGTCTTTGCTCACCCCAGATCACCTACCTCAGCAATGAACTCTTGAATCAAGCGCCGATGAGCCTTCTCATCCAGAGACTCACCACTCACCTTACCAGCGGCCGCGAGAGCCAACTCCACGATTTGGTCCTGGGCCCCGATCAAGGTTTGACGTCGCAGAACCTCCATCTCATCCTGAGTCTTGCTGACCGTCTCCTGGGCCTCCGCGCGTGCCTTGGTCAGGATGTCCTCCCTCATTTTCTCGGCTTGCTCTGTAGCCTGAGCCAGGATGGAGCGGCGCTCCTCCCTTGCCTCCTCAAGCTGCTTCTCATATTCCTGCCTGGCTGCCTCTGCCTTGCTCCTTGCCGCCTCAGCCTCTTCCAGGTCGGTCTTGATCTTTTCGGAACGCCTGTCGAGCATCGCAATTATCGGCTTGTAGAGGAACTGCCGCAAGATGACGAGTAGCACAATGAAGTTAACGATCTGGGAAATCAGATATCCCAGGTTGATTCCCAACCCTTCCAAGAGTACGCCTCCTTTCCATCATCGTCGCAGCCATTGAGTCGAGTGCGACGAATACACGACTGCGCACCGACGACTTCTCCTAGACGAACTTCAGGATCAAGGCGACGACCAAAGCGTAGATAGCAATGGCCTCCGCAAACACGATGCCCAGGATCATGTTCGTTTGGATTTGCGGTGCCGCCTCTGGATTACGCCCGATGGCGTGCATGGCCGCTGAGACCAAGAGCCCAATACCAATGCCGGGACCAAGTGCACCCAACCCTATAGCCAGGCCGGCTGCCAATGTTGTGAGATCTGTCTCCATCTGTCAACCCTCCTAATTCAGTTCTGAGATTGTGCCTTGAAACCGCAAGTGAATCTACTCCTCACTTTCCGGTCCGTGACCCAAAGTAGCCATGTGCATAAAGATCAGGGTCAGAAAGGCGAAAACAAAAGCCTGCATGAACCCTACGAAAATCTCCAAACCCAGGAAAGGTACTGAGACGAGATACGGTACGATGAAAGCCATGACAGCAAGCAGTACCTCGCCAGCGAACACGTTGCCGAAAAGTCGGAAGGAGAACGAGACGATCTTGGCCAACTCGCTGACAGTCTCCAAGAGGCCGACTATCGTGTCAACGGGCCCCATCGGCCCCCTCAGGCTTATGAACTTGCTGAAGTACCGTAGACCCTGGGCCTGAACCCCCACGACCTGGGTCGCGACCACGGAGATCAGGGCGAGAGACAACGGTGTGTTCAAATCGGTGGCCGCTGAGCGCAGGAAGGAGAAGACGGTCCATCCGGTTTCGTGTTCACCAACCTCACCTGGCTGTAGCAGCCCGATGTTGAACCCCAGGATAGAGACTTCTTGCAGTTGGTGACCTCCGTGATGAGCCTCATGGACCAGCCCCACACTGGCGAAGCCAGGGAGGATGCCCATCCAGTTGGAGACCAGCAGGAAGATGAATATAGTGGCCACCAAAGGGAAGAATTGTCTTCCTCTGCTCCCAGCCACTGACTCGACCAGATTCAGCAGCACTTCCAAGCCCCACTCCACCAGATTCTGCAGGCCCGTCGGAACGACTTTCAAGTTGCGAGTGGCTAAGACAGACCCCACAATGAGAATCAGCATCGTTAACCAGGTAGCCAGCAAGGTGTTGGTGACTGAGAACCCGACGACGGGCAAAGTCAGAATGGGCTCTGCGGGGAGAGCGATTTCTGGCAGAGCCACAGGAAACTTCGTTGCCATGAAACCAAGGACCACTACCAGGATGATCAGACCCAGACAACCTGTGCGAGTGATGCACCCCGATGCGCACCCCTCTTCGCCACCCCCCATGACATCGTCCATCACATCCTGCATAACTTCCATAGTCTACCTCCTCAGTCTTTTCCGTGGACGGGTTGTTCTGAATCCCCTTTCAGGGCTAGGACTGTCAGACGATAGACACCCCAAAGCCCGGCGGCCATCCCCGAGAAGATGAAGAACAGCGTGAAGACGGGCGAGGTATTCAATCTGCCGTCTATCCACAGGCCCACGAAAAGTCCAACCAGGATGAAAACGACAATCGTCGCACCAACTTGGCCAACCAGACTCAACAGGCGCACGTTAACTCCCTTGTACACAGTCGTTCCCTCCAACACGTGGCGCAAGAACTCCGTTCGCAGGCCCACGTCGTCTGGCAAAAAACCGTGCTATTCTAGTGTAGTTCGGAAAACTTGTCAAGCGGCGGAGAGTCCGATTCGAATCTGACATACTTCCCGGAAGACCTGCCACCTAGCTCTCACCTCGTCGCACCATGACCTGCGTCCCGTCTTTGACCGCCCTCAATACACTCGCGTCCCCAATTACCCGGCCAAAGACTGTCACCGCGCTGGCGGGGCGTATTTCGTCACCCTTGCTCGCGGGAGTGGGGCCGAAGAAGATGCAGAGGGCTCTCCCTGGAGGCCAATAGCCGAAATCCCCCAACTCCACCACCTCCCGGCCTGCCTCCAAGGGCAAGACCAAGGGGGTCGAGAAGTATATCTCGTCCCCCCAAGTGTTCACCACCCCCTCGATAGGTAAGCTATCCCACACAGCTTCAGCAGTTTCGGTCTCATTGAGCTCGGCACGGACGCTGACCTCACCAGCCGTTATCTGAATGTGGCGAACCATTTTCGTCCCCTACAAGTTGTGCTATAATCAGCGAAGGTGTAGGAGCTGTGCGCGACGACACTCTTCACCAGATCCAGCTTACCCTGACCTCCACTTCCCGGTATTATATCGCATCCGCTGCCAATTGACCAACTGAACCATGAATTCCTCAAAAACACCGAGCGATCACCAGTCTAGGGAGGGGAGAATGTCGGTCCTCAAGCTGCAGGGCGACGTCATCTACGGCCCGATCCACTCCCGACGCTTGGGCCGTTCCCTGGGCATTAACCTGCTGCCCACGATCCACAAACTCTGTACCTTTGATTGCATCTACTGCCAATATGGGAGCTCTGACGCCGGGTCTATGCCTGAGGAACACACAGGGTTCCCCTCGCTGGAAACCGTTCTACAAAGCGTAGAGAAGGCTTTGAGTCAGCAACCGCCTCCAAACTACCTGACCTTCTCGGGCAACGGCGAGCCGACGCTACATCCTCGGTTCCCGGAGATCGTAGTAGAAGTGCGCCGCCTGAGGGACCGGATGTGCCCTGATGTCAGATTGGCTATTCTCTCCAACTCGTCTCGGATCCACCGTTCTGAGATCAGAGAAGCCGTACAGCAGCTGGATGACCCGATCATGAAGTTGGACGCCGGTGATCCTGCGACCTTCGCACAGATTAACCGTCCTGTGCCGGGAGTCACGTTTGAGAAGATAATTGCTGGTCTGGCAGCCATGCCTCGAGTCATAATCCAAAGCATGATCGTCGACGGCCCGCTTCAGAACGCGGAGGGTGAGGCCCATGAAGCGTGGCTCAGTACACTAGCTCAACTATCCCCGGAAAAGGTGCAAGTATACAGCACCGAGCGTCCAGTAGCGCAGACTGAGGTAGAAAGGGTATCCAAGGCAACCCTAGAGGAGCTAGCCCGGAACGCCGAGAAACGAACAGGCGTCCCGGTGAGGGCATACTAGGGCCGGTCGGTCGAAGAAAGGCAACACCCATGAGGATACTACACATCTACAAAGACTATTATCCTGTTGTGGGAGGCATGGAAAACCATATCAGGCTACTGGCTGAAGGGGCGGTGAAACAGGGAATGGAGGTCACCGTCCTGGTCACGAGTCTTACCCATTCAACCGACATACAAGAAATGAATGGGGTCAGGATCATCAAGGCTGGAAGGCTGGCCACCCTGGCTTCCACCCCCTTGAGTTCCGCTCTCTTCTTGTGGGTGAGACGTTTGAAGCCCGATATCACCCACTTGCACTCCCCATACCCGTGGGGAGAGATGTCCCATTTGATGTTCGGGCACAGTCAAAGAACGGTCATCACCTATCAAAGCGACATCGTTCGCCAGAAAAGCCTTCTCAAGCTGTACCGCCCATTCCTGAGGCGCATCCTGAGAAGAGCGGACCGCATCATCGCCACCAGCCCCCAATATATCCAGAGTTCACCGCACCTGAGCCAGGTGGCGGACAAGTGCGTGGTCATACCGTTGGGTATTGACCTTGAACGCTTCCAAAAAGCCAGAAAAGAGGAAGTGAAAGAACTGAGGAGCAAATACAGCCCTCCTTTGCTCCTCTTCGTGGGCATACTCCGATATTACAAGGGGTTGGAGTATCTCATCAGAGCGATGAGACACGTGAATGCCCGGCTCCTGGTAGTAGGTTCAGGGCCCATGGCTGAAGAATGGCAGCACCTGACACTCAAACTGGGTCTAGCGGACAGGGTCTTCTTCGTCGGCCAGCACGTGGAGGACTTACCCGCCTATTATCAAGCCTGTGACCTTTTTGTGCTTCCTTCTTCCCACCGTAGCGAAGCCTTCGGCATGGTGCAAGTAGAAGCGATGGCCTGTGGCAAGGCGGTCATCTGTACCGAACTGGGCACTGGAACCTCCTACGTGAATGTTGACGGCGAAACGGGCCTGGTCGTGCCAGCCCGTGACGCCGATGCCCTGGCGCGAGCCATCAATCGCTTGCTGAGCGATGAGGGGTCCCGAGCACAGATGGGTGAAAGGGGGAAGAAACGGGCCATGCAAGAGTTCTCCCACGAAGTCATGAGAGACAGAGTCCTGGCGCTCTACGAGAGTCTCCTATGAAGGTTGAATCCTGCTGTCAACTCGACTATCATAAGTAAGTCGAAATCGCCGTCGCTGGCGGCGGACGCAAGCCGTGCAAACCTCAACGTGCAACGAAATCAGTAACCGGTGTCACAAGGAAGACTGGACGTTAAGACGGCATGAAGGTGCTTGTTACCGGTGGCGCGGGCTATATCGGCTCACATCTGGCCGACAGATTGCTGGCAGAAGGCCATCAGGTCATCGTCGTGGACAACCTCTCCCTAGGTAAGCTGGCCAACATCGAGCACAACCTGGAGAGCCCGGATTTTCGCTTCGTCGAAGGAGACATCCTTGACGTGCCCCTGATAGATGAACTGATCGGGGAGTGTGAATTGATCTTTCATCTGGCGGCCGTGGTGGGGGTGAAACACGTCCTGACCGACCCTCTGCAGGCTATGATGACCAACGTGTGCGGTACTGGGAGCGTCCTGCAGTCCGCCTGCCAGCATGGCCGCAAGGTAGTATTGGCCTCTTCCTCTGAGGTGTACGCCAAGAGTACGAAGGTTCCTTTAGACGAGGACGATGACCGCCTCCAGGGTTCGACCCAAGTCTCTCGTTGGTGCTACTCCACGGCGAAAGCCCTCGATGAGCATCTGGCACTTGCCTACCACCGCCAGCGGGACCTCCCGGTGGTGATCATCCGCTACTTCAATTCCTACGGCCCCCGACTGGACCCCCGGGGCTACGGCAGCGTGGTGGCGAAGTTCGTCAACCAGGCGCTTGACGGTCGGCCGATTACGGTTCATGGCGATGGACGACAAACCCGCTGCTTCACCTACATTGATGACACCGTCGAGGGCACGGTGCTGTCGGCCACGGTTGAGGCTGCCAACGGGGAGGTATTTAACATCGCACGGGCAGAAGAGACGACGGTTCTTCACCTGGCGGAGATCATCAAAGACATGGCCAATTCCTCATCAGACATCACCCTCGTGCCCTATGAGCAGGAGTATGGAGACGACTTCGAGGACATCAGGCGTCGCGTGCCCGCCGTGGACAAGGCGGAGCGGATTCTTGGCTTCAGGGCCCAGGTGCCGCTTGCTGAGGGATTGGAGCAAACCATAAGCTCGTTTCGGAGTGGGAGATGAAGATCCTGGTCACGGGCGGCGCTGGTTTCATAGGCTCAGCCCTCGCCAATCATCTTATCAGCCTGGGACACCGTGTCCGAGCGCTGGATGACCTAAGTTCGGGAGATCCTTCCACCTTAGACAACGCTGTCTCCTTCACCCGAGGTGATGTACGCGATATCCCCAAGTTGTGGACCCTCCTGCGAGATGTGGAGTGTGTGTTTCACCTGGCCGCACGGGTTTCAGTCTCAGAGTCGATACTATACCCCGTGGAGTACAACGAGGTGAACGTGGGCGGAACCGTCAGCCTGATGACTGCAGCCCGAGATGCTGGGGTGCGCAGGGTCGTTCTAGCTTCCTCGGGGACCGTCTACGGGGAACAGGAGCAGCAGCCAGTGAAAGAAACGGCCATCATCCGTCCTCCCAATCCGTACGCAGTGACCAAGATAGCTTCTGAGTACTATCTGTCTGCCCTCGGTGCGCTTTACGACATAGAGGTGGTCATGCTTCGCATATTCAATGCCTACGGCCCTGGACAGGCGGTTCCCCCGTCACACCCACCGGTGATTCCACATTTCGTCAGCCAAGCCCTGACTGGAAGCACGCCAATTATCTTCGGGAGCGGCAAGCAGACCCGAGATTTCATCTACATCAGCGACGTGGTCAACGCCCTTACCACGGCAGGGTTGACTGATAACGTCAATGGATTCATCATCAACATCGGGGCGGGCCAAGAAGTAAGCGTCAACGATCTGCTGAAGAAGATCGAGAACCTCTTAGGCAGGAGAGTGCCATCTTTGCACAACCCGACCCAAAGTGGTGGTGTATCCCGCCTAGTCGCGGAGACCAGCCTGGCCAGAAAGGCACTGGGGTTTGAGCCGAAGGTCGGTATGGATGAAGGGCTGCGCCTGATGCTATCCCACTATGAAAAGATCGTCCCATCCCCGACCGGCGTCCGGTCTTAGGTGGGGCTTGGCCGCGGTTCCAGAGAAAGCGCATTGGAAGCATATCTCGGTAGATGAAGTCCGCAAGTAACCAGGATTGAGCATGCAAACCAAACTGGGCCTTTTCTGCGAGCGCGTCATCGAGGCCGGCTGGCTGGCGGCTGTCGTGGTCGTCCCTCTATTCTTCAATGTCTATAGCAGCCGGGTGTTCGAGCCTGACAAACTAAGCCTCCTCCGCTCCATCGCCTTAGTAATGGTCGCGGCCTGGTTGGTGAAGCTACTGGAAGCGCGGCTTGGGAGGGGCAAAAGCCCACTAAAGGAAAACGGAGGAGGAGTTTTGACCTTCCTTCGCCTCCCATTGGTGATTCCCACGCTGGTCATGGTGGGAGTCTATGTGCTGACCACCATAACCTCAGTGGTTCCTAGAGTCAGCTTGTGGGGATCATACCAACGCCTACAAGGCACCTACACCTTCCTCTCCTATGTCGTGATCTTCATGCTGATGCTGGATACCCTCCGCTCGCGTCAGCAGTTGGAACGCTTGTTAACGGTCATCATTGTCACCAGCTTCCCCATTACGCTCTACGGCATCATACAGCATTTCGAACTGGACCCGCTGCCCTGGGGTGGCGACGTCACAGCTCGAGTGGCGTCCAATATGGGTAATGCCATCTTCGTGGCGGCTTACTTGATCATGGTCGTCCCCCTCACTATGGGCCGGTTCATAATCAATCTACAGTCCTTTGGCGGGTCAGAAACGCTCCCCAGAGAGGGAAAAGCCAGCCCCCCACAACTCGTAGCCACCACCAGTTATGTCTTGCTCTTCGCCCTCCAGGCCCTGTGTCTGGCGTACATCTTTGCCTATCAGCTCTTCTTTCTCTCCGATGTGACACATGTGGCCGGCGGGGCAACCTACTATCTTCTTCTGATCAGCAGTCTGTTAGCGTCTGTGTCAATGATCCTCTTCTCTCTGTTCATCGCCAAGAAGAAACACCTGCCACCTTCGGCGTGGGTGGCTGCCTACGTGATGCTCTTCGCCGGTCAATCCCTCTCCCTCTCCTACTTCCTTCTCTTGATCTTTCGGCTGAACTACGTAGTCCTGACCGGTGGTGTCTTCGCAGAGTTCGTGGCCCTGGCAGCGCTGATGATTCTCTTCGTAGTCTCCTTCTGGTTCACTTTCCGTGAGGAGGCCCTCGCTGCCCATCTCTTGGGGGTGCTATACGGCTTTGTCCTCACTATCCAGCTTATCTGTATCTTCTTCACCAAGAGCCGGGGCCCCTGGATAGGTCTGCTGGTAGGCCTATTCGTCTTCGTCTTTATCTTTGGGGTGAGACGCAGGATGACATGGCTTTGGGTGGGAGCGGCAGGAGTAGCCGTTGCTGGCATCCTATTCTTGGCAGCCCTCAATGTGCCTGACACTCCCCTTACTCCTTTGCGAGAGATCCCCTACATAGGCCGCCTGGGAAGAGTTCTTGAAACAGACACGGGCACTGGCAAGGTGCGAGTCCTCATCTGGGAAGGGGTTCTTGATCTGATTGGTGCCCACGAGCCTATAGGCCTGTCCCCGGACCACCTGGACAGGTTGAACGTTATACGCCCTCTTGTCGGCTACGGACCAGAATCCATGTATGTGGCTTACAACAGATTCTACCCTCCCGACCTGGCCCATTACGAGGCTCGAAACGCCTCTCCAGATCGCTCTCACAACGAAACCTTCGATGCCCTGGCGATGACAGGATGGGTAGGCTTCCTCTCCTACATGTTCCTGTTCTGCAGTCTCTTCTATTACGGCCTTAAATGGCTGGGCTTCGCCAGAGATCGGTTGCAGCGTACCATCTACGTGGTCTTGTGGATTCTCGGCGGGGTGTCCTTCGCCGTGGTCGTTCGACTATTGGAAGGCACTTGGCGCTTCTCAGGGGTGGCTCTGGCCGTCGGCATCACCTTCGGATTCCTCGCATATCTGGTCCTTCACGCCCTGTTCCTGTCGCGAGAGAAGGAAGAAGGACCCAGAATCTCGTCCAAGGATCAGGTGTTGCTTATCGCCCTGTTCTCTGCCATCGTCGCGCACTTCATCGAGATTCACTTCGGAATCGCCATAGCCGCTACTCGCACGTACTTCTGGCTATATGCAGCCCTGCTAGTGGTCATAGGTCTGTCCTTATGGCGCCGAGTCACAATCGAATCGGACCCCGAAGCCCCACCTCAGCCGCCGACGCGCCCCAGCAGATCCCGCAGGAGTCCCCGCCGCAGGAAGCCTGGAACGACGAGAGAACGGGCTGCCGCAGGTCCTTCGCTATGGAAACGAGTTGCGGACGTTATGCCGCTTACCATTGTGATGGGACTGATCATGGCCACTCTGGGTTTCGACCTTATCATCGCCCGGTTTGACCTGGCTGCCACCGGGTTCAGCGTTCTCTGGCTGCTGGTACTGACTTGGCTATCGGGCGGGGCCATCATTATGTTCGAGACGAAAAGACAGACCTCTCAACGGACTCAAGGCGGGGCAGTGATGTCCACGCTCGTATATGTCCTTATCAGCTTGGGCATCTTCCTCCTCTTTATCGTTCTCCACTACAACATAGTCAGCCATGAACCCCAAATAAGAAACATAGATGATTTGGTGCGCTACTCCCAACTACTCTCCAACACCATTCTCATCTACTATGCCGCGGTCTTCACCATCATCATCCTTGTTACTCTGGCTCTGGCCAGTGAGAGCAGGCTTCCGCGAACTCTGTGCCGTTGGCCAAGCGTGGCGATTCTCATCGTCTTGACGGTTGGTGTCACTGCCCTCATCTTCGTGACTAACACGAACATAGTCAGGGCTGACATCCACTACAAGCAGGGTCTGAACTGGGACGAGGCGCAGCAATGGGACGCCAGCATAGCACTCTACAAGGAAAGCATACGCTTGGCTCCAGGCCAGGACTGGTACTACCTCTTCATGGCACGAGCCATACTGGAGAAGGCCAGAACTCTCAGTGGGCAAGAGGAGGGTATCCTCTTCCAACCTGAGACCATCCAGGCTTTCCTTCGGTTAACGCCTCAGGAGGTGGCAGCGCTGAGTGCTGATGGGCTCTTCAACAGTGGCTCTGTGGTGTTAGACAGAGCCAAGGAGCTCAACCTGCTAAACACAGATCACTCCGCCAACCTCGGCCGGATGTTCCGTATGTGGGCCGAGTCCAGCACGGATCCCCAGGATGTCCAAGACAGATGGGAGCAAGCGGTGAGCTACTACGAAGATGCCACGACCTTGAGCCCTCATAACGCTCAACTATTCAACGAATGGGGCCTGGTCTATTTCATCGTCGGCAGATACGAGGAGGCCATCGCCAAGTATCAACAATCACTAGCGCTGGATGCTGAGTTCGTAGAGACCCACGTCCTGTTGGGAGACGCATACACGGTGCTGGGCAACACCGAGGCGGCAGCGGAGGCCTACCAGCAGGTCCTGGAAATCACCCCCGGCGAGGTCAAGCCTCACATCCAGCTCTGCACCTTCCTGGCCCAAGAAGGAAAGCTGGAGCAGGCCGTCGACTACTGTCTGAGTGCGATAGACCTCTCCCCCAACAACTATGAGGCTCATCGCAACCTGGCGATCATCTATCGGGATCTGGGCCGCATCGAAGAGGCCTTAGCTGAAGCACTGATCTCTCGAGAACTGGCAAGCCAGGAAGAGAGACCGGCCTGGGATAGCTTCATCGCCGGACTAGAGGAGTTGAGCCGGTGATCAACCTTCTGCTCATCTTCACATGCGCGCTGCTTCTGGTCCTGGGCGCCACGCCAGTCGTTCGCCGTGTGGCCAGCCGCTTGGGGATCGTTGATCGCCCCGATTCCCGCAAACTGCATCGCTCTCCGGTGCCCCTGCTGGGAGGGATTGCCATCTACGCAGGTTTCATCGTGGCCCTGCTGCTTTTTGGCGAACGGTGGGTGGTCTCAGAGTTGATAAGCATTCTGGTGGGCGCGACCATAGTTTCCTTCCTCGGGATCTGGGACGACCGCTGGGGGGTGCGTCCCTTGTTGAAACTCGTGGGACAGACAGTTGCGGCCACCATAGTGATCATTTTTGGCGTTCAGGTGAGTTTCCTGCCCTACCCCGCTCTGAATGTAGCGATCACTTTTCTCTGGATACTGGGCATCACCAACTCCTTGAACCTCCTGGACAACATGGACGGGCTTTCCGGAGGGGTTGGGGCCGTAGCCGCTGCGTTGTTTCTCTTGCTCGCGGCCATGAACGGGCAATATCTGGTGGGGAGCCTGGCTGCGGCCCTCATGGGGGTCTGCATCGGTTTCCTGTATTACAACTTCAATCCCGCGACAATCTTCATGGGCGATGCGGGGAGTATGTTCTTGGGCTTCATACTGGCAGTGGTGGGTATCAAGCTCCGCTTTCCCGGCCGCCCAAGCATGGTGACCTGGATGATCCCCGTGGTGGTACTTGGTGTGCCCATTTTCGACACGACACTGGTGGTCATCTCCCGCTTGCGCCAGGGCATGAACCCCCTGATCCATCCCGGCAAAGACCACGTTTCCCACCGATTCGTACTGATGGGCCTGTCTCAGAGAAAAGCGGTGATAGTCCTCTATCTCATCTCTTGTGCCTTGGGCCTTCCCGCCGTCTTCATCATGCGAGCCGACTTTGTGCAGGCCTACCTCGTGGGAGCGGTACTGTTGCTGGTCGGGCTGACAAGTCTGATCGGTTTGGAAAGGGTGCGGCCAGTTGGAGGGCGAGATGAATCTAGAGCGTAAGATCGAGGAAAAGGAAGCTCGTATCTGCGTGATCGGGCTTGGGTACGTGGGACTGCCCCTTGCGGTGGAGTTCGCCCGCGTCGGCTTCCCCGTGACAGGGCTAGACGTGGACGAGGAACGGGTATCGGCTCTAAACCTCGGGCAGAGCTACATTCGAGATGTCGATGCCGCCGATGTGGCAGAAGCGGTGCAGGCAGGGCACTTTAGCGCCACCGGCGAGTATGACGTGTTGAAGGAGATGGATGTCATCCTTATCTGCGTCCCGACGCCCTTCACCAAGACCAAGACCCCCGACCTGTCTTACGTAGTGGCTGCTGCCCAGGAGATAACGCCGCGCTTGAAAGGAGGGCAGTTAGTCATCCTGCAGAGCACTACCTACCCAGGTACGACGGACGAGGATGTCCTGCCCATCCTGGAAGGCTCGGGATTGGTGGCCGGGAGGGATTTCCACCTCGCCTTCTCCCCCGAGCGCGTCAATCCCGGCGATAGCAAGTATACGGTCACGAATACGCCCAAAGTGGTGGGCGGCGTTTCCCCCCGCTGCGGAGAACTGGCCCAGCAATTGCTAAGGCATCTGATGCCAGACGTGTACCTCGTATCCTCACCTCGCGCCGCCGAGATGACCAAACTCCTCGAGAATATCTACCGCAGCGTCAACATCGCCCTCATCAATGAACTGGCGAAGCTCAGCGAGCGTATGGGCATAGACATCTGGGAGGTTATCGAAGCTGCCTCGACCAAGCCCTTTGGCTTCATGCCCTTCTACCCAGGGCCCGGGGTGGGAGGGCATTGCGTGCCCGTCGATCCGTATTACCTCTTCTGGAAGGCCAGAGAGTACGATTTCTATCCTAGATTCATCGAGCTGGCGGCCGAACTCAACCAGAGCATGCCCTACTTTGTAGTGACAAAGATAAACGAGGCGCTGAACGCCCAAGGCAAGAACCTGCGCAAGGCCAGGGTGCTTGTCCTGGGAGTGTCCTTCAAGCCCGATGTGGACGATGCTCGCAACTCCCCTGCCCAACGGGTTATTGAACTACTCTCGAGCAAAGGGGCCCAGGTGACATACAACGATCCCTATATTCCCCAGTTCACCGTGGGGAAAGACGTGTTCTACCACGAGGAATTGACCCTCGCCTCGACGCCTCTAACTCAGGAACTCCTGGCGACTCACGATTGCGTGGTCATTGTCGCCGGTCACAGCTCCTATGACTATGATTGGATTGTGGCCCATGCCCCATTGGTGATCGACACGATGAATGCCACCAGGGACGTGAGAGCACATCGGGAGAAGGTCTTCCGCATCGGGGCTCCCTCGCCCGGGCGATGAACGGATGATCCCTTCGGCCGTCGCAGATCTGATACGTCAGATGGCAGAGGACAGGACTTCGGGAGCCGTGGAGTTGACCCGGAAGGGTGCCGAGGCGCTGCTTCTGCTCGCCGACCAGACCACTGCGCAGGACACCTCGCAACTGCTCTCGGAGTTGCTCAGCACAGGAAGAGAGTTGATCAAGGCCCAATCCTCCATGGCTCCCCTTTTCAACCTGGTAAGCGCTGTAGTCTCAGGGCTCGAGACAGCGAAGGATGTGGGCGAAGCGAGGCGAACACTGGAAGCTACGGCCCGACGCTTCTCCGCCGATCTGGGCGTGAGGCGTGACAAAGTCGCTCTGGAAGCGCTTTCTCTCTTCTCTGACGGCCTCACCCTCTTGACGCACTCGCGCAGTTCCACGGTATTGGGAGCCCTCCTCCTGGCCAAGGAGCGGGGGCGTAGCTTCAAGGTCCTATGCACCGAATCCAGGCCTTTGTACGAAGGGCGAGAACTGGCCAGGGAACTGGCCGAGCAGGACATCGAAACCACATTGATCACGGACTCCGCAGCGGCCCATTTCATGAGCAAGATTGATCTGGTCATCGTGGGGGCGGACAGTGTCTCCGCGGGGGGATTGGTGAACAAGATAGGAACGTACGGACTGGCACTAGCAGCGGCTGCCCAGGGAGTGCCCTTCTACGCTCTATCTGGGACCGAGAAGTTCCTGCCCGCGGATTACCCTCACATGGAGATAGAGTTGAAGAACTCCCAAGAGCTATGGGAAGATCACCCTCCGACGGTGACGGTGCTCAACTACTACTTCGACGTCACGCCTCTGGAGTACGTCAGCGGGCTGGTGACAGAGAATGGGTTGCTCGGCCACGCTGACGTGGAGAGGATGGTCGGCCAGCTAGAGACACATGAGTTGCTTCGTTAGATAGCACTAGGAGGACCAAAAACCCTACCATGGCAGAGCAAGTGAAGGTGGAGATCATCGCCGTGGGCAACGAGTTGCTCCTGGGCGATGTGCTGGATACCAACACCAACTGGCTGTGCAAGAGGATCACCGGCGTCGGCGGGCAGGTGACGAGGGCGGTGATGGTGAGAGATGAGCAGGAGGAAATCGTCGCCGAAATCAGGTCAGCGCTGGAGCGAGGATCGGAGTTGATCATCACTACGGGCGGGCTGGGTCCCACCGGGGATGACATCACCCTACAAGCGGTTGCAGAGGCAACGGGCTGTCCTCTGAAGTTGCACCGCGAAGCGCTGGCTCTGGTGAAGACGAGGTATCAGGAGTTGGCGAAGAAGCGGTACGTTGGGGACCCAGCTCTCACCGAGGCCAGGAAGAAGATGGCCTACCTGCCTCGGGGAGCCAAACCAGTACCGAACCCTGTAGGCTCGGCTCCAGCGGTGATTCTAGAGGTAGGCAGGTCAATACTGGTCTCCCTACCCGGCGTGCCAGAGGAGTTGAAGGGCATCTATGAAGACACCCTGCAACCCACCCTGATGACGATGTTTGCCGACAGCTTCTACCAGGAAAGGGCCATCATCGCCCATTCCGGGGACGAATCGACGCTGGCGCCGATCTTGAAGGAGGTGGTGCACGCCCACCCCGCGGTCTATATCAAGTCCCGCGCCAGGCGCTTCGGGCCCGAGGTGGAGATCCTCATCACCCTCTCTTCCGCCGGCGATGGGAGGGAGGAAGTCGAGGGGAAGATAAGCAGCGCGCTGGAACAGCTCAAGACGAGTCTCGCCGAAGCAGAGATTGAAGTCGACCGAGCCGAGAGATGATCCTGCTTCCCGCTGGTGAGGGTGGCGTCAGGACTCAGTTCTCCACCACGCCTTGAGCCACGTGTGTTTCATCGCATTGAGGGCCAGCCCCAGCCGCAGGGACGTCCATGCTGGCCCATTGATCGCGACGCAGGTCTCCCATTGAGCCTCGTGCCGCCCCACAATCGCGATCAACACCTCTGCCAACTCCTGTAGGACAGGTTGCCAACCTGTCCTACGGCTGGGGCTCCCTCCCCACCGTCCGCACCCGGTCGTAGTCCCTCCGCAGTTGGGCCAGGTCAGCGCGGCTGACCGGCTGATCTCCGTAGTGCACCCGCATGTAGGCAGCCGTGATCCGGTCTAGGGCCTCTTGCTGACCACCGAAGGCTTCGGCCAGAACCGGTAAATAGTCGTCGGGGGGCTGAGCTGGACGCTGGGGATAACCTCGCTGCCCAGCCAGGCGGCACAGATTGGCGTACATGTTCTGCAGGGAAATGGCTGCCAGCAACTGGCGACCGAACCCGAAGCGCCTCACCAGCCCGGCCTTCTCCCTCAGCCACTGTATCCCACGACCCAGGGTGCTGCCACCAAGCGTGATCTCCTCCTCGCTCTCCTCTTCGGCCTCGTCCCGGCGTGCGCGTGCGCGAATCTTATCCAGAGAGAGAAGGACGAAGCCGAGCATAAGGAGCATCCGGCCCCAGAAAAAGGTTTGCCGCTGTGGTTGCTGATGATCAGGGCGCCCCCAGTATTGCGTTCCTCGTTGTCAACTCCGAAAACCGCGACGTGGTTGAGCGTCGGATGCCCTCTCAGCCCACAATAGAGATCAACAGATCCACCATGGACCGCAGGATATTGACGTAGAAATTGCCCCCCAGGTCGCGAAATATCTGGAAGGGCAGGCCGGGAGCGCCGAAGAAGGGGCGCAGGGTCCAGGCCATCTGCGTTCCCACGAACCCGTAGACGAAGATCCAGATCCATAGAATGAAGTTCCGGACCCCCATGCCCTTACCTTCGTGTACATGCCTCATCCCCTGCCACAGGAAGCTCAACCCCGCCACGCCGGTGATGGTCAGAATGCCCACGTTGAGCAGCTTGTAAAACTGGTAGCTAGGCGCAGTGAGCCAGAAGAACAGGGCGATGGGCGCGAACGACAGGGTCAGCACCGCGGTGACAGCGATGGCGGTCATGATCAGGGCGAAGGTCTGCGCGAGCGTCAGCCGGGAGCCGAAGAGGAGGTTGAAGAAGTAGAGGGTAGGTAGGCAGATGGCTAAGGTTATCAGATAGAGGATGGGAAGTTTGATGGCCGAGGAAAGCGCCTGCACGACGCTGTTTGAGATGCCTAGCACCGCCCCGTAGATGGCAAAGAAGAGCACCGCCCCGATGAGCATGTTGCGGGTTTTGCGGCCGAGCTCGTCGCCCTCCCTTATCTCGTCGAAGAAACCGCCTCGGTTGCGTAAGATGCGCTCGATAACGTAGAATGGTTCCATGTTTCTGTCCTCCTCGTGGGCGAACTCTTCGTCCGCCTCTATAGTTGGGCTATGGTCACCAAGCTGAAGAAAGCCCAAACCCCGTAACCATAGCGCCAGTTCCTGAAGCTAAGGCCCGGCACCAACAGAGCAAGGATGGCCAAACAGGCGAAGACGAACGGTGTGGGACTGCCCTGCCAGTGGGCCAAAGTGCTTAGCAGGGGCAACAGGATCCACTTGAAGGTCAAGGCCAAGGCTACCGGTAGGAAGGCGGCCAAGACTGCCTGATTGGCCGAGTCGCAGTGTAGAAGGGCCAGCATTCTTCCCACTTCACGTGCATCACCGAAGTTACCCATGGCCGCCACTAGGCTCGCCTCGCTATCCAGCCCCCCTTCCTGCAGTTCGGCCGCAGCGTCTTCCAGGTGAACGCGAATCTCGCACAGAATCTCTTTCTCGGTTACGGGATCAACGCTCAGCTGGTTGGCTATCTCGGCCAGATACTTTTCCAATTCCTCGTTCATCGCCTAAGCAACTCCACAACGTAGAAAGACCGGCCCTCGCCCTGGAAACCTCCCGTGGCCCCGTATCCAATGTGCTCGTGGCCGGACTGCTCATTTCCTTAACGTGTGCTCAGTAGGTTATCTCCTGTTACCATCGCCGCGTCGTCGGTCAAAGCGCCCCTCCCGTGCCTGACGTTAGTCAGCCGGCCTTGGCGTCCAATCCAATGATACATCACCGCGGCCAGAGCCACTGCCATCAAGAACTGGATAGATCCTATGGCCCGCATTAGCCAGTGCCAATCATCCAAATAGTATGGGCGCACGGTGCCGCTAATGATTTCGCCACTGACCAGGGCGATGAAAACTGGCACTAACAACCCGCAAACCCGCCCCCGCGTCGAGCGCGAGAGCAATACCCAGATGGGCGAAACTACGAGAAAGAATGTCGCAGGGATAACAGAGACCAGCGTCACAATTGTCGCGTTGGACGTCCATAAACCCAATGCGTAAGCAGGATCGAAAATCCCGTCCACCAGAACAAACTCGGCAGCAACGACGATGAGGCCCGCCAGCAAGCCGTAACGCCGAGCCAGCGGCAGGCCTATCGCTACGGGCAGCAGGATCAAACCCATCCCCCAGAATGTGGGCGGTAGCGTGGCCAGAAGGGCCGTCCACCTATTCGGATTGCGATCGGCAATGGTTGAAGTGATAACGCCAGCCATCACAACCAGGAGCACCAGGCCAAGAAGGACCCACGTCAGTCGAGGAATACGGCTCCGGTGCTGTCTGTAAACACGGTACACGGCGAAGGCGCCAATTGCAGCAAGTACAACCAAAATCAGTACAGGGCCTGCGACTTGCCAAAATGGGCTGGTGTAGTCCACAAACGGAGGAGGCATCCACCGCCATACACCTATGAGGATTATGCCCAATGCGGGAAAGCTCCAGACGGCAAGTCGGCGCTTGCGGACAAGCCCCGCGCCAATCAGCAGCACACATACAGCGATCAAGCCACTCTCGTCGAGAGCGTGCCCGATGCTCGTCCCGAAGACCGCCTTGAAAAGGCCACTACTGGTGCCAATGGCGAACAGTCCAGGCAAGATAGCCAATCCAACTTTCACCCAATCCGAGTCATTGTGCAAACGCCCCAGCATTCTTCCGACCTCCCGGGGTTCGCCGAAGTTGTCTGTCACTTGTGCCAGGCTCTCCCCCTCACACAGTCCCTCTTCTTGCAGCTCAGCCATAGCTTCCTCCAGGTGAACGTATCTCGTCCAGAATCTCTTTCTCGGTTACGGGATCAACGCTCAGCTGGTTGGCTATCTCGGCCAGATACTTTTCCAATTCCTCGTTCATCGCCTAAGCAACTCCACAACGTAGAAAGACCGGCCCTCGCCCTGGAAACCTCCCGTGGCTCCTTATCCAATGCGCTCGCGGCCGCAGTGCTCGTTTCCTTACATTGTGCTCAGTACGTTACCTGCTGTTACCGTCGCTGCGTCGTCGGTCAAAGCGCCCCTGCCGTGCCTGATGTTAGTCAGCCGGTCTTGGCGTCCAATCCAATGATACATCACCGCCGCCAGGGCCAATGCCGTCAGGAACTGGGCAGATCCTATGGCCCGCATGAGCCAATGCAAATAGTATGGGCGCACGCTGCCGCTAATGATCTCAACACTGACCAGGGCGACAAACACTGGCAGTAACAACCCCCAAACGCGCCCCCGCGTCGAGCGGGAGGCCAATACGCAGATGGGCGAAACCACGAGAAAGAATACCGCAGGGATAACAGATACCAGCGTCACAATTGTCGGGTTGGACGCCCATATCACCAATCCGTAAGCAGGATCCAAGATCCAGTCTACCAGAACAAAGTCGGCAGCAACGACGACGAGCCCCGCCAGTAAACCGTTGCGCCGAGCCAGCGGCAAGCCTATCGCAACGGGCAGCAGAATCACACCTATTACCAACAGTGTGCCCGGTAGCATAACCGAAAGAGCCGCCCACTTATTGGCACTGCCATCGGCAATGGTTGGAGTGATAACGCCAGCCGTGGCCTCCAGAATCACGAGGCCAAGAAGGACCCATGCCAGCCGAGGAAGGCGGGTCCTGTGCTGTCTGTAAACACGGCACACGGCGAAGCCGCCAATTCCGGCAACCACAGCCAGCAACACGTAAAAAGCCCTAATGAACCATATTAGGCTGGCTCCGTCTACAAAAGGGAGGCGCACCCACCACGATATACAGACGTATATTGCCGATAGAGGGAAGAGCAGTATTCCCAATGCGGGAAAGCTCCAGACCGCAATCCGGCGCTCGCGGGCAAACCCCATCCCAATCACCAGGACACACAAAGCGACGAAGCCACCTTGCTCGAGGGCGTGCCCGAAGCTCGTCCCGAAGACCGCCTGGAAAAGGCCAGTACTGGTGCCAATGGCGAACAATCCAGGCAATATGGCCAATCCAACTTTCATCCAGTGCGTGGGGGTGGATGAGGAATTCCGCATTTCAACCTTCTTTCGCGGCACACGTCCTCGGCCTTGGTGAGGCAAGTGCGCATGACTGTTCCCTCCGCACGCTTGGCAATAGGAACTAGCCAGAAACTGGCTCGGTGCCTCCCTCACCAAGGATGCTCAGTAGCCTCTGAGAGAAGGTCGCCCACTCTTTCGCTGAATGGGCCAGCGCCCTTCTCCCTTCCTCAGTGATGTGGTAATACTTGCGAGAAGGCCCTTTCTCCACAACCTGCCACTCGCTCCTCAAGAGGCCGTCTTTCTCCATTCGATGCAAGGCAGGGTACAACGTACCCTCTTTGAAAGAGAAATAGCCGTCGCTACGATGCTTCAGCTCCTTGGCGATCTGATACCCATACATGGGCCTCTCGGCCAACATGTTCAGAATCAGCACCCTGCTACTGCCCTTCCTGAAATCTCTCTCCATGACCCTGTCCTCCAACTTTGTTTTCCCGGCGATGGTGCAGCTTGCGGGGCTCTGTCCAGCGAGGGTAACCTCTGGCTTCTAGCTGTTCCCGGTGTCCGACAGCGTCCGGTGCGGAACAAGCGTCAAATTGGGACGCCAGCCGCCTAGACCGTTATCACTCAACCACACGCTCCCCTGATCAGCCACCAGTAAATGGTCGGTGGCAAGAACACTGGCCACAACAGCACAGATGGCACCATCCAGAGAGCGGCCATCACCCGCTGACCCAACGATAGGCCAGGAGCCCAGACCGGCATGTGCGATGGATCGTCTGGGTCAGCCAGTAGCTGAACCCACACTGCAAACACCAAGCCAGGGACCAGATAGATAATGATCGCTATCAGTAGCAACTTGCGCGTTGTTGTAACCCCTTCATAGCTGAGGTCACGAAGAATGCAGTACAGGATGAGGGCGCCAATAGCCAGCAGTATGACGTGAGGAATTCCATACCTCCAGTGTATGACAAATGAACCTGGATGGTCTGAGATCCCATAACCGTGACCTGCAAACCAACCGTAGATTGGGGGTAGCTGCAAGAGCGTCAAGAGAGAGTACCCCAGTCCTAAGATGAGCTTGAAGGGTCTTGCCCGTCGAAGTCCTAACGCCAGGGAAAGGATGGCAAGAACGATACCCGTGTACAAGGAGACCCGGCCCCACAATAGCACGTAATCATAGAATTCAGCCTCGGCTGGCCCGAGAGCACGATAGATAGATATGTAGATATATGGAAGCCCCAGAGCTATCGCTCCCAAGCTTCCTGCAAGCATCAAACCAATGTTCCTCATCGAATAGGTCCTCACATGATACGTGTGGCGACGCGAATCCCAGCGAAGCAGAATCGTGTGTTCGTCTAGTACATAGACTATCTATATACCTAGGATACTATACTACATTTTCAAGAAGTTGTCAAGTCTGCCTCCAACACGGTGTGGAAAAACGCTTCCCGAACCCAGCGGTGCACTGCGAGCCCTGCTGCACGACGGATTGTCCCAGGCCCCGGAGGTCTGCTATCCATCCTGCGAGGCCAAGTGAACTCCGTAGCGTTTTGCCCCCACGCCTGGGGGTGAACCGCAGTGCCGTAGGGCAGGTTGGCAACCTGTCCTACGTTTGCGGTCGACGGGCGAAGATGCTATACTTGTCCAATTGTTGCTCGACCTAGCGACACATGAGGAGTGCATACTGTGGTTGTTCTGAGCATAATCTATGCCCTGGGGGCAGTCTGGCTGGTCCTCTACTCGCTGAACTACTTCGTGTTGACCTTCCTGCACTTGCGGCATCGAAAGGACAAGCTCTCCAATCCAACGTTGAGGAGCTTTCCAGACGTGACCGTTCAATTGCCCGTGTTCAACGAGGCACACGTCATAGAACGTTTGATAGACAACGCAGTCCAACTGACGTATCCGCAGGACAAGCTCCAGATCCAGGTCTTGGATGATTCGACCGACGAAACAACGCCCCTGGCCCAGGCCAGGGTGGCATATCATCGCGCTCAAGGGGTAGACATAGAACTGATCCATCGCGATAGCCGGGCCGATTTCAAGGCGGGGGCATTGCGAGAGAGCATGAAGAGGGCCAAGGGGGAATTCATCGCCCTGTTTGATGCGGACTTTCTCCCTCCTCCAGACTTCCTCTTGAAGACCATCCCCTACTTTCTTTCGCACAGGCGCCTGGGGTTCCTTCAAACCCGATGGGGGCACATCAACCGCGCCTATTCACCCCTGACCCGCGCTCAGGCCATAGCGTTGGATGGCCATTTCGGCGTGGAGCAGACCGCCCGGCACCGCACGGGCCTTTTCCTCAACTTCAACGGTTCCGCCGGTGTCTGGCGCAAGGAGTGCATCGAGGATGCTGGGGGCTGGCAAGGAGATACTCTCTGCGAGGACCTGGACCTGAGCTACAGGGCTCAATTGGCAGGCTGGGAACCGCTCTACCTGCAGGATGTAATCTGCCCGGCGGAGATCCCCCCTCAGATCCATGCCTTCAAGCGGCAGCAAGCTCGTTGGGCCAGGGGTTCGATCAGGTGCGCCATCAAGCTCTGGCGTCCAATCCTCAGGGCACCCGTCTCGCCCTTCAAGCGCCTTCAGGGCCTCATTCATCTGAGCAGTTATCTTGTTCATCCCTTGATGCTACTGATCCTGCTCCTCTCGGTCCCTTTGCTGATTGTGCGACAACCCGTTGCCTTTCCGTTGACTTATCTGAGTCTCGCCAGTCTGGGACCGCCGACCCTGTACGCACTGGCGCAGCAAACCCTGTATTCCGACTGGCTCAAACGGATGCGATACTTCCCTCTTCTGGTTCTTCTGGGCACCGGGCTGACGCTGAGCAACGCCAGAGCCATGTACGAGGAGGTAAGGGGGAAAACCGAGAAGTTTGGCCGCACACCCAAGTTCAGCCTGGAGAAGCATCGAGACGACTGGAGAAGCAGTAGGTACGCTTTGTCCTTTGACTGGACGGCTTTGGGGGAGATGCTAGGGGCATTGTACGCCTTACTGGGAGTCGTCGTAGCCTTGCAGCAAGGCAATTACTTCGCCATACCGTTCCTCATGCTTTACGCCCTGGGGTTCGGCTGCGTGGCCTCACTCACCGTCCTTCATTCTGGGCTCGGTTGGACGCGAGATAGAGCCCCATTGACCAGGGCAGAAAGACCCCTCGCAGGGGGTGCTCACCCCACCTGGAGACGCTGAGCAGATGACAGGGTCGTCGACAAGCCTTGAGACTTCGCGACGAAGTCTTGGGTAAGGTCTGCAGATCCTGCAAAGATACAGTCAGGGGCCTCCTGACCAACCCTCCTGCCTCTACTCCGTTCAGGATTGACTCCCAGGCCCCTATGTCGTATAATGTCACTGCTTCATCCCATGCGCAATACTGCCCACTCAGGAATCCTCCGATGCAGATGAGCATTGTCATCCCAGCTCTCAACGAGGGGAGCAATCTAAGGCTGCTCCTACCCCGGCTCCACCGAGTTGTCTCAGCTCTGGGGACAGAAGGGTATGAGACCATCGTGGTGGATGGGGGATCCACGGATGACACAGCGGAGGTTGCCAGCAGCCTGGACGCAAGAATCATAGTGCAGCAGGAGCCAGGTTATGGTGGAGCGCTGAAGGCTGGCTTCCGGATGGCGAATGGCAAGTACATCCTGACACTTGACGCCGACCTATCCCATGATCCCGATTTCATCCAGCCGATGTGGGAGGCGAGGCAAGAGGCAGAGGTCATCGTCGCCTCACGATATGTTCCAAAGGGCTCAGCACAGATGCCCTTCGTCCGGAAGGTGCTCAGCATCATCCTGAACAGGTCTTTTACCAAGGGCCTATCCTTACCGCTCCACGACATTTCCAGCGGCTTCCGCCTGTACCGTTCCTCAACGGTGAAGAACATGCCCATCGAGAGCTCCGACTTCGACGTCTTGGAGGAGATTCTCATCCGCTGCTATGCCCAAGGGTGGAGGATCAAAGAAATCCCTTTTCAATATCTTCCAAGACAGCGAGGGGATTCTCACATCAGCCTCCTCAGGTTCGGTCTTGCCTATCTGCGGACGTTCCGCCGCATGTGGGAATTGAGAAACTCGGTCCTGTGTGCTGACTACGATGACCGGGCCTTCGAGAGTCGCATTCCGCCACAGAGGTACTGGCAGCGAGAGAGACATCGCATAGTCACTGAGTTTGCCGCCAGTGCCGGCTCATGCCTAGACATAGGATGCGGGTCAAGCAGGATACTCGCCAGCCTGGAGCAAGTGGTAGGAGTTGACATCCTCCTCAGGAAGCTGAGGTGGTCCAGGAAGTATGGCAAACCTCTAGTCAACGCCTCTATTTTCGATCTGCCCTTCTCGGATGCCACTTTCGATTGCGTGATTTCGTCCGAGGTGATAGAACACATCCCCGCCAGCGACAAGCCCTTTCTGGAGATGCGACGCGTTCTGAAGGACGATGGTCGGCTGATTCTAGGAACGCCCGACTATGGAAGGTTATCCTGGCGCATCATTGAGGGCTTATATCACCGCCTGATACCTGGCGGGTATGCCGATGAGCACATGACGCAGTATAAGAAGGAAGAATTGGTGCGGTCCATGGAGGAGTTCGGCTTTCTCCTCCTGGATGCCAGGTACGTGCTAGGTTCAGAGATGATATTGCTCTTTCGCCAAGCCGACACCGCTTAATGACCAGAGTGGGTGGCTTGCTATTGCTGCAAGGCATTAGGTCGACTAGGACCGGAGATCAGGGAGAACGCAACAGGTGCTGGAACCTTTCTACTGCCCCGCCTCCGTGGCCATCATAGGCGCCTCTCGAGACGAGAACAAGCTTGGTCACGCCGTCCTCAAGAATCTTCTCGAATGTGGCTACGAAGGCCAGGTCTACCCTATCAACCCCAAGGCCGAGGAGATACTTGGCCAACGCGCCTATCCCAGCGTCCTGGCCGTCGCCGGTGACATAGACCTGACGGTGATCGTCGTACCTGACCGATTCGTGGCCGCCGTTCTGGAAGAGTGTGGGCAAAAGGGCGTCAAGGGCGTAATCGTCATCACCGCAGGTTTCCGCGAGATGGGCGGCGAGGGCATCAAGAAGGAGAATGAGCTGCTCGAGATCATCCGACGCTACAACATGCGCATGTTGGGCCCCAACTGCCTAGGAGTCATTGACACTATCTGCCCCCTTAACGCAACCTTCGCCAGGGGGATGCCTCGCCGAGGTGACATAGCCATGATGTCCCAGTCTGGCGCCCTATTGATCGCCATCCTCGATTGGGCCCTGGGTGAGGAGGTGGGCTTCTCCCGTTTCGTGAGCTTGGGCAACAAGGCCGATATCGATGAAACGGACCTTCTGCAATTATGGGACGAGGATCCTTATTCGAAGGTCATCGTGGCCTATCTGGAAGGCATCACCGACGGGGCGCAGTTCATGGAAATCGCTCAGCAGGTCACGAGGGACACCCCCATCATCGCCATCAAAGCGGGCACCAGCGACGCCGGCGCCCGTGCCGTCTCCTCCCATACGGGCACGTTGGCAGGCTCAGAGAGAGCGTACGACGCCGCTTTCAAGCAAGCAGGGGTAACAAGAGCTGACTCGGTGGAAGAGTTGTTTGACTATGCCCACGCCTTCGCCCAAGCCCCACCGCTCAAGGGCGATAGCATCGCTGTGGTCAGCAACGCCGGTGGTGCTGCGATCATGGCTACAGATGCCCTCGATCGAGCGCAACTGCGCCTGGCCTCCCTTGAAAGAGAGACTATAGAACTGTTGCAGACTCGCCTCCCACCCGGATCCAGCGCCCTGAATCCTGTGGATGTGCGAGGTGATGCTGACGAAGAGAGATACAGGTTTGCCCTGGATACCGTGTTGCGCGATGAGAACGTGGATGGCGTGATCGCCATCCTCATTCCGCAGGCAGTGACTAAGGTGGCGGAGACCGCAAATGTCATCGCTGATGTAGTGCAAGGACATGACAAGCCTGTGCTGCCCTGCTTCATGGGGCAGCATACGACCCAAGTCGGCATCGAGATCCTTCGCGATCGCAAGATTCCGAACTATCATTACCCGGAACGGGCTGTGAATGCCATGAGGGCCATGGTGGGACGCTGGCGATGGTTGGAACGGCCTCCCAGGGAGATTGAGAAGTTCGATGTCCGCCGTGATCAGGTAGAGGGCGCACTGGCGCAGGTGCGGGCCGACGGTCGCCTCACGGTCGGAGATGCCGAAGCGAGACAGATCATGGAAGCCTATGGCATAACTATTCCTCAGGCGCAGCTAGCCCATGATCCAGATGAGGCTGTCGAAATAGCGCAAAGAATCGGTTATCCAGTGGTCATGAAGATAGCCTCTCCCGACATCCTTCACAAGACCGATATCGGTGGCGTGAAGCTCAATCTGATGGGAGATAGCGACGTCAGGGATACCTTCGACTTGCTGATGTATCGCGCCAGCCGATATATGCCCGAGGCCGACATCTGGGGTGCCCTGGTACAGAGAATGGTCCCCCAGGGCAAGGAGGTCATCATAGGCATCAATCGCGATCCCCAGTTCGGACCGTTATTGCTCTTGGGGCTGGGAGGCATCTACGTCGAGGTCCTCAAGGATGTTAGTTTCCGCATCGCTCCCATAACTCGCTGGGAGGCCGAGGAGATGATCACCGAGCTGAGGTCTTACCCCTTGCTGCGGGGGCTTCGGGGCGAGAAACCATCGGATTTGGAGGCCATCGCAGACTGTATGCTACGGGTCTCTCAGCTGGCGGTGGATTTTCCTGAGATTGTGGAACTGGATGTCAATCCGCTGATCGTCCACGAGGAGGGCAAAGGAGCAGTGGCCATAGACATGCGCCTCGTACTGGCCTGACGCGGATTCAAGGCTGTTTTGCTGGAGGGGCTGCATCCCAGAATTGGCGGGAGTTCGGGACAATGGTTAGCCACACAGGTAATGCAAGCTTTCAGTCCGCCCAGTCTAGCATCCTGAGTAGCGCGGAACAACGTGGAGCGCCTATCGCAGGGTGCGGGTTTACAGCGACTGGTCACGTTTGCCGCATCCTTCGATACGGCCTTCACTACGGTTCGGCCGACTCAGGAAACTTCGATGTTTGGCGCTACAAACTTGGGACGCACCCTGCTGGAGGGAAAGCCTTGTACCACGCGGGTTGGCCATGCAAGAGGGAAGAGAGGTAGCTCGATGGCAACACTATACGTCGCGTCAACAGAAAGCGCATCAGGGAAAACCGCCCTCTGCGTAGGCTTGGGGAAACGGCTACAGAGGGATGGTTTCTCCGTAGGTTACATGAAACCTATCAGCTTAACCGCCAGACCTCTCGAGGGTGTGATCGTTGATGAGGATGCGCAGTTCATCAAGAAGGAGCTTGAACTGCAGGAACCGATGTCCGATCTGGTGCCCATACCTCTGGACCCCCTTGCCGTAGAATCCATCATGAAGCAGCAAAAGTGGCTGGACTACCCTCAGAGGCTCCTGGAAACCCACACTCGCGTTGCAGGAGACAAGGACGTGATGCTGTTAGAAGGCGTGGACCGTCTGAGCGCAGGTGGACTGGTGGGGCTCCCCGCCAACGAGGTCTGTCAGTTACTGGACGCGAAATCCCTGACGGTTATCAGATACGTCGGCTTGCTAACCTTGGATCCGGTGTTGTTCTACCGGGGCATACTGGGCGACTCCATGGTCGGTGCCGTCATGAACAGCGTCTCTCAGCGACTGACGGACTCGGCACAGGAGATAGCCAAGCCCTACCTCCAAAGGGAAGGCATATTGGTCTATGGCATACTCCCTGAGGACAGATTCCTCATGTCCGTCAGTGTCAGCGAACTGGCACAGGCCCTGGAGGTGGACATAATTGCCCGCGCTGACAAGGGCGGGGAGTTGGTGGAGAACTTGATGGTTGGAGCCATGACCAGTGATATCGCCCTCAGCTACTTCCGCCGCAAGCCCAACAAGGCAGTCATCACCGGTGGTGACAGGTCTGATATCCAACTGGCAGCGCTGCAGACCTCCACCAAATGCCTCATCCTGACGGGAAATCTCCGTCCGCAGGACATGATCCTGGGTGTTGCAAAGGAGAGCGGTGTGCCCATCATCGTCAGCAAGCACGATACCCTGACTACCGTGGAGATCGTCGAACGCTTTTTCGGCAGGGCCCGTTTCCAACAGGAGAAGAAGATAGAACGCTTCGAGGAACTTCTCGACGAGCACTTCGATTTCACCAGCCTTTATGTCACTTTGGGACTGAAATAGGCTGCCGGTCTAAACGGAAGGAGATTCACGATGAGCATCATAGAGGACATCCTGGCACGGGAGGTACTGGATTCCCGCGGCAACCCCACCGTGGAAGTGGAAGTTTACCTGATCGACGGCTCGGTGGGACGGGCCATAGTTCCGTCGGGGGCCTCCACCGGAGCCCACGAGTGTCTCGAGCTGCGCGATGACGACCCGCAACGGTATGGAGGCAAGGGCGTGCTGACAGCCGTCGAGAACGTCAATGAGGAGATAGCGGGACAACTTGTCGGCTGGAGCGCCTTTGATCAACAGGGGATTGATCAATTCCTGGTTGAACTGGACGGCACGCCCAACAAGTCGAGACTGGGCGGCAATGCCATCCTGGGCGTATCGCTCGCTGTCGCCAGGGCAGCGGCTAGTGCTTTGGAGTTGCCGCTCTACCGATACCTCGGCGGCGTAGTGGGCAAGACCCTGCCCGTGCCGATGATGAACATCCTCAATGGAGGCAGACACGCCGAGGATTCCACCGACCTGCAGGAGTTTATGGTGATGCCCACCGGCGCCTCCAGTTTTCGGGAGGCACTCCGCTGGGGGACCGAGACGTATCATAACCTGAGGAAGGTGTTGAGAGCGAAAGGCTACAGTACCGGTGTGGGAGACGAGGGAGGCTTCGCTCCATCGCTGGGATCCAACGAGGAGGCGATTGAGGTCATACTCGAAGCAATCGAAGGAGCGGGATATGAAGCCGGTCAGGACATACACATCGCCCTCGATCCCGCGGCCTCGGAATTCTACGAGGATGGGAAATATCATCTGCGCAAAGAGGGGGAGAAGCTCACAGGCGCAGAGATGATCGACTTCTATCGCGATTGGACGGACAAGTACCCCATCATCTCCATCGAGGACGGTCTGGCCGAGGACGATTGGCAAGCGTGGAAGCTACTGATGGAGAGCATCGGCGACCGGATTCAGATAGTCGGGGATGACCTCTTCGCAACCAACGTGGAGCGACTCCGCCGGGGCATCGAGGAGAAGGCCGCCAACTCCATCCTCATCAAGCTGAATCAGATAGGCACGTTGAGCGAGACCATCGCCGCTGTGGAGATGGCCAGGCGAGCGGGGTGGACGACGGTGATCTCCCACCGTAGCGGCGAGACAGAGGACACCACCATCGCTGATCTGGCGGTGGCGCTGAACGCGGGTCAGATAAAGACCGGCGCCCCCTGCCGTGGCGAGCGAGTGGCCAAGTACAACCAACTCTTGAGGATCGAGGAGGAGCTGGAGGAGACGGCCTGGTACCCCGGTATGGAGGCTTTCTACAGCATCCAGACATAGGCAGCCTCCCTGACGCCCTGGGATGGCGCACAGGGGCTCGGATGACTTCAGCGCCTATCTCTTGAGCTACGGAGGGTAGTTGTCTGACGTTGTCTCTCTCCTCATGATGGTGGTGCGAAAGCGGCGCGGTCCGCTACAGCGATTGGTCAGGCTCCTCGCCTGGTAGTGTATGGGTCTTAATGTCGTTTATGGCCTCAAGCAGCCTAATTGTGGCATCGCCGTCAAGTGTCCCACCCGTATACCTGACCTCGTAGAGGCCCTCGACATTTGAAGGAAGGCTAATACCCTCCCTCACTAGGAGAATAAACCGACGCCCATACAACGCCATGGCAGCACCGATCTCAATCAAGACATTTGGGTTGAGAACCTTGTGCTCCTCCGCGTCCGTGTTGATCAGTGTCATATCTTCCTTCACGTGGATTATTGCGGCACCACACATGCGCATGTCATTCATTACTTTGTCGGGGACGGGCTGTGAGACAGTTTGCCTATCGGCAGCGACCACTGCCTCAAGTTCTCCGAAGCTCAAGAGTTTCTTAATTGGCCCCACGAGACCCTTCTCTTTGCCGTGGGCAACGAACACCCGCTTCTTTCTCGCAGCGAAGATAGGCTTATCGTCTGGAGACGGTTGAGGAGATTCATCCACTATTGGTTGTTCTTCGACAACCGTGGAAGGCTTGGAGGGGGGTGCAGCGCCGGGTGGTTGCTCGATCTCTGGTGGGTGTTCGACGGCAGAAAGATCGACATACCTTTTGCCCTTGATATCTGCTAGGAATCCAACAGATTCTGCGCCCTCAAGGATGAGAGAAAGGGCATCTTTTGCCCTGTCTCTTGGGACGCCCATGTCAACGAGAACATTGACGGCAATGTGTTCCCTGGGAAGGGGGGAGCCCTCATACTTGCGAAGGAATTCACCGACAATGCGGGGTGTGAGCAGCGCTTCTCTGCGGGCTCTCGAGTCATCGCCTTCTTCGAGCGGTGTAAGAATCCGTGTGGCCAATGGCTGAACCTGAATGAGCTTCGCCGAGGCTCCGCCATGGGTTAGCCCGTAGGCGATGGCTGCACCACAGAGTATTCTGAAATAGCTTGAACTCGGCTCCAGGTTCATCGCTTGCGCAACTTTTAGGGGAGGCGTGTCATCGAATGCGTAGTTGTTGGCTATTGCCTTTGGTATGCGAAGGGCTTGGTCCAAACTTGTTCTCGGAACATCGGATTGGCTGAGATACTTTCTTGATTTGGCCGTTGTTCTGTTTTCCTGTGGCATGTAACCTTCCTCCCTTGTTGAGCGCAGCGTCTGCAGAAATGATCATCGTTTGTCGGGCATCTGACTACGGATCATGGGAGCATTCTTCGGCCTAAACACCCCGGTCGCACATCAGGCGAACCTTTCCCCAATGATTATGCCAGATGTCAATTCACGGAATCAACGGAAGAGCTTGCCTATGGCAAACTCTTGCTAGCACGCGCTTCTTCGCAGATTGTCGGTCTGCCTTCTGAGTTGATACGTGGTAGACTCTGCTGCGAGCGGAACGCTAGTGAGGAGGACACCCAACGGATTATGGGTCCGCAGCGCCTATCGCCTCTGATCGCACCCTTCAAGTTCTCCTCTTCCCTCACCCGAGTGAGTACGAAGATAACTGCGAAGAACGGGTGTTGTACTAATTAGCACTAGTGATGGTATTCTTACTGATATGGCATAACTACCTCTATTGTATACCACAGTCTGAGTAATGTCAACTACATCGTGACAGTTCCAAGCTTCTTCTCCGGCTGTACGCCTCCGAGGTCATTGATCCTTTGGTTCCGACTCCCACCGGGTGCTGCAGTTCCTCTGCCCCACTTGCGCCCCGTCAGCTATTGGCTATTCATTCTCGACTGGAGCCGGCCCAGCGGTCAACCGGACAGACATTCCCTGCTATCAGATTGATCATACAGCCGAAGGCGGAAAATCGAAAGAGTCGTGTCACGGCGATTGGGTCGTCGCCCACTCTCAAAGCATGTCGGGGCTTAGGCTTCACGATCCCCAACTTCACAGACGCACGACTAGGCTGAAACATGCCTCAGGGGACCCGGAGTCTTGTCCACAATGCGCAGAGACAAGATACAACCCTAGCCAAAGGGGCGAGGGGTGCCCAGGAGGAAAAGCAGGACGAAGGAGAAAACCGCCAGCACCTTCCTTTTCGTATCCAGCGGCGCGCGCCCTTTCCAGAATCGACTTCCATTCTCTTGGTTGCATTGGTCTTGACAGCGCTGAGATTTTGGTGTATAATGAGTCATGTGAATGCGCCCTGGCGTTCCTCTAGAGGGATGTCAGGCATGTATGCTCTACCGGCCACCGTCAGGTGGCCGGTGTGCTAGGGGGAGGTCGTTGTGGGAAGAGTCGCGATATTCATCGATGGTGGATATCTCGATTACACGCTTCGAGATGACTTTCAATTGGCGAAAATCGACTACGCAAAACTCTCTGAAGGCTTGGCAGGCGAAAAAGAGATCCTCAGAACCTATTATTACCATTGCTTGCCTTATCAGAGTGACCCGCCCACAGTTGAGGAGTCGGAGAGATTTGGGAAGATGCAGGCGTTCTTCCACGCCCTCCGTCGAATCCCACGCTATGAGGTTCGAGAAGGAAGACTAGAGTTTCGCGGGACGCGAGATGACGGTAGTCCTATCCTACAGCAAAAGCGTGTCGATGTTATGCTCGCCGTTGACCTGACACTTTTGAGCGCCAGACGACAGATTTCGGACGCCATATTGGTAACGGGAGATAGTGACTTCATCCCGCCCGTAAACGTGGCGAGAAACGAGGGAGTCGTTGTGTGGCTCTATCATGGGACGAAGAATCCTCCCCACAATGAGCTGTGGCAGCTAGCGGATGAGCGTGTGCCCTTGACCCAAGAGTTTATTGATTCCATTGGCTTCCAACCACAGTAGTTCAGGCGGGTCTGACGAACGGCGAGAAGTGTCCTAACGCCTCAGCACAATCTCATCGCAGAACAATGGGGCCTCTATTTCGAATCCCCGTCGGCAGACATTCTCTAGTTGGCTTGCTAAGCTAGTGCCCTCCCAGGCTTTGCAGACTCACTACTAAGCCGAAAGGGGCTCCACCCGGTTTGGGACATTGTGCACAGCATCCACGCGCAGGCTACGCCCCTACCCGAAC
>NJBK01000047.1 GCA_005223035.1 Chloroflexi bacterium B3_Chlor
CTGCCAGATCTCCGTAGCCATGAAGACGCGGAAGTCTTCCTGCTCCACAGTCATGCCCATCTCCTCCAACCGTGCGAAGGAGTCAAGCACGCGGGCCACGTACCTCACCGCCTCCTCTTCGCCGGTGCTGGCGGAATTGCGCCAACCTGAATAGGGCTGGATCTCAGTGAGGCTCTCCACATACCTCAGCAGGGAATCAAGGGATAAGGCATCCATCACCTTGTCTCCAGCGACTGTGGCAGTCGGACCGGTTGCGCCCCGTAGCGTCGGAGTCGGAAGAGGTGTGCTTGGGTGTGTAGGCGTTTCAGCGGGTGAGGGGGTCGCAATACAGGAGGTCACAATAAGAGTCAATGTCAGGACTAAGCACTGAGAAGCTTTCTGCTTCATACTTGCCTTCTCCGCCACAGTAGCAGGACGAGCAGTCCGAGAGATATGGCGGTGCTACCTATCAAACCGGCTTCAGGGCCGAAGGCTCCTCCGCTAATCAGGGAGCTTCCTCCAGTCTCGGTGAGAAGCAGGCCGCCGGTCTCCAACCCGCTGACGGGGAAAGACAGAACGGGGCCTTGCACGAAGTTCCAAGAGAAGTGGAAGGCTATGGGCAGCCACAACTTCTCGGTGACGAGGTAGCAGACGGCCAGGAGCACCCCTGCGAGGAAGATATTGACCAAGGCCAGCCAACTGACGTACGGATTGAGGCCATGAAACAAGCTGAAGAGGATCGAGGAAGCGATGAGGCCGACGATGGCTCCCCATTCTGCATTCAGGTTTTGCAGAATGTAGCCTCGAAAGGACAGCTCCTCGTAGAAAGCGACCGAGGTCATAAGTATGAGATAGCCTAAGAGACCTACCACTACTGAGGTCGGAGATTGAACCTGCCAGGCGAAGCCTTGCACTTCCAGCCAACCTGCACCCCATTCCACGATGAAGATGAGCCCGATGAGCAGTACTCCCAGCAAGAGTCCGCCCAGTATCTCCCTCAGCCATCCAGCCTTCCTGTGAACGCCCAGGTTGAGCAGGGTATCTCCATCGAGGAAACGGCGGAAGAGGTAGGTGAGGGGCAGTATGAAGGCTACATTAGCCAGCGATACTACGATTAGCACAGGAAGGGAGAAAAGCACCCCTAGCAGCGCATTCTCGTCGATCATGTTCGAAAAGAGCACCGCTACCACCAGTATGGCGATGGGTATCTGGACTACTACTGAGCCCAGCAGAAGAGCAAAGGTGTAGCACACCACCCGCCACGTGGGGCGCAGGCGGCCTTCCTTGATGAAGAGCTCTTTCGCTGTCATCACTACATCTCACCCCCTCAGACTGTGCTCCATGAGCGCTGCACCAGATACCACCATAGGGCCAAGACCTCCCGCGAGGTGTAGAAGAGCCGTCGAACGGGGACACTGTAGTTTGGACTGTTCTCCACAGGCGAGCCATGAGCCGTCAAGCCAAGATCTTCCGCCATCAGAAGCGCGCGTTTCATGTGGAAAGGATCGCTTACGATGACCGCCGTATCCCATCCCCTTTCCTGCATGATGTTCCTGGCACCGAGCAGGTTCTCCCAGGTGGAATGCGATTCCTTTTCCAGAAAGAGCGCCTCAGATGGTATCCCCGCCTCCAGGGCCAGACGGCGCATCACCTCCGCCTCCTCGGGCGGGTGGCGGCCCAGGCCACCCGACGGGATCAGATGGGAGGCATATCCCTCTCGATACAGTTCGATAGCGCGCTCGGTACGGGCCTTCAACGATGGGCCCGGCTCCTCATCAGGCCATACCGCCGCTCCCAACACGATGATCACATCGGCTGAGCGGGTCTCGTCTCTGTGCCCCAGTTCGTCTATGGAGCGGTACGTGGCCGCGAAGCAAACGACGGCGATCACGGTCAGGCCGAGGAGAAGGCCGCCGATGAGGTGTGGCAACCTCCTCGGTGTCTTCCGTCCTCGCCTCCTGTCAAATCCTTTCGGCAAGATCCTCCTCCACTGCGCTCATCAACTCCTCGGCAAGAGCTTCCAAGGAGGAGAGTTGCCGTTGGTGGCTTTCGCTCAGGACTGGGTCCCGCAGCGAGTTCAGATTGGTGCGTACGTTGAGGGCCGCTCCCTTGAGCGCCGCATGAGCCATGTACGCCGCTACACCCACATCGCTGGCGGCGCTGGGCATGCCAGTCTCCAGAACAGACGGCACCAGTTCCAGTACCTTGACTGCTCCCTCGGCGACCTTCAGGGGCACTCTAGTAGCCTCTTCCAGTGCCTGCTTGACGGCTCTCGATCGCTCCTGCTTCTCCCTAGCAGAGGCTTTCGGCAACCGATACGCGCGCAACACCTTCTGGTAGGCCCTGGCATCCTCGTCCACTAGGGCCGTCAGTTCGTGTCTCTGCGCCTCAGCCGTCTCGAGGAGCGATGTTAGTTCGTCAGTGTGTGTAGCTTCACCCTCACGGCTCAGCGTCAGACTGCAAACCATGCTGGTCAGGGCGGCTGCCAACGCCCCTGCCAGGGCTGCCCCACTCCCCCCTCCAGGGGTTGGGGTCGGTGCTGCCACCTCATCAAGGAAGGTCTCCGGAGTTGCCCCTGGGGCTTCCAGATGGTCCTCCAACACCATCTTGGTGGTGAAACTCTCTATTTGCAGATAGAACTCGGCTGCGTCCAGTAGAGCCTGCCGAGGTATGAGGCCTACGATCTCACTGCTCACGACGCTAACCCCGTGGCGGGCTGCCTCTCTCTTGATCAACTCGAAGACCCGGTGAACCGGCGTGCGCGCGTAGTCAGTCAGGTTCATCGACACTTGTACCAGGCCTCGCTGTTCGATCTCCAGCCCCAGTGCCTTGACATAACGCAATCCGCCGCTGGAATGGCGCACAGCCCGGGCGATGGCCTGTGCGATCTCCAAGTCGTCGGTGTTCAAGTACACGTTGTAGGCGATCAGCGCCTCCCTGGCCCCAATGACCGAAGCCCCAGCTTTGCCCAATCGCCGGGGCCCAAAATCCGGTTCCCTATGGGCCTGTGTGGCGATTTCTTTCTTGAGAGCCTCGTATTCCCCTCGCCGGATGTCGGCTAGGTTCACCCTGTCGGGCCTGGTGGCTGCGCGCTCGTACAGATAGACCGGGATGTCCAATTCTCTGCCCACCTTTTCCGCTAACCGTCGCGCCATCTCCACGCACTGGTCCATGGTCACCCCAGAGATCGGCACGAAAGGGATCACATCGGCGGCGCCTATGCGGGGGTGCTCTCCTTCGTGCTCATCCATGTCTATCAGTTCCGCTGCCCGCTGAATGCTTCGAAAAGCGGCTTCCTCTACCGCCCGAGGCCTCCCGGCAAAGGTTACCACTGAGCGGTTGTGGTCAGCATCCATCTCTATGTCCAGGAGACTGGCGCCGCTGACCGAGGTGATTGCCTTGACGATTTCGTCCACCACCTCCTTGCGCCTTCCCTCGCTGAAGTTAGGCACACATTCCACAATTCTCCTCATTGCTCGAACTCCTCACACAGTTGACTCATAGGGTAGGTTCCCTCGGGGAGCTATCAGGGGTTCGGACGACACCAGTATGAGGGCTGAGCCGCGTCGAACGGGTTCTGAGCGGAAAAGGGAGCGGGTTAGCGAAGCTAGCCCGTGGCCGACATTCCCTCAGGCATTCTCATAACCACGGAGTAGATGTTGGGTACCATCGTGATCGCCGTTTCACCATTCTCGGTCAGCCATCTGACATTGCTGTACTGAGGCTTGCGGTAGTTCACTACCCGCCCCGTTCGCACCGCCCTCACGATATCCAGTACGGCATCCTCAACCGTCCTGTTGGCGCTGAAGCCTAGCATTCGCCGGATCTTCTCGGAGGAAACGCGGTAGTTGCGCTCGTCTTCAGCATTCTGTCGGACCGTTACCTCCACTTCCGGCACAACCCGCTTGATGATGTCGCCAACCTGCATCAGCCGATGGTTGCCATCGTCCGATCCCACATTGAAGACCTGCCCGCTCACAACGGCTAAGGGCGCTTCGAGACACCCAATGATGGCGTCTGCAACATCGTCTACGTGCACGAATGGTCGCCACTGATCTCCGCCGAAGATGGTGATCTTCTTGTCGAAGATCGCTTGAGCTGCCAGGAGGTTAACAACTAGATCGAACCTGGGCCGATGAGACATGCCGCACACTGTTGCAAAACGCAGCAACACGGGGGAGAAGCTTTCCGACTTGATAGAGAGCAGCAGTCTCTCGGATTCAACCTTTGTTCTCGCATAAAGCGAGAGCGGAGCTACCAGTGACCGCTCGTCCATGATCTCCTCGCTCGCTCCGTAGACACTGCAACTGGACGCGAAGAGGAACCTGCGGATGCCGTATCCCTTTCCCACCTCGGCGATCATACGCGTGGCAGCCAGATTGACCTCAAAGGTGAATTCTTCATCCAGAGCGCACGCCGGATCGCCGACGACGGCGCCCAGGTGGATGATGGAACTCATCCTCTGGACAGCCCTGACCACCGCCTCCACGTTTCGGAAGTCTCCTTGGACGAGCTCAAAGTCCTCGGCATGATACAACTCTGCAAGGGAGTCATCGCCATAGAGGAGCCGATCCAGGACCCGCACCCTGTAACCACGTTCCAGGAGTTTGCGAACGAGCACGGAGCCGATGTATCCTGCGCCTCCGACAACGAGGACATTGCGCGGATCCGGCACTTCGCCGACACCAAGAGCCCCCAGATCCCGCATGACTTCCCTCTCGACCAACACGAAGGCCAGTCGCACTCCGCCAATGCTCATGAGGGTGAGCAGCCAGCCCAGGGGAAGGACGCTTCGCGGCAACCCTATGCTAGTACCTGCCAAGAACACCAGGGAGCCAAATGCTAGATAGGTGAGGGTCACGGCCTGAAGGATGACGAGCGCCTTGTAGTGGCCGATATACATACTGCCACGAGTGTAGAATCCGCTGACGTAGAAGATGACGAGGGCGGCTACGGTCAGCAGCCAGGCGGAGTTCAGATATATGCCGAGGAAGCTTCGCATCAGATGCTGGTCAACAAAGAATGCGCCTTGCTGGCTCCAGGAGGCTACCAGGTACCTCACGAAAAGGGCCAGTGCGAGGGACAGATTCACCAGCAAAACGTCCACGACCATCCGTTTGAGCATCTGGCGGGTAATCAGCCGTAACTCTCGCCTCGCCCAGCAAGATCTCACAGCCGATAGAAGATTCTCAGTCGTTGGGGGTCTTTTCATTGCTATAGGGCATTATACTCGACAAAGCGGGAGGAAGCCACTGGAGGCGAGATTCACAAAACCCGGCGATCCCTGAAGATGAGCGTTACCGCTGTTTGCCAGAGGATCTTGATATCTAAAGCTAGCGAGCGGTTGTGGACATAGAGCAAGTCTAGTTCAAGTTTCTCCGGCATTATCTCGGTCAGATAGTGCTCATCGGCGGTGCGGGCCTCAAGCATCAAGGCCTCGTCCCGATACTCCAGCTGGGTCGGGCCTGTGACCCCTGGTTTCACACGCAGAACCTTCCGCTGTTCGGCTGTGTAATGAGCGACGTATGAGGGGTCCTCAGGTCTGGGCCCTACCAAGCTCATTTCCCCCTTGAGGACGTTGATCAGCTGCGGCAGTTCGTCGAGTTTCGTGCGGCGCAGGAAACCGCCCACTCTGGTGATGCGGGGATCCTCCCTGTAGGTGACCACGGGGCCGATCCGATCCGCTTCGACCACCATGGTGCGAAACTTGTACATCTGGAATAGCTCACCATCCTTGCCCACCCGCCTACCTCTGTATAAAACGGGGCCTCTTGAATCCAGCTTGATGCAGACGGCCAAGGCTAGCATCAACGGGCTGAGTAGCGCCAGCCCGAGCCCCGAGACTACCACGTCCAGGATTCTCTTGGCCATCGGCTCACCTGCGGCTATCTGCCACTACCTTCCTGACTGCTCTAATGACATCCTCGACGTCTCGTTCGGACATCCGAGGATAAAGGGGCAAGCTGACGATGCGGTCGTAAATGGTCTCAGCAACAGGAAAATCACCCTTGCTGAAGCCAAATCGCTCCTTGTAGTAGGGGTGTAAGTGCAGAGGAATGAAGTGTACCGATGTCCCTATGTTCTTTTTCCTCAGGGCTTCGACAAACTGGCCGCGATCTATGGTCAGATGCTCTGAATCGAGGCAGATGATATAAAGGTGCCACGCGTGTCGCACGTGATTCTTCACTGCCGGGGTGGCTATCTCAGGCAGGTCCCTGAACGCGTCGGTGTACATCTCAGCGTATCGTTGCCTGACCTCTAGGAACTTCTCTTGCTTCGCCAGTTGATGGATGCCCAGGGAAGCCTGTATGTCGGTCATGTTGTACTTGTAGCCGGGAAACAGGACCTCGTAGTACCATGAACCTCGATCTGAGTATCGCTTCCAGGCGTCACTGCTGATGCCGTGCAGCCTGAGGATCCTCATCTTCTCGGCCAGTTCGGCATCTTCGGTGGTGATCATCCCTCCCTCACCTGTGGTCAGGTTCTTGGTGGCATAGAAACTGAAGACCGTTACATCGCTGATGGTCCCCACTATCCTATCCTTGTACTCGGCTCCCGTCGCGTGAGCTGCGTCCTCGATGACCAGAAGTCCGTGCTCCTCGGCGATGGCCCTGATCTCATCCATCTCGCACGGTTGACCGCCCAGATGCACCGGGATGATAGCTTTGGTGCGCGGGGTAATCTTCTTCCTTATCTCGTCTGGGTCTATGTTGAAGGTGTCAGGTCGGACGTCCGCCAGGATGGGCGTGGCTCCTTGATGAACGACTACGTTGGCGGTAGAACAGAAGGTAAGGGGAGTGGTCACGACCTCGTCGCCTGGGCCGATTTTGCCCGCGACCAAAGCCAGATGGAGGCCGGCAGTGCAGGAGCTTACTGCGATAGCGTGAGAGCTGCGCACGTACTCGGCGAATAGCTCTTCGAACCTCCTTGTCTTCGGCCCCATGGTGATCCAGCCAGACTTTAGAGTATCCAGAACCTCGTTGTACTCTTCGTCGCCAAGACAGGGTGCAAGGGGGGGTAGAAACTCCTTCCTCATCGAGGCTGTCTCGCTTTACTGCTCATCGCTCAGCTCCTTCTGGTAGGTGATGGAGACGGATCCATGATAGCTCTTGGAAGACCTGGTCACTTCCTCCCAGTTCATGCCTTCATAGAATCGCCTGGCCGGCACATTGTCCGCTCTCACTGATAGGGTAACACGCTCGCATCCTCTCTCCCTGGCTTCCGCTACAAAGAGTTCGCTCAAGGAGGCGCCCACTCCCGAGCGCCTGGCGGAGGGCCTGACCCCTATGGAGACCAGGCTTGCAGTGGGCGGTTCTCGGTCGGACCCTGCCATTGCCTCTCGTTCTTCCCCGGAACCCCGGCGCAAGATAGTGGAGACAGCTTGCCAAACGAGATCCTTTCTCTCGGCCACAAGGCGAAGTGTCAGAGCAGGCTTCGACACCAGGCGCCCACCCAAAGCGAGTAACATTGGGCGCCATGCCTTGCGAAACAGAGATTTTCGATAGGTGGCGCCATTAACCGTGCCGGCGACAAATCCCACCAAGCGTCCGTCTTCGCCCACGGCTACATGAGCGATGGCTTCGGGGCTCTCCAGGTACCAGGCATACATGACTCCCAGGAAGGACGGACCCAACTGTGTCAAGTAGTAACCTGGAAAACACTGCTCGTGGAGAGCCACCACCTGTTGAAGGTGGTCCCGGCTGATCTTCTCATACCGATATTCATTCCAGCTGGGCATTCTTGCGTCCAATTCTCCTCCTTCCCACAAGGAGGAAGTGCACTAGTCCCAACAGGAATCCTGTCCCGTATGCGAAGTGGAGGCAGGCGAAGGCCAGGGGCAGAAGAGGGAGATGCTGCCAGCCCTTCCTCGCAGCTATCCGGACTGAGAGAGCTAGCGAGATCACCACGTAGCTGCAAACTATCAAGGTGAAAAGGAGGGCCGCCGGCGAGCTGAAAGGGCTCAGAACGGCGGCAGTTACTAGGCTGGCCACGAAGACAGCGGGAATCAGATGTCGAACTCTAACGAGCCTGGGATGCTTTTGGACGACTCTCACTTTGCCAAACCCGTAGCGGAAATACTGGGTCCAAAGATCCCGGAGGGAGGTCCTGCCATAATAGAAGGATCTTATGGCCGGCGCAAGAAAGAGCTTCCCTCCGTGGCCACGGAGGCGGTAGTTGAACTCATCATCCTCGCTGCCTGCCAACTCCTCGTCGAAAAGGCCAATACGCTCAAACACGTCACGTCGATAGGCGCCAAAGGCGAGGGTGTCCACAAACTGCTCTTCTTGAGAGTAGCGGAAGAGGGCATCGCCCACGCCGAAGGGGGAACTCATAGCCAGGGCTATTGCCTTGGCAGTCCGATTCTCGCCGATGGTCTCGATGCGGCCACCGACGCAATCGGCACCTGTCTTGGCCAGGTACTCCACGCATCGGGAGACATAGTCTGATGTGAGATAGCAATGGGCGCTGATGACGGTCAATATCTCTCCTTTGGCATTGTTGATGCCTATGTTGAAAGCCACCGGGCTGATCTTCCTCTCATTGTCCAAGAGGCGAAGGTGGGGTAGCTTCCCCTTCATCTCTGACACAATCTCCCGCGAACGGTCGCTAGACCTGCCGTCTATCACCAATATCTCAAGCAGTTCCGCGGGATAGTCTTGCACCGCCAGCGAGTTCAGGCATTTTCCGATGAGGGCTTCCTCGTTGCGCATGGCAATTACCACCGAAACGAGAGGAAGAGTCGTCTGCGCGCCCATGCTGATGTCCTTGTCAGGCCGATGACCGGCTCCCCAACAGGGCCTCGTAGAGTGAAAGGAGCTTCTTCTCCTCGAGCAGCCAGTTGTACCGTTCCCTGGCTGCACGAAAGCCGTTCCTTCCCATCCGCGCCGCATCTTCCGGATTGCGGAGAAGATGAGCCATTGCCAGGGCAATCTGCTCTAGATTATCGGGTTGCACGAGGAGTCCGCAGTCCACTTCGGAAACAACTTGGCGGATGAAAGGAAAGTTGCTCGCGATGACGGGGATCCCCACGCTCATGTACTCGAACAGCTTGTTGGGGGTCGCAAGTACGTTGTTGGGCGTGGCTTGAAAACAGAGTAGTCCAGCTAGAGCTCCTTTCAGCAGTGCTGGGATGTCCTCGCTAGGCAGAAGCCCAAGATACTGAAAGGGCGCACCGGATTGGTCGCCATCCAGCAGTGCTCTGAATCCTTGGTTGCCCACATGGCCGATCCTGCCGGCGCAGAGCAGTTCGACCTTTTCGTCCCTCACGGTCTCGAGGGCCTGGACACACTCGTAGATGCCGCGGTCATCGGAGATGCGCCCAGCATAGACGAAGTATGGTCTCATACGCTTGTCGTCCTGCTCGGGCCCTCGATCAGCACACGCGAACCTCTCGATTCTCGAATAGTTTGAGACGGTGACGACGTGGCTCTTCTGGCTGAACCGCTCCGACAGGTGTTCATTGACCACTACCACACCATCCATACGCTTTACCATATTGTCCTCAAAGATCCTGAACGCCTCAGAGATGGCTTTGCGGAGGGCACGCGGTATCCACTCTTTGGTCAGGATATCTTGAGGATAGTTCTCGTGTACGTCGTAGATGATCGGGCTCTTGGTGAGAGCCTTTATCATGCTCCCCACGACTAGCAACTCGGGATCGTGAAAATGGTACGCGTCTGCTCGCTCCCGGAGAGCGATTCTGAGAATGCGGTACCAGTTGAGAGGCCGGAGGGCTCTGCTCCTGAATTGCGGCAGCCCCAAGACGCGCACCTGGTCCACTACCTTCTCCTTGAAATCGGCGACAGCCACGAGCGTGACTTGATAGCCTGCTTCGGCCAGGCTCTTCGCCTCTTTTTGGAAGATGCGAACGTCAAAGCACGGGTGGACGGAACTCAGGAGACATACCTTCATGATCTAGCTATGGATGCCAGGTGCTGGGCTATCTTCTGGCTGGCCTTGCCGTCGCCGAAGATTTGCGGTCGCTCGCCTTGTGGGCGGAACTCCTGGACCGCCCGAATGATTCTCGGCTTGCTCGCTCCCACGAGCAGATTCCATCCGGTATCGGTGGTTTCAACCCACTCGGTCTCTTCTCGTAGGGTTACGCAGGGTACGCCGAAGAAGTAGGCTTCCTTCTGCACTCCGCCGGAATCGGTCAGGATCAGGCGTGCGTTCCTCTCCAGGGCGAGCATCTCAAGATAGCTGACCGGTTCGAGTAGCTTCACTGTTGAGGGCAATTGGTAGCCTATCTGGGCGATAGCCTGGCTAGTTCGAGGGTGAGCGGGGAAGATGATCTTCTCGTCAACCTCGCCAAGGGCGGCCAGGATGTTGGAAAGACTCTGGGGATCGTCGGTGTTGCCTGGGCGGTGAATGGTAACCAGTAGGTATGACCTGGGTTGAAGATGGAGGGAGCTGAGGATGCGTGACTTCCTGTCGACGATGTCGGAGCTGTGCAGCACAGCGTCGTACATTACGTCACCGAGGTTGAACACTCCTTCTGTGATCCCTTCCCTGGCCAGGTTGTGCCGGGCGGTCTCTGTGGGGCAGAATAGCAGGTCAGCCATGTGGTCTGTCAAGACGCGGTTTGTCTCCTCAGGCATGCGCCTGTTGAAGCTGCGCAATCCAGCCTCCACATGGGCAAGCGGCAGATGAAGCTTGGCGGCTGCCAAGGCGCCCGCCAGGGTGGAGTTAGTATCGCCGTAGACCAGGACGCAGTCAGGCTTTTCCTGGCTCAGTGTCTCCTCGATCCTGATCAGCATCTCTCCTGTCTGTCTGCCGTGACTAGCCGATCCAACCCCTAGATTGTAATCCGGTTCGGGGATTCCCAGCTGCTCGAAAAACACCGCTGACATCGCATAATCGTAGTGTTGGCCGCTGTGGATGAGCAGATGGTTGTGGAGTTTCCGCAACTCTCTATCCAAGGGAGCAGCCTTGATGAATTGGGGCCGAGCACCCACGATGGAGGCGACTTTCATTGGAATGACTCAGCGATTTCCCACGCCCTTATAGACGAATCCAAGCTCTCGTGCAGTTGCCTTGTCGAAGATGTTGCGCCCATCGATCAGGACCGGCGTGGCGACCCATGCTCGCAAGTCTGTGAGATCGACGTTGCGATACTCGTCATGGGCGACCATGATAACCACGCAGTCGCTGCCGGTGACGGCTTCCTCCAAATCGATGCTGTATTCGGCGAAATGAGGGTCGTGGATGACCACCGTGGCTTGAAGGGCCTGCAATCTCTCCACCAGGGGTACAGTGGGGGAGTTACGAGCATCAGAAGTATTCTCCAGATACGAGTATCCCAGCACTGCCACCTTCGCGCCCTTGACAGGTCTGCCCGCTTCAGCCAGCCCTTCCTCAGCCAGTGCAGCGACATGGAGGGGCATGCCGTCGTTGATCCCTCGGGCGGTAGGTATGAGCTTGGGCTGTAGCTTCCCTTCGGTGCCATGAACCAAGAGCCACGGATCTTTCGGAGTGCAGTGTCCCCCGACTCCTGCTCCAGGTACGTGCATGTCCCTATAGGGAGACTTGTTGACCAAGCGACGCACCTGATAGACGTCAGCTCCGACGTTCTCGCACAGCAGGGCTATCTCATTGGCAAAGGCGATTTGCACGTCACGGTAGGCATTCTCGGTGGTCTTGACCAGTTCCGCCGTCAAGGCATCCGTAGTGTCCAGATCGGCCTCAACGATGTGGCGGTACAGTTCCCTAGCCAGCCCCGCGGCCGCGGGGCTCATGCCCCCTATCACTCTATTGCAGGTGCGAAGATTCGCCAGCAGCTTACCTGGCATGACCCGCTCCGGACAGTAGGCTAGATGGAAGTCCTCATCAGCCTTCAACCCTGAGGTTTCCTCCAGGAGGGGCTTGACGATCCTCTCCATCGTCTGGGGGGCGATAGTGGATTCGATGACCAACAGGCATCCTGGGCCGAGATTCGGCCCCAAGTCCCGCAGGGCAGCCCGCAAAGCCTCATAGCTGGGCTTCTTGGACACGCTGTCAACGGGGGTCTCAACGGCGATCAGAGCTACCTCGGCATCCCGGCACTCTGAGGAGTCGGTGGTTACCTGCAGTCTTCCTCCCTCGATCACCTCATTCAGCAGTTCAGCTAGCCCCGGTTCACGGCCGCCGATGGGGCAGATACCTGCTCCAATCTGGGCTGCTCTTGTCTCATCACGCTCGACGCCCAACACCTGAAAGCCGGCTCGGGCGAAGGAGCAGGCTACGGGCAGCCCGACGTATCCCAAGCCGATCACTGCGACTTTGGCTTTCTTACCACGAATGGCCTGACCTAGATCCTCCACGCCTCACAACTCCACAATCTGGTGCTCACGACCTGATTTCACCATGGCCTGGGCCAACGCGAGGGCTCTGATGCCGTCTTCGCCGCTCACCTGCGGCTCTCGACCCTCGAACACGGTCCGCACGAAGGACTCCAGTTCTATGTGCAAAGGTTCCCGTTTCCTGATTCTCAGCTTGATCATGTTTCCTTCCCCCACGCCTTTGAGCATCCCCAGGCGGTCCCAGTCGCTGTCAACGTACTCGTTCTCGTACAGATACAGGTCCTGGGTGAGATAGTTGACCACAAACATGCCCTTCTCGCCGGTGACGTACAACTCTCTTACTTTGGTGGGGGTCAGCCAGTTGACATCCAGCACGCCCACGACTCCGTTTTCAAACCTCAGCAGCCCCGAAAGTGAATCCTCATGGTGCGTATGGATCTTCTGTTCGGTCTCGGCATATACTCTTTTCACGTCAGCCTCAGTCAAGTAACACATCACATCCAGGTCATGAGTGGCCAGATCAATGACCACTCCCACGTCCCGCATGCGATCGGGGAAGGGGCCCAATCTCCGGGCGTGAATCTGGAACATCTTGCCCAACTGGCCTTCGTCCAGCCTGCGCTTCAACTCCACAACCGCCGGGTTGAAACGCTCGACATGTCCTACCATCAGTTTGACACCCTGATCCTCGGCTCGTCTCAGGATCTCCTGAGCCCGGGCCACCGTGTCGGCGATAGGCTTCTCCAGTAACACGTGGAGACCTCCCTCCATCACGTCCAGGGCGACTGGATGATGGAACTTGGTGGGCACGGCGATGGACACAAGGTCCAGCGACTCCTTGGCCAGCATCTCCCTGTGATCGCTGTAGTGCTTCGCTCTGTACCGGGAGGCAACCTTCTCGGCGAGGTGACTGTTCACATCGGAGACCGCCACCAGATGGATGTCTTCCATGTCGTTGTATATCCTGGCGTGGTTCTTCCCCATGGACCCCACGCCGATCACGGCAGCCTTGATCACAACCTGGAGACCTCACTCACTATCTTGTCCAGCTCCCCTTGAGTCAGCGCTGGGTGGACAGGGAGAGACAAGACCTCCTCGCTTATCCTCTCCGACACTGGCAGGGAATCGCTGAAGCCCAGTTGACGATAGAAAGGCTGTCGGTGAACGGGCAAGGGGTAGTATACCCTCGCGCCAACGCCTTCCTCCGCCAGCTGATGTAGCGCTTGATCGCGATCCCATTTGACTCTTACGGTGTATTGGTGGTACACGTGCACGAATCCCTCCCGCACTCGAGGGGTGACAACGTTCCTCAGGCGTTCCGTCAGGTAGGCGGCGTTTTCGATGCGCTTGCGAGTCCACTCTGTCAGCTTTTCCAGTTGCACAAGTCCCAATGCTGCCTGAAGTTCTGTCATCCTGAAGTTGTAGCCCGTCGATTCATGGTGGTACAGTTGGGTCTGGCCGTGGTTCCGAATCAGTCGCGCTCGCTCCGCTATCTCATCATCATTGGTGGTGATCATGCCTCCCTCTGCGGTTGTCATATTCTTGCTGGGGTAGAAGGAGAAGCACCCTGTGCCGAAACTGCCTACCCTCTTACCCTGTATCGAAGCTCCATGAGCCTGGCACGCGTCCTCGATCACGATGAGGCCATGCCTCTGGGCAATGTCCATGATCCTATCCATATCACAGGGGTAGCCGTAGAGGTGTACGGGCAGGATGGCCTTCGTGTGCTTCGTGACTTTCTTCTCGATCAGATCGGGGTCTATGTTGTACGAATCCTCATCTATGTCCGCAAAGACCGGCTTGGCTCCAGTAAAGAGGACGGAGTTAGCGGCGGCGATAAAGGTGAATGGGGTGGTGATTACCTCGTCACCTAGGCCGATCCGGTGCGCCAAGAGCGCCGTCATCAGGGCGGTTGTGCCCGAGGATGTGGCGATGGCGTGGTTCACACCGCACAGGGCAGCGAACCGTTCCTCAAACTCATCGACCTTCGGCCCTTGGGCCAACTGACCGGACTCCAGGACTTCTACTACCGCTCGCTTCTCCTCTTCCCCAATTAGGGGCTTAGCTATGGGAATCATGCTGCTCCTCGTCGAGGTTGAGAGCAGGGATGGCATAGGTCACCTCACACAGGGGACACCACATCTCCGCGACTTCTTCTGCCCGGCGTCTCTCGATCAGTTTCTTGCCACACTTGCACACGAAGCCGACCAGCCTTGCCGGGTTGCCTTGCATGAGCCCATGATCTGGCACATCTCCGGTGATCACGGCCCCGGCCCCAATCATGGCGAACTTCCCGACGACCACGCCAGGCAAGATGACCGCCCTGGCGCCTACGGATGCCCCATACTCGACGGTAATCCGACCCACTTCCCAATCTTGATCCTGCTTCAAGACGCCAGCAGGCGTGATAGCCCTAGGATACTTGTCGTTGGTCAAGCACGCGCCAGGGCCTATGAAGACCCCATCCTCCAACGTGACGCCGTGGTAAAGACACGCTCCGTTCTGGATCTTCACGTTGTCTCCGATGACGACGTCGAAATCGACGTACACCCCTTTGCCGATGATGCAGTTGGTGCCAACTTTGGAATCCGCCCTAATCTGAGCTTGATGCCAAACCTTGGTACCCGCACCCACCTGGGCTTGGTCAGAGACCTCCGCCGTTTCATGTATTGATATGGCTCTCAACGTGATCACTCCTCGCTCAGCAGTGACCTGCCTGCCTGCGCACCCGGCTCCATGCAAGCTGGGCTAGTTGGCGGTAGAGCTCCAAGTCTGAACTCTGCGGAAGAATCACCGCGGCCAGCGAATTGCGAGAAAGCCTCATGTATAACCATAGTCGGAGCCCCAAAGTGATACCGTATGAGATCGTTGTCGCCCACGCAGCACCGGTAGCGCCAAACGTGGGAATCCAGGCCAGATTCAAGCCGACTTGAATCACTACGCTGGGTGCTCCTACGTAGCTGTTTAGCAACGGCTTGCCGCGCCCGGCGATGTCGTTAGCCAATATGCGACTGGCGCTCAAGAAGACGATTCCCGGCAGGAGAATGCGGAACAGCTGCACCGTGGGAAGGTACTCCTCTGAATAGAACAGCACAACGATCCAGTGGCTCACGAGAAACAGGGCGGCTGCACCGATGGCAGTCATCAAGAGGATGCTTCTGCTGACGAGTGGGGTGAAAGTCCTCCGTTCGTGCTCGTCCTTTTCGGCGGAGACTGTCGGAAAAAGAACCGTACTGGCCGATTCTGAGACGAACCACAGCTTCTCGGCCAATGCGACTGCCACGGAGTAGAAGCCGACGGCGCTAATGGGCAGAAAGATGCCCAGCAGGAATACCTCGATACGATAGTTCAAGAAGCCAATGATGTTCCCGAGATGAGCTTTGACGCCATAGCGGAGTGCATCTCGCATGTAGGCCAAGTTGGGGCGGAATCGAACTCCTCCTGCGATCCTCTTGATCCAGGGGAACAGGACGATGGACAGTAAGCCGGAACTCAATATGGCCGCCCATATCGCCCCGGGGATCCCCAGTCCCAGAGCCACTGTGGTGACGAGCACGAGTAGTAGGAATAGCAGTTTGTGAAGCACAGAGACGGCGTTGAACTCCTTGATCCGCCTGGCTCCAAGTAGTATTCGACCAACATACTGCTGGCTGAATAAGTTGGCGGGAACCAAGAGCAACGCCAAGGCAAGATATGAAGGAGCTACAGCAGGGAAGATCCGGCCTTGAAAGAAGATGACCAGTACGACTCCCAACAGACTGGCCGCAGCCCCTATGATTGCGCTCAGGATGATGTTGCTACCGAAGACCTCTTTCAACGAGTACTTGTCTTGAGCGACGTAGTATACCGTGGCCGGACCAATGCCCAGGTTGGCAATAGTGAGGATCAACAGGGGGAAGAGGGTCGCCAGGGTGTAGACTCCAACACCGTCCGGTCCAAGGGTACGAGCAATGATGACTGAGGAGAGCAGGGCTAGAACCAACCCTGTCACTCTGGCCACGAGGGTCAATGCAGTTTCCTTCGCAAAGACTGCCGCTTTCATAGGTAACCCAGCGCCCTCAATCGCTCCTCGATCTCGGCTTGTTCATCGTCCCCATAGGGGGCGGAGCGATCACCACCACGTCCTTCCCAGTCCATTGCCTCATACACTACTTCCCGCAGATGGGGTTCTGAGCCAGACTCAAGAATCTCTTTCAACACCCTTCCGTCGCAGTCATCCGGAACAGGAGATTCCAGGTAGTGCAGCACAGTGGGCATCACGTCCAGCAGCGAAGGATGGTAGCCCAGTCCTTTTCCACGTTCAATGTCGTCTCCGCAAGCAAGGAAGATCCCTTCGCGGTGATGGCACCCGCGGACCTCGTCTCGCGAAGTGACGTAGTCGTCCGCGAAAAAGGCGTTGGTTAGGTTGTAGCCATCATGCAAGTCCAGAATGATGTCCGGGGCCTGATCCACGTACGGTCCCTCGTACAGCTCTTCACGGCGATAGGCACGCCGCACTATGGGTCCCCCTGTCTGTGGATCGCGAAGACTTCCCAGCTTCTCAACAAGTTCGGCACAGACTCCTTCCCGTGATCGCTGATCAAGGTTCACGATCTTGATAGCTTTGCTTTCCCTGGTGTACAACTGATATGCCGATGCTAGAGTGTGGTCCCAGTCCACGTCATAGGCAGCGTCGTCAGTCGCGGGGATGTGATCTTTTATGCTTCGAGGCACCGATCGCTTCAGGGCATTCCACCAGGCCCTCGGCATGACCTTTCGCAGGCTTCGCCCGGTGAAACCCATTCTGAGAAGGACCCGAAAGGCGTTCGAGGGGCGCAAGTGACTCTCTGCCAACTGCGCTCGACCTTCGAGCCCCCCAATCTCCTCCCAACGTGAGACCTGACTCGCGTGGCCTATCTTGATGGACATATACCCATCATCAATCAGCCACTTGTTAATGTGAAAATCACTGGGCTGTGCCTGTAACCCGTGATCGGAGATCAGGAAGATCGCAGCGTATGGGAAGGCACTCACGATCTCCCCGACGAAGGCATCTATGTAGTGGTAGCATTCCCGAATGAGATTCTGCTTCTGCCAAAAGTGGTGTGGGATCACGTCAGTGGCCCTGAACATGACCATGGCGCAGTCCCAATCCTCGCGTCTCAAGAGCGCGACGAACCCCCTTTTCTGCTTCTCCGTCACCTCAAGAACATCGTCGACGAGTTTGCGGCCCGATAGGTGACTGCGAGAGTTGATCCGGTATCCGTCTGTTGCTTGATCGAGAAAGCCTTTCACATCCGGCGGTGAGGCGAACTCGGCGTCTGCTGGTGTGAGCATCCCACTGACAACTACGCCGTTGATTCTTGCGGGCGGATACGTCCCGGGAACATTCATCACGATGCTGCGCTTCCCAGCGCCGCTGAGAATCTCCCACAGAGTTTTAGCGCGAATGTCTTGACTGGTTGAAAGATGCCGCCGCCCGCCTGCGATGCTGAAGAAGTCGAAGACACCGTGCTTGCCCGGATTCTTTCCGGTCATGAACGAGGGCCATGCAGGCATTGTGGCATAGGGGATCGTGCTTGAGAGCCGTCCTTTGGTTCCCCTGCTGACCAAGTCTGCTATGGTCGGCAAGTGACCCTCGTCGACCAAGGGGTCGATGATGTCGAATGTGGCCCCGTCTAGCCCGATGACGATCACTTGTCGCTTCATACCTCACACGTACAGAAGGCTCGCATGACGTGCGGAAGGGGAATTCGAAGGTTGTGATTCTATTTTAGATTAGCGCACTGGCCTTGTCAAGCGTATGCGATGTCCTGACCGGAAAGGAAAAAGGCGTCCCTTGTCGAGACGCCTCTAGTGCCACGGAACCACTCGAAGGACTGGGGCCGGCGATTCCTAGGCGCGGACCACTTCCCGGTACACCTTCGTTATGCCTGATGCGATGTTGCCATAGGCATAGTTGGCGACGGCGCGCCGTCGGATCTTCCGGGGATCGAACCGGTCTTGGTCGCTGAGCACGTCATGTAGGGCCTTGGCCAAGGCAATCTCGTCGCCCGGGGGCACGAGGATGCCCGTGTTCGCAGTCACTATATCTTCGGGTCCTCCACATCTGGTAGCGACGACTGGCTTGCCGCAGGCCATAGCTTCGATCAGTGCCACTCCGAACCCTTCGCTCAAACTGGGCAGCACTACAAGGTCGCAGGCGTTCATCCAGAGGGGAATCTCCGTGTTAGGTCTCTTGCCCAAGAAAGTCACTGCATCGCCGATTCCCAGTTGCGTCGCCAGTGTCCTCGCTCGTTTGTCTTGCTCGCCCTCGCCGATGAGTAGAACCTCGATAGGTTGGTGAGCGGCTTCCAGCAACCCCTTGGCAGCCCTCAACAGGTGATCTATGCCCTTGGGTTTATTGATGCCACCGACGTACAGGATCCTTGACGGT
>NJBK01000048.1 GCA_005223035.1 Chloroflexi bacterium B3_Chlor
CGGGCTGCACGCCGTGCGGGTGTAGAGAGACAGGAGAAGACACGATGGCAGACAAGTGGGAGTACCACACGACTTTCCTGTACGCGGATGCAGATAGACAGCGGGACTTCCTCCAGGGGAGGTGGCCCGACTGGGAGCCGCCCAAATATGCCCCCGAGTCGATGATGCCACAACTGGACCAACTGGGTGCCGAGGGCTGGGAACTGGTTCACATGCAGCCTGTTGGAGGCGTGGGGAAGAAGGGGGATGTGAGCTTTACGCGCGGCTACGGGACGATGACCGTTTGGAGCAACGCTTACTTCTGTGTGTTCAAGAGGCCCAGAGGAGCATAGATGGGGCAGTCCTGCCGGGGCCCATCTTGAAGTGACACCGATCGACTCACAGGCAGAGGCAAGCGCCGAACCCAGCGCATCGTGGAAGCACGGACTGAGGAGGAGACAGGGCATGGGGCCATGGATGACGACGGTGATCAGAAACAGCGAGAAGGCGCCATGAAATGCTCTTAGCACCCAGACGGTGGCCCGGGGACCGTTGACCGCTACGTTGCGAGGCGCGGCTCATTTGTGCTATCAGGACAGGAGTTGGCTCTACGTGCGGGTCGGTGACTTGCTCCGGAAGATTGGAATCACATTAGGAGGTGAGATCAGCGCTAGGGCACAATGATGGGCAGAGCATGGGTAGCGACCTCTACCATAAGACCAGCGGGGGAGGAGAACTCGACAAAGGAGCTGGCTTCGAGAATTCACCGGGCGAAAGCGCTGAGACGTAGTCTGCAATATCCAACAGCTAGATCAGGATCAGGTGCACACTGAGAACGATTGCGACAAGAAGGAGGCAAACCATACCGAATACCACGCTTACCTGCGCGAGCTTCACCCAGGATCCCTTCTTGTTGGTTGTCTCACGGTTCGCTAGGTACGACTTGTAGAACTCGCCTGCCCGCTCCCGGCGGACCACCGTCAGGCCGACGTTGCTCTGCGCGAGCTCGAGAATGTCGCCTGGCGCAGGGACCGTGATCATTTGTGGCAACAGGGCCTGTAGGCCACAGAAGATGGCGGAGGCAAACGACGAGACGAGCAAGATATAGACCAATGCCAGCACCTTGACAACGCTCATACAGGGTGCTGTTGCCTCGTCGAGCAGGAGTCCGGCGAACCCCGACACAAATGCCGCCGTGAGGGCACCGAACCCCATCAGCGTGGTCGCCTTCGATTCAAGTGACGCCGCTCGCTGCTCCTCGCGCTCAAATAGATCCCTGCAGAAGGTCAGCGCCTCTTCTATCTCGGCGTTGCCGGTGATCCTCTCCAATTCCTGTTTGAAGTGCTCGGTGGTTGGGAGAACGTCATCGCTCTCGCCGCTGGTCGGTTCAGCAGACGGCGTCCTGGCGGAGTTGCTGGCCGCGCATGCCGAGTTGGGGCTTCGGCGACTCATCTCCGTCCCTCAAGAAGCAGATCGACGAGCGATCGGCTCATGGGCACTCCGGTCCGCTGCTCGATCCACGCCCACTGCCCGTTTGGATTGATTTCCAGAAACACGTGTTCACCTTGCGGGGTGAGAATCATGTCGATGGCTCCGAAGGACAGATCGAGGCGTTCGACGAGTTGGACGCACATTCGCTCGATTTCGTCAGGCAAGGGGTGTGGGTGGTAGGGCAATGCAAGTGAGCCGGCTCGCCGCCAATCGACCGCGCTCTCTGCGTCGACCTGAGAGTGGATCTCTGTAGCAAATACATCCGTCCCAAAGGCGGTTACCCTGATGTCCACAGCCTTGGGAACACGCTCTTGGAAAAGGCACGGGGCGTACCGAACCTTCTCGAATTCCGCTGTGTGGGCACTCGTCACAACGCTGGTGAAGATCAGCGAGGTGCCATCTGGATGTTGGATGCGGCCCTGCCTCAATGGCTTATAGACCGTCTCGCTGCAATCCTCGGAGAAGAGGCGTGCCTCATTCGCGTCGGAGGTGACCAGCGTTCTTGGAATGGACAGCCCTACCTCCGAAGCAACGGAGAGTTGCAGAAGCTTGGACTCCGCAGCCCTTATGCTATCCGGCTTGCTTACCCAGAAACAGTCGAGCGTTCTCCAGAGGGCTTCAAGAAACGCGAGGCTCTCAGTGTGGCAGAACTGACGGGCAGTCGAATCCTCTATTTCTGGTGAAGGTACAGGCGCAACCGGCCGTCGAAACCAGACGCTGTCCACTTGATCAAGAGGGACCTTCCCCTTGCCGGTGTTGATGCAGCCATCGAGTCCGGAACTCCTGAACCTGGCCGTGATTGTGGTTCGTTGGGGATAGTCCTCCGTATTGAATCTGGTGTACGGAATTCCGCGTCGCTGCATCTCCAGTACACCGAAGTCTGCAGTGAGGTCACCCCTGTTGGTTACAATCAGTATCATGCGTGTGTCGCTCTTCACACAGGCACGTGCCTCGGTGAGGAGCCCCGATCCTCCGTCGAACGAGACGGGGGCCGTACTGATGCAGAATACGCCCAAGCATTGTCGTCGACCTAGCCGGACACACGACCAATGCTGGGGACAGAGCCGGCTAGTCTCGGTCCGTGTGCTCGCCCATCGCTTTCGTCTCGGTGAACGTCCCGAGAGACCAGCGTGGGGTGGCTGGGTCGATGTCTTGGTCGGTTGACTCTCCCCATGCCTTTGTTTCTGTCTGTGTGGCCATTGCTCCTAGTACAGCCATCACGAATGGCACCGGCTCACCGTCTTGCTCAACCACAGAAATGTCTTGAGCTTCATCGTAAACCGGAACCGGCACCTCGCCAGCATCCACCGCTGGCTCCCGAAACAGTAGGCCAAAAGGCAGGACCTTGTTGCTCATGTGACCACCCTCCACAGTCTTTCGGCGACACCCTCTACAGAGTATTATACCAGATTCCTGCCGAAACGTGAAGACGGACCAGCACATGCGGATGCATGGATGCATGCATGTGGCCAAGGCAACTACAACCCCTGGTCCCAGCAAGAGGAGAGCGTAGGCACCAGAGGCGAGAGCCCAGGTGCCATACCCGGAGAAGTCACCATCGAAGCAGTTCTCTGATGAGGCTCCAGTAGCGGCGCAGGTACAGGCGCGCCGCGAACTTCAGCATGTACCTCCAAATCTCCCTCTTCCAGGGCATGGATGAGGTCAGACCCCTGGCCATCATGATGGGATCGGTGTAGAAGGAGGCGAAGCACCGATTGTAGAGGCCCATTACCTCTTCTCGAGACAGGTGCTCTGTGGCGATGATGGGGTATGACATGTCATACAGAGCGTAGTCCGTGGTCTCCAGCCAGCCTTTCTCCCTGGCCTCGTCGAACGCCTCTGTGCCCGGAAAAGGGGTATAGATGGTGAAGACGGGGAAGTCCACGTCCAACCACTTGAGGAAATCCAGTTTACGCATGATGGAGCTTGCATCATCCTGGCGAGCGCCGATGATGATCATCCCCTGGCAGACCATGCCATGCTCCCTCAACAGGCTCACCGCTTCCTTGACCTGCTCGATAGTCAAGTTCTTCCGTAATCCCTTCAACTCCTCGTCGGAGGCGGCCTCTATGCCAATCTGTGCCATCAGGTTGCCGGCGCGGCGCATCAACGGCAGGTACTCTTTGTGCTTGATCAGCAGGTCCGCCCGTCCCTGGTAGTACCAGTCCAGGTGAAGGTCACGGCGGAGTATCTCCTCGCAGATCAACCCCATGTGGTCGCCGTCCAGGTTGAAGCAATCGTCGCCGAACCAGATAGACTCTCGGCCGTACCTCCGATGGAGAAGCTCCAGCTCGTCGCCCACCGTGGCTGGATCCCTGGGCCGCCACCCAGGGCCCCAGAAACCCCGCTCGGCACAGAAGGTACACTTGTAGGGGCAGCCTCGACTGGCCAGTACCGTGCAGAACTTGTCGAACACGGTGAAATAATAGGCGTCCATGGGCAGGAGGTGGTATGCGGGCAAGGGTAACTCGTCCACCTCCACTGGCTTGGGCAGCGGCGTCTGAACCACCTCACCATCTTTGCGGAAGGCGATGCCTCTGACCTTGGCCCAGTCTCCTTCGTTCTCCAGACAACGAACGAGGTCCAGGATGACGTGTTCACCTTCCCCACGGCCGACGATGTCCATCTCAGGGTGGTTCTCCAGTGTTTCCTGGACGGTGAAGGTGACGTGGGGACCTCCGACCACCGTGATGATGTTCTCGTCTATCCCCTTCGCGATTCGCATCACCCTCGAGGCTGTGGGGAGGAAGGTGGTCATCGCTGAGGCGCCCACCAAGGTGGGCTGTGCATCTGCGATGGCTCGCTCCAGCTGGGACCACGTCAGCTCAGATGCGTTGCAGTCTACGATCTGCACGTCTACGCCATTGACTTCGAGCACCGCAGCAAGTTGCGCCAACCCCAGCGGGGGGGCGATGAAATCGCCCATCATCTCCCAGGGCTTCTTCGGAGGCTCGACAAGGAGTACTTTCATGGCGGTGATTGTATCACATCTACTTTCAGCAATCCACTGTCCACCAGGCCCGTATGGGACGTGTCAAAGGGCGGCATCTCGTGGGCCTGCGTCGCTCGCGCGCACCCACGGGGGGGCGTTCGTAGTGCGCGCCTTAGCGCCGCTCAAGGGCTAAAGCCCTTACTACGAAGCCTCAGAGGTGTCGGCAGAGGACCTGCCGCTGGCGGCCCAGGCTCAGAAGACCTATGTGGGTGCCGACAACGGTGTTTGTGAGGGTCTCGAAAGATGGTACTGAGGCTTGGTGCTCGACCCCAGATCCCAGGGCACGACACGTCACAGGAGTCCCGGAGGGACTTGGAGGTGCTGGCGCGGGAATTCATTCCCGCGCCAGCTTCTACACACTGGGCCTGGAGGTTTGCTCTGTGGTAGTGGCGGTGATAGAATATTGACGCTGCCGCAACATTCTGGGGCGCAAGGCCGGCCTTGGACGCCGGTGGCCGAGAGACGCGCCGGGTGGGGAAGTCCTTTTGCAGAACCAGCAGTCGCGAAGAGGGAACCGGGCTCGGTTTCTATTGATCCTGCTCCTGATCGTGGGCGCAGCGTTGCGCCTCTACGGCGTCAACTGGGACGAGAACCACCACCTCCACCCCGACGAACGGCAGATAACGATGGTGGTCTCCCGTCTCGGGATGCCACCTCTCAGCCAGTGGCCCAGCTTCTTCATCCCTCCGCAGCTGACCACGCCGACAGCGCAAGACCCGAACTTCTGGGACCCTGAACGGAGCCCCCTCAACCCCCACTTCTTCGCCTATGGCTCGTTGCCCTTCTACATGCTGCGCCTGACCTCGCATTTGTTGACGGTCCCGGCTGGCCTGTCCCGGTACTTCGTCTCCTGGCCGTCGCTCGCCCGGTTCCTGCAGGGCCTGCAACGGATGTCCGACTACGACCACATCACGCTCGTGGGACGCGTTCTCTCGGCGCTGATCGACACCGGGGTCATCTACCTGACCTATTTGATAGGGAAGAAGGTATACGATCGTCGGGTGGGCCTCCTGGCCGCAGCCTTCGTCACCTTCACGGTGTTCCACATCCAGGCGGCCCATTTCTATGCTGTGGACGCGCTATTGACCTTCTTCGTTCTCCTCTTCTTCGTCTTCGCTCTGGAGTTCGCGCGGCGAGGAGGTGTTGCGAACAGCATGCTTATGGGTGCTTCCTTGGGACTGGCGCTCGCCACCAAGTTTAGCGCTGCCCCACTGTTCCTGGTGGTCCTTGGCGCGCACGTGCTTCACTGGAGGCAGAAGGGCAGGGAAGAACCCAGGCAGGCGTCCCGGTTCTTCGCCCTCACCGTTGGTGTCCTGGTGCTGACCTTCTTCATCGCTGAACCTTACGCCATCCTGGATCTTGACGCTTTCTCGGCCGGCATCGCAGAGCAGGGAAGGATGGTGCGGGGCATCGCTGATTACCCGTATACGCGTCAATACATCAACACCCCGGCCTTTCTCTACCAGATACAGCATACGATCCTCTGGGGGATGGGTCTGCCCCTGGGCCTGGTGGCCTATTGCGGCCTTGGCTTCTTCCTGTGGCGAGTGGCGCGGCACCGGCAAGGGATGGAACTGTTGCTCCTGGCCTGGGTGGGGCCGTATTTCCTCGTTACAGGCAGCTTCATGGTCAAGTTCATGCGCTACATGTTGCCCCTGCTGCCCTTCTTTCTCATCATGGCCGCCAAGATGCTCTGTTCGTTTCGAGGGTGGCTGCGAAGGCGGAGGCCCGCCAAGGAGAATCAGGCCAGCGCCATCTGGTACGGCGTGACCGGTTTCGTCATCGCCAGCTCCGTGCTCTATACTTTGGCGTTCATTAGCGTCTACTCCCGACCTCACAGCCGCATTCAGGCCTCGGAATGGATCTACCGCAACCTGCCATCCGGGTCCACTCTGGCTCTGGAGCACTGGGACGATGACCTACCTCTGAGGCGGGTGGTGGATGGCCAGCCGCGGAACATCGGCGAGTACCAGACGGTGAAGATGAACCTGTACGAGCCGGACAACGTGGAGAAGTACTGGCAGATCGTCAACAATTTGCGTGAGAGCGACTATGTCATTCTTTCCAGCAACCGTCTCTTTGGCTCCATCCCCCGTCTGCCCTGCCGGTACCCGGTCACCACCCGGTATTACGAACTGCTCTTCAGGGAGGAATTGGGTTTTCAGCTCCTGAGCACTTTTACTTCCTATCCCAGCCTCTTTGGCTTCTCCATCAACGACGACGCTGCCGACGAGAGCTTCACCGTCTACGACCACCCCAAGGTTCTCATCTTCGGCAAGACCAGACAGCTGAGTGACGAGGAGTTCAGAGACCTTTTCAGAGAGGCCCTGCTGGTCGAGCCCAGAATGAGCTCGTCCGGCGCAGCCTCGGCCGACACGACTCGCTCCGGCAATAGTCTGCTGCTCGACATGCCGGTGGATCAGCTGCCGGTCATCGCGGAGCGGGGATGGAACCCCGTGGCCAACGCCCATCCTGCGCTGTCCGTCGTCACTTGGTGGCTGGCGGTTCAAGTGCTGGGCCTGCTGGCCCTGCCTCTGACCACTTTGGTCTTCCACCGCCTGCCTGACCGGGGCTACATCCTCTCTAAGACGACGGGGCTGCTGATTGTCGCGTTCTTGGTGTGGGTAGTAGCCAGCCATCGCCTGTTGACCAACAGCCTGCCCACCACGCTGGGGGCTTGTCTTGTTCTCGGTTTGGCTTCCCTCTACGTCTTCTGGCGCAGGAAGGAGGAGATGCTGGCTCTGTGGTGGGAGAGGAAGAGGCTCATCCTGCTCAGTGAAGCGCTATTCGCCGCAGCTTTCCTGCTGTTCGTGGGGATCAGGATCCTCAACCCAGACTTGTGGCACCCCTGGAACGGTGGCGAGAAGAGCATGGAGTTCGCTTTCCTGAACGCCATTACCAAGAGCGCCTACTTTCCTCCCTACGATCCCTACTACGCAGGTGGCTACATCAACTATTACTATTATGGTCTGCACCTGATAGCCATCCTCATCAAACTGACGGGCATTATCCCGTCCGTGGCCTTCAACCTGGCAGTGCCCTTACTCTTCGGCTTGACGGTGGTGAACGCCTTCTCACTGGGGTACAACCTCACGGCGCGGCGATTGGCTGGCTTGCTGGCTGTGACCTTCGTGGCCTTGATCGGCAACCTGGATGGCACGGTACAGTTGGCGGAAGGGCTGGGGGAGGCCGGCGGGTTCGCCTTTGAGAGCCGCATTCCAGGTGTGCAAGGGTTGGTCAGACTGGTGCCTGGGCTCGCTCGGCTCCTTCTCCGCCAAGCGCGCCTGCCACGGTTCGACTACTGGCGGAGTTCGCGAGTCATCCCGGCTACCATCAACGAGTTCCCCTACTGGAGTTACCTCTTCGCCGATCTTCATCCCCACATGATCGGCATCCCGGTAACGATCTTTCTGCTGGCCCTGGCGTTGAACATAGCCCTTGCTGCCAGGGGTGTGGCCGACAGGCGCGAATCCGATCTTACTTCTGTAGGCGGTGAGAGACGTGGAGCCGTCTCTCGGGGGCTCATGAGAGACCGCGTTGTGGGCTTCGTTCAAAGAGCGCGGATCTGGAGAGCTACACCACCTTGGAGTTTGGAGAGTGTGGCCGGGATATTGGCGCTGGCGGTCACCCTGGGAGCAATAGCAGTGATCAATACGTGGGACGTGCCCTCCTACTTCATCATCGTCCTGGGGGCTTTCCTGCTGGGGTGCAAAGGTTTCTGGCGCTGGGAGCGGGCTGTGCGGGCGGTGGTCCTCTTTGGCATTGCCGCCTGCCTGAGCGTGGCTTTCTATCTGCCCTTCTTTAGGCACTATCAAGCCCTTCACGTGGGCCTGGCTGTCGTCCGTGCGCGCACCGAACTGGAGCCGTTCCTCACCATCTGGGGCTTGTTCATCTTCTTGGCGGTCAGCGTGCTGTGGGGCCAACTGATTTGGAGCCATCCACGAGAAGGGCCCCTTCGCTGTGTGGGGCTGTGCCTGCGGCGAGCAGCTCGGCTACCGCGTTTGTTAGACCTTCATCAGGCGCTCGTGCGGAGACCTCAGGCCAGCTATGTGCTGGGCGTGGTTTTGTTGGCCGGTACGGCTCTTGTGGTAGTGGGGTTGCTCTTCTTCAAGTTGTGGGTCCTGGCGCTGTTGACCCCTCTGTTGGTGTTCTTCGCCTTCCTGACCTTGCGGCGTACGGCCACGGTCGAGGAGAGCTTCACCGCCTTTCTCGTTTTCATGGCGCTGGGCATCCTGCTGGGATGCGAAATGGTGTTCCTGAAGGATTTCCTTCAGGGAGGTGATCACCATCGAATGAATACGATCTTCAAGTTCTACACCCAGGCCTGGGTCCTGCTGGGCCTCGTGACCGGGGTGAGCCTGCCAAGGCTATGGAGCTGGTTCTCTCACGCCAGACGGAGGTGGCTGGGCTATGCCTGGAAGGGTGCCTTCCTCTTTCTCTTCGTGGCGAGTACCATCTTTCTCCTCCTGGGCACACCGCAGCGAGTGACTGACCGCTTCCCGGGGCCCAGACCGCCATTGGGCACACTGGACGGGTCTGCCTTTATGGTGGTAGGCTCCTACAGTTGGCCGGACGCGAGCAACCCCGTGCAGCTCGTTCATGATTATGAAGCCATCAACTGGTTCCTCGAGCATGTATCCGGGACGCCTGTGGTGGCCGAAGCGCCGCTGCCATACTACCGCGAGTTCGGATTGAAGGTAGCTAGCTACACCGGCTTGCCCACATTGCTGGGAGCCCATCAAAGCGAGCAGCGGCACGATTGGCAGGTAGGGCAGAGGTCGGGGGAGGCAGACACCTTCTACCGCACCACAGACCTTGATGAGACGCGGGAACTGATCGCCAAGCTGCATATCAGCTACGTGTACGTGGGGCAGCTGGAGCGGACGGTTTACCCGGAGGAGGGGCTGGAGAAGTTCGAAGATATGCGCGGTTTTGGCGATCTGGCTCTGGTCTATCAGAACCCAGGGGTGAAGATTTACGAGGTGCTGGGTGATTGATCGGAGGCAGAATGTGCTGCCCTTTAGCTTCAGGAGGGAGTCATGACCCACGTGTTCAGCTGGTGGCTGGCGGTTGAGATCTTGGGCTTGGCGGCGCTGCCGCTGGCCTGGCGCCTATTCCGCAACCTGCCTGACCGGGGATATGCCCTGGCCAAACCGCTGGGGATCTTGCTAACGAGCTATCTCTTCTGGCTGGCGGTCAGCTCTCGCTTCATGGCCAACACCAGAATAGCCATCATCCTCTGCATCCTGCTCGTCGGGGGAGGATCGGCGTTCCTCTATCTGAGGAAGGCCGACACGGGAAAACCCCTGTTTCTGTTCTTGCGCCAGAACTTGAGCCTAGTCATCACCAACGAACTGGTCTTCGGCCTCGCCTTCGCCCTGTGGGCCCTGGTGAGGGCCTACAACCCCGAGATATCAGGCACCGAGAAGCCGATGGACTTCGCCTTTCTGAACGCCATTTTGCGCAGCGAGTACTTCCCTCCCCTCGACCCCTGGCTCTCGGGCTTTGCCATAAGTTACTACTATTTCGGCTATCTGATCATGGCCGTGCTAACCAGGCTCAGTGGTGTACCCTCGGAGATGGGCTTCAACCTGGCCATCGCCTCGCTCTTCGCTCTCACCGCCAGCGGGGCCTTCAGCCTGACCTACAACCTGGTGAGGAGGGGTAACGAGGGCAGAGTCGAAAGGTCGGGCGTGGCTACTGCCTTCGGTGCGTTGGGAGCCGTCTTCGTTGCAGTGATCGGTAACTTGGAGGGGCTGCTGGAGGCGATGCACGCGCGGGGCCTGGGATCGGCCTCCTTCTGGGAGTGGCTAGATGTGAAGAACCTGGTCACCGCACCGGTGGCTGGATCGTGGATACCGACCGGCAATTGGTGGTGGTGGCGGGCATCGCGCGTGGTACATGACGTAGTATTTGGACAAGACGTGGAGGTTATCGACGAGTTCCCCTTTTTCAGCTTCTTGCTGGGAGACATGCATCCCCACGTGCTGGGACTACCCTTCGTCCTGCTGGCCCTCGGGTTGGCGCTCAACCTCCTGTGGTCCAAGAGGGAAGCAGCTTGGTGGGAGATTGTCTTGCTCGCGATATGCGTTGGGGGGCTGGGTTTTCTCAACAGTTGGGACTTACCCATCTACTTCCTGATCTGCCTGGGGGCCTACGCTTTAGCCAGCTACCGGCGATTGGAGCGCTTTGGGCGCCAGTGGCTAACTGAAGTGAGTTTCTTCGCCGTAATGTTGCTGGCTATGAGCTTCGTGTTCTACCTCCCCTTCTGGCTCGGCTTCCGCTCTCAGGCAGGGGGGATAAGGCTGGTGCTGTTGGTCAAGACCCGCCTTCACCAGTACCTGATCATGTTCGGCACGTTCATCTACGTAGTCGTGGCCTTCTTGGCGTACGAGCTCTGGCGTATGGTGAAGGCCTTACGAACGGACAACGGGGCGAGAGGTTTTCGCCTCTGGCTGCCGGTCGGTGTGGCGGCCTTGGTCGTCGCTCCTTTGGCGGCGCTCCTTATCTTGGTGAAGCTGTACCTGGTGGCGATGCTCATCCTACTGATCGGTGCGGGGTGTGTCATCTTCTGGGAACGGTTGCGCTCGTTGAGGGGAGCCTCTGTCACTTCGAGTGCAACCTTCGTCTTGATCCTGATCCTCGCGGCACTGCTGTTGACGTTCAGCGTCGAGTTCGTCTACTTGAAGGACACCTTCGGTACCCGCATGAATACTGTGTTCAAATTCTATTATCAGGCCTGGGTGCTCTTGGCCATCTCGTCCGCATTCGGAATCTACTATCTGGGGCCGTGGCTCAAGCGCAGGCTCGTGCCATCGAGCCTATGGCTGCTCGGTTTTCTCCCGCTCCTTCTGGCGAGCCTGGTGTATCCCCTTCTAGCTACCCATAACAAGACTGGAGGATTTGCTGGCCCGCCAACCCTGGACGGCATGGCCCATTTGGAGCGAGCCTACGGGGACGACCTGGCCGCCTTCCGCTGGCTGAGGAGCAATGTGGAGGGCGGGCCGGTGATCCTGGAGGCCACTGGAGGCTCATACACCTATAGCGGGCGCGTGTCGGTTCACACTGGACTGCCCACGGTCCTGGGTTGGGGAGGCCACGAACTGCAGTGGAGGGGCAACTACGAGGAGCCTGGCAAGCGGGAGCCGGACATAGAGGCTCTCTACAACTCACCAGATCCTGGGCAGACGTCATCCTTGCTGGACAAGTATGACATCAGTTACGTCTACCTAGGCAGCCTCGAAAGAAGCACCTATCGGATAACCCAGCCCGTTGTCGAGAAGTTTGAAAATCTGATGGACGTGGTCTATCAGCAGGGAGATGTAACCATCTACGGGCGCTAGTGGATGTGGGGTCTGGCGATCTGGTCATCGGGGCGCAACTGAATGGAGCACGTATTGTGACAGTAGAGGCGCAGACTGACACCAGCTTGTCGATCTGTCCGTCAATCTCCCAGCTTGTAGCCGAAGCCCCTCTCCGTTAGGATATACTGCGGGTTGCTGGGATCGTCCTCTATCTTCTGCCGCAGATACCAGATGTACCGCTTCACGTACCCCGCCTCTCCCACGTACTCGGGTCCCCAGACCTGGCTCAGCAACTGCTCGTGGGAGAGGATTCGACCTGCATTCGCCGCCAGGGTGAGCAATAGCTGAAACTCGGTGGGGGTCAGGCTGACCGGCTTTCCACGCACCGTGACCTGGGAGTTATCCCCATCCACGACCAACTCATCAAAGACATACACTCGCCTTTGCTTATCAGGAGGAGCTTTTCGAGCGCGCTGCAGGATTGCCTTCACCCGCGCCGTCAGTTCAGCGAAACTGAAGGGTTTGGTGACGTAGTCATCCACGCCGCACTGGAACCCCTTGAGCGTGTCCGCCTCCTCATCCTTGGCGGTGAGCATGATGATGGGTACGTCGGATATCTCCCTGATGCGACTGCAGGTCTCCCAACCGTCCATGCGGGGCATCATCACGTCCAAGATGATCAGATCTACCTTGTTCTTGTAGACCATCTGCAGGCCGTCTATGCCGTTCGTGGCGCTCAGCACTCGGTAACCAGCTTTTTCCAGAGAATGGCTGAGCAGCTCTACTAGAGTCAAGTCGTCGTCTACGATCAGTATTCTGTCGGTCATCGCCCTTCTCCAGACTTCTCAGGCGACGGATGGGGCGTAACTTCCTTGGTGTCCGTGGTCCTGTGGGCCAGGGGCAGGGTGAAGGTAAAGGTTGAGCCTTCCCCTTCGATGCTCTCTACCCACATCTTGCCTCCATGGGCCTCCACCAAGCCTCTGGAGATGTACAGCCCCAGACCGTGTCCATAGGTTTCACGGGAATCGTGGCTGTCCAATCGATGGAATTTCTGGAAGATCCTTGCCAGCTTGGCAGGGGGGATACCGACACCGGGATCGGTCACGGAGATGGTGATCTCCTCATCTCCAGTCTGCATCTGAATGCCTATGGGGCCGCCGGAGGGCGAGAACTTGATGGCGTTATCCAGGAGGTTGAACAGGATTTGCTCTACGCGATCCTCATCTCCCCACACGAGCGGCAACTCGTTGGCGGCAGGCAGCTCGAACCAGTGAAACACTGTCGTTGCCTGCAGGCTGTTCACCACGCGCTGCACTATGGGGGAGATGTCCACCTCCTTGCGATCCAGGTTCAGTCTCCCGGCGTCTATGCGCGAGACATCGAGAACGCCTCGCACTAGTCTTATCAGGCGTTCGCACTGGTCACCGACGACACCAAGCATCTTGCGCACGTACTCGTCGCTCAAATCCTCTTCTTCCAGCATCAACTCCACGGCCCCACTGATGTTGGTGAGGGGCGAACGCAGTTCATGGGAGACCATGGACACGAAGTCAGATTTCAGACGGTCCAGTTCCTTCAGTTCCTCGTAGGCCTGATGCAGCTGCGCGTTTCTCTCCTCCAGTTCGTGACGCGCCAACTCCAGTTTCCTGGTTCGTTCGCGCATCTTTTGCTCGAGTTCTCTGTATAGCCTTTGCGTCTGTTCCTGCGCCTGCCTGGCTGCCGTGATGTCCCTCAAGACAAGCGAGAAACCCCTCGGCTTTCCTCCATCGCTGGGCAGGACGTTTCCTGCTAACTGGACCCTTATGCGCTTTCCGTCCTTGCTGAGCATCTCCACGTCGCGCGCCTGGACGTAACCCTTTTGTTCAGTGTCCTGGGCAATGGCCTCAGCTTCCGAGGTCTCGCGCGAGTCCCGCGGCATCAGTCTATCGAAAGGTTGCCCGATCATCTCGCCGGGACGGTAGCCGAGCATGAGTTCGGCTCCCCGATTCCAGGTCTTGATCTCCCATCCCTCGTCCAGGCTGACGATGGCGTCGGCCGAATTCCTGGGCGCGGAGGCCAGGCGTTCCACCTCCCCGGGTCTCTCCTGTACTACACGCGCGATCCAGGTGATACACACCCAGCCTATCAGCGCGCCCACCAGCCCATAGAAGAACACGTCAATGAGCCAACTCAGACCAGCCCATTGACGTGCCACGTAATCCTGAAGGAACAGACGATAGCCCAGTGCTACGCCGAGAATTGCCAACCCGACGAGCCATCTCAGGCGCATCAGGCGTGGCAATAGCTGTCCCTCGTACCAACTCTTCATGCGGATATTCGAACCTTCTACCATAGAGAATTATAGCTTGCAAGAGGGCAACTTGCAAGACCATTATGACCAAACTTTGACCACGCTTTGACCCGCTTTTGACCTTGCCGTGGTTTAATTGTAGAAAGGACGGCGACAGGCGGGCTTCATGGCTGGAAGCGGTGATCAGCATGCGGAACAGATAAAGGAATTGGAGCGGGAGTTGCAGGAGAAGTGTCGCCTGCTGGGGGATCTGGAGGTGATCATCGAGGATTACCGGCGGGAGAAATCCAAGCTACTGGAGGAGATAATGGCCCTCAAGGAAGAGCTGTGGGATTTGACCGGCCGGGGGCGAGACGCAGACGAGGCATCAGTGACGAGGGGTGACTGACTCCATCCCATTCGTCGGCGATCCGATCAAGCACATGGGGCCCTCACCTGACTGGGGTGAGGGTTTTCTGTATGCCACGCATCCCGTAGGACAGGTTGCCAACCTGCCCTACGAAGAAGCAGGTTCTCAATTCTCCAAGAGGCGATTTCGTTGCACAGGTTGACTCCGAAACAAGTGAGCCAGGGGCGCTCTGGTTTGGATTTGCTGGAATCAGAAAAACGTCGCATGACGTGGCTACGCTGGATGGCTCGGTACCGGGCATCAAGATCGAGCCGCCCGCCGGTGTGACAACTCCAGAGCAGCATCCGTGAGTGACAGGGCACGGTGAGGCAAGAGAGCGCGAACTAGGTCATCACTTGTCGAACGCAGCTGCGGGGTGCTCGCCATGGAGTTCTGTGAGAGACGTGATGAGTAGCCATTTGCCGGCCTACGCACAAGAAACGGGTCCAGTAGCACGAAGGTTCTTGGAGGCGCTGAAAGGGCAAGATGAGCGCGCCATTCCCCCGCTGTTGATGCCTGATAGCGAGGTGGACTGGGCCTTTCGCATATTCGGAATGGGACCCCTTCTCTTCCTGTTGTACATGCACCTGGAATGCGACCGGTTCGTCCTGCCTCGGTTCGGACGACGCGGCAGCAGAGAAGTGCTGGTGGAGGTCGGTTGGCTGACGGGTGCGGACGGGGATGGCAAAGCGATTTACGATCCTAGACGCGTCTCTACCCTGAGCATGCAACGCGATGAGGAGGGCTGGCGGGTCGCCGACCTGAACCCGGCCCCGCTTCATGGCCCGATTTCGGTAGCGCGAGCCCAGGAACTATTGACACAGGTAGTGGAACAGGGAAGGGGGGCAGAGCCACTGTGGTTCCCACTCGGCGTCCTGACCGGGGCGTTTCAGCTGAAGCGTCTGGGCCATGAATGCCTAGACGATGTGGAAAGCCTCTTCGTGAATGGCATGGAGGTTTCAGAGTTTGGGGTGCCGGAGGTGCTGCGAGCCGTGCGCCTGTGGCGTGAGTTCAAGGAGAAAGCACAGCCGAGATATCGCAGACCCGAGGTGTATGCGGCAGCCGTCGAGTATATCATGGTGCTCTTCGGGTTCTATCGCGACTCGCAGGTGGAGATCGGCGCGAGATACGGCGTGTCCCCGTCTAGTATCTCCAGTAAGTGGCATGAGATCGAACGCATGGTGGGCCTCTCCCAGTTCGACGCCCGCTATTCCATTCATCAGGACCCTGGGGCGGGACTGGAGGCCATGCTCAGACAGCGAGGAGAGGAGCCGCCTCCACCCATACCTTTGGGCACGGGACGTGGCGGAAGAGCCTATGACATGACAATCAACTGATGCCCCGAAAGATGGTTCCGTGTTGGGCGGTTGGGAGGCGGCGGAGGGGGAGGTTTAGAGTCTACGCTGCTCAGAACTGCCTCGATTGCCGCCATCCGAGTGCGGGGAGAGCACATGACCTGGGGAAGCGTAGCCCTTTCGGTGTGGTGTCTGCTACAGCACAAGGGGGCTTGCACTCCGCCGCGTAGGCGGCTACAATGATGACGATGAAGGGGCGGCGAGTCACTCGATAGGCGACAGCTGCGAGGGGAATGCAATTTGAGAGCAAAGATGGTTTTCGAACCCAGTGACGGAGGCGGGTATGCCGTCGACGTCCCCTCGCTTGCTGGCTCTGTCAACGAGGGGGACACCCTAGAAGAGGCGCGAGCCAACATCAGGGAGGCGATAGAGCTTTACCTTGAGCCGGTAGACGATGACTGGATAGTCGAAGAAGGTACCCTGGTGCAGGAACTGGTGTTTTGAGCAGAGAAATGCGGGGGAATGGAATTCCCCAGCTGACACCAATAAGTCCCTCTGGGACTTTTCGGTTTGAGCCAGGAAATTCATTTCCTGGCGTTTTCTGATCATTTGGGATCGTGATCGGAGGGGGTAGGGGATGGCCTATTGGCGTCTGTTCTATCAATTCGTGTGGGCGACAAAGGAGCGAGAGCCGCTCCTGGACCGACAACTGGAGGCTCACGTGCATCGCTATTTGGTGAGCAAAGGGAGCGGAGTGGGCGCCCTGATGTTCGCTTTGAATGGAATGGAGGACCATCTTCACGTTGTTGCTGCGGTGCCACCTCGTGTCTCTCCAGCAGATTTCGTCAAACGGTTGAAAGGGAGCAGTTCACGCTTCGTCACCAAGGAGTTTGACCTTCCGTTCGCCTGGCAAGAGGGCTATGGCGTCTTCTCCATCACCGAGAGCGATCTTCAAAGGCTAGTGAGCTACGTCAAGGGGCAAAAGCAGCATCACCGCCAGGGAACACTCGTTGCTGCATGGGAACGGATGGATGTGGAAGATGATAGCCCAAGACTGGCGGGTTGAACGGGCCGACCTTGCGCGATGAAGTGGATTGAAAGGCTGTGGCAGACTACTTGGTCAAGATCGCGGGGGAATGGAATTCCCCCGCTGAGGCCAACAAGTCCCTCTGGGACTTTGTGGCTTGAGCCAGGAAATTCACTTCCTGGCGATGGTGGGGGAACGGGCGCTGGTTATCGGATGTGTCAGTTCTCCTGGGAGGATGGGGGATCCAAGGTGCTCATTTGGATCTGATGTCGGCAGGACTCATTCCCTCAGTCGCAGTTCCCACTCGCACCACAGGTCCTCGGGATGGGGATCTGGTGGAGCCATCACACACCTTACTTCAACCCTCTGATCTATCTCTTTGGCGAAATTGGAGAACTCGCCGAGGTGCATTGACTTGCAGGGAAACTCCCCCCTGCCCGTCCTTACGCGTGCCGCCTGAGGGGGGCAATGGGGCACGCGGATCCTGGCTCCGTGTTCGGTCTCTTCCGTCTCATAGCCCACGATGACAGTCCAGGGGAAGTAGGAGAGCGCTTCGAGAACCCGAGCTACTCCTTCCTCTTCCAGGGGGAACCTCTCCTTGATCTCTCTTGCCGCCAGGCCGCCCATCCGGGACCAGATATCCTCGTTCAGTTTAACCGCGGCCTCGGTCCCGAAGGTATCTTCCACGCCGAGGAACCAGTAAGCGTCGGTGAGCCTATACTGTCTGAGCAGGAAATCCACATACTCCCGCACATCGTTGTCTCCCGTCTCCGAGAACTTCATTTAGACCTCCAGATTCCAATTCGTGTTTGCACAGCGGGTGAGCAGTGC
>NJBK01000049.1 GCA_005223035.1 Chloroflexi bacterium B3_Chlor
ATGATGTACTCAATCCCCTCACGGCGGTACCAGTCGGGATCTCGGCTGTCGATGCGCACTAGCGGGAGCACCTGAAAGCGGTCCTCATCCAAGGGGATGGAGAAGGCTTCCGTGACGATCTTCGATCCTGCGGGGACGTGGGCATTGACCCACTCTGCCGCGAAAGTGCGATGGTCCCTCTGAGCGAGGGCGCGATCGAAATCCAGGATCCCTCTGGCTGGCATTGCGATAGCCAGGGCCGTGACGCAGGCCAGGAGAGGTACCTCACCTTTGCGCGCGGCAGACCACTTGGTGACCAGCCACGAGATACCCTCGACCAGGAAACGGCCCGCCAAGATGGCAAGGAACGGCAGCAGGGCCACCAGGTGCCGCTCGAACCTGATCCGCCAGACCGACAGAAGCAGATAGTACGGGATCACGAAGGAGAGCAGCAGCAGGTCTCTGCGGGTATGCCTGACCAGGGCCCAGACGATGCCCCCAAGACCGATGGCGGCCATGACCACATCGGCGCTCCTCAGCATCTGTCCAACGTACCATATCCCCGAGGCGGAGCCCTCAAAACCAGGCTGGCTGGCGCTGTAGTGGCTGAGCACAGACGCCAGGCTGTTGAGGAAGGTGTTCAGCTCCAGCAGAGCGTAGGGAGTACCCACGAGAAAGCCTCCCACGAAGGCTCCCAGGCTCACACCCAGGCGCTGGCGGAGGGAACTCCATTCTCCCCACCGGGCAGTGAGGACCTGAACGAGCAACAAGGGCAGGACAGCCACCAAACCCGGGTACTTGGTCGAAGTTGCCAGCCCGGCGAAAAGCCCGGCCAGAACGGCATACTTCAGTCCTACTTTGTCCATGGACATGTGGCAGAAGAGAAGTGATAGTGTGACAAAGAACGCCATTGGCACGTCAGTGGTGACATAGTGGGAGTGAACCGTGTGCAACAGTGAGAAGCTCAGCATCAGCGATGCTACCAGGCCTATTCTGCGGTCGAACATCCTCTTGCCCAACACATAGACCAGAGGTACTGTCAGCGCACCAATCAGGGCTGTCATCAGCCGGCCGGCGAAGTAGAAGCCGTAGGGCGCGGTGCTGGGGATGGTGTCGCCGAAGCCCCTGGCAGCGGAGATGAGGAAATAGGGGATGTAGGTCAGAGCCTGGATGTAAATGTAGGCAGTCGGATAGTTGAACCAATGGGGGCTGTAGTCCCCTGTTCGCAATATGGTCGCCGCTCTCTCCACGATGGCGTGTTCATCGGGGTGATAGACGTACTCCGGCAGGCCAAAGCGAGTTCCCCAGGCCCTCATGGCGAAGGCTAGCAAGAATAGGAGTAGGAGTATCGCCAAAGGCGCAACCTGCCCAAACTTGACAGTCAGGCGGCTATGGCCTCCTGACTTCTGTCGGCGTTTGGTCAGCTCGGCCGCCCGGTCCGCGGCCTTACTGGAAAGCAAATCATTGAGGCGGTGGGGGCTCATTCTGCGGGCTCCTCATGCCCACGAGGGGGCTGCTCAGGATTGTAGCATTGCCAGACTGCGTACGCAAGAGGTTAGGCGCTGTTGGGAACTCTTCTGCTTTGTGCTATAATGAATCAATGCGAATCATTGGGGAGAGGTACCCCTCGTAGTGGAGAAACCGCCTAGCAAAGTCGCCCAAGGGCGTTTGTTGACTCTTGAGGTCCAATCCACTGGCACACGAATCTGGTTGGGGCCAGCTTGGGCTGTCCTGTGTGGCGCTGTGGCGTCGGGCGGATTGGAGATTAGTTGGCATACCATTGTAGCCCTGCTCGTGGCTCTGTTGTTGGCAGATTCATTGCTGGGCACAGTTTGGCGATTGGCTGCTTCCAACCGTTGGGCTCTGGCTGCCGGTGAGAGCGGCAACCCTGGACAGAAAGGCGCCACGCCAACCCTTCCGTACACGTTGCCGGGCTCCGCTGGCTATCGGGTCTCTTCGTTCCTGGGCGAGAGAATCGCCCGCTGGCGATCCAGCATCTGGCCACGATTCGGAAGTTCGGTTCTGGGGCTGGCCTTCAATTCGTTCTTCGCTCTCTTGGTGGCGGCACTGCTGGGTGCAGGTCCTCTATCACTGGCGGGAGTCGCTCTCCTCATCGCAGGATGGCGTCTTGCTGTCCCTCGAGCGCGGGAGGGTATCCGTCTTGGACTGGCGAGCTGTTTCCTGGCTGGACTTCCCTGGTTGATGGGATACGTGATCTTTCGTGATCTCTCTCTCGTAGGCAATCAGCCTGACCTGGTGGCGAAGGCATTGGTTTGGGCTGGCATCTATGCGGCAGCGTTTCACGCATACCAGCTGCTGAGCAGAGAGACCCTGTCCAGGGGCGCAGGTTTGCTGAACCTTGCCCACCTGGCTGCGGCGGCGATACTGGTCATCGTCAAACAGCCGATCCTGGCAGGGATCGTCGCACTCGTGTGGTTGCCGCAAGTACTCCTGCAGCCGCTCATGCTCAGCACAGGGGATGGACTCTGGTATCTCGGCCGAGTGCAAGCCTTCACGATGGCCGCGATGATGGTGACGGCGTTGGCGGCCGCGATATGACAGTCGCGGTCCTGGTGTTGCTGTGTCTCGCCATCGGGGTGGGGTTTCTCTACTGGCTGCTAGTCCTGACAGAAGGTGCCTATCTGGGTCCGCGGGCGGTGGCTTTCCTGTACGACAGGGGAGCTAGCAGCTATGATCGAGTGAAGGAGTTCGATCCTGTAGACGATGCCTGGGACCTGGCTATGCCCTTGCAGAAGGCACTGAAGGGTATCAGGAGAGCGCTCATCCTCGATGTAGCGACTGGAACAGGGCGGGTACCTCTGGCCTTGTTGCGTAACCTGGATTTCGAAGGTCACATTCTTGGCCTGGATATATCGTTTAAGATGTTGCAGGAAGCCAGACGCAAAACAGCTGGGCATGAGGATAGAGTGACCCTTCTGTGGAAGGACGGGCTGACTCTGAGCTTTCTCGACAATAGCTTCGATGCTGTTAGTTGTGTGGAGGCATTAGAGTTCATGTCTGATCCCCACACTGTTCTTAGTGAAATGGCACGGGTGCTGAGACCGGGTGGCACATTGTTGGCTACGAATCGCATAGGCCTTGACGCTCTATTGATGCCAGGCCGCAGGTTTTCCGCCGACCAGCTTCGAAAGGACGTCTCTTCGTTGGGCTTCACATCTGTCGAGATCAAGACGTGGCAAACGTACTATGATCTTGTGTGGGCGAAAAAGGATGGTCGGTTGTCGCCCGGAGAGAGGAGCACCGAATTGGAGGATCTACTGTGCTGTCCTCGGTGTTCAGAGCCTTCATTGAGGTGGGTGTCAAACGCGCTCAGCTGTCAGCGCTGTGGTTTGCTGTATCCTGTTGAGAAGGGAATCATCTGCCTCGAAAGGCCCTTGGACAAGGGAGAATTGGCGTGCTCGCCGGAACTTGAAGAGACTCTTGGACAGGAGACTGAGTAGTGCTTAGAACTCACACATGTGGCGAATTGAGGGCTGAGGATATCGGTAAGAGGGTGAGACTGGCGGGGTGGGTTCATCGCCGGCGTGACCACGGAGGGCTCATTTTCGTAGTTCTGCGGGATCGCGAGGGCACGGTGCAGGTAGTCTTCGATCCCTCTGTGTCCCAGGAGGCACATCAGGTGGCCTCTCAAGTGCGAAGCGAATACGTGCTCCAGGTAGCAGGGGAGGTTGTGCAGCGCCCCGCGGGCCAGGAGAACCCAGATATGGCCACGGGCGACGTTGAGGTGAGGGTTGACAAGGTCGAGATTCTGAACGAAGCGCGCACCCCTCCGTTTTACATAGAGACTGAAGCCCCGGGCGACGAAGCCTTGCGGATGCGATATCGCTATTTGGATCTGCGCAGACCCGAGATGCAGTCGAAACTGATGCTGCGTCACCGGATCATCAGCTTCATCCGACGTTTCCTCGACGCTCGTGGCTTCGTAGAGGTAGAGACGCCCATTCTCATCAAGAGCACACCCGAAGGCGCCAGGGACTATCTTGTGCCGAGTCGGATACATCCCGGTCACTTCTATGCTCTGCCCCAGTCGCCCCAGCAACTCAAGCAGCTATTGATGGTGGCTGGTCTGGATAGGTATTATCAGATTGCTCGTTGCTTCCGTGACGAAGATCAGCGCGCAGACCGCCAGCCAGAGTTCACCCAGCTGGATTTGGAGATGTCCTTCGTAGAGCAGGAGGATGTCCTGCGCCTAACCGAGGAGTTGTTCACGGCATTGGTGGATGAGGTACCGTCCAAACGGATTCTGTTCAAGCCGTTCCCGCGGCTGAGCTACGAAGAGGCCATGGAGAAGTACGGAAGCGACAAGCCCGACATGCGTTTTGGGATGCTGCTGACAGACCTCTCTGACCTGGTCGGTGGTAGTGAGTTCCGCGTTTTCTCGTCCACGATTGGAAATGGTGGGCGGGTGAAGGGCATCAGGGTGCCCGGATGCGCTGGCTACACCCGAAAGCAGTTGGATGAGCTGGTCGAGTTCGTGCAGCAATATGGCGCTCAGGGCTTGGTTTCTATGGCCTTGACCGAGGAGGGTATTCGCTCTACCGTCACCAAGTTCCTGTCTCCTGAAGAGCTGGATAGCATCGTTGCGCGGATGGCTTCCGAGACGGGGGACCTCATCCTCATCGTAGCTGGCGAAAAGGACGTAGTAGCTGAGTCCTTGGGGCAGCTGCGGCTGGAGATGGGGGATCGTCTTGGCCTGCGCGACGACAACATATTGGCGTTCGTCTGGATAGTCGATATGCCCCTCTTCGAGTGGAAGGAGCAGGAGAATCGTTGGGATGCCATGCACCATCCTTTCACCGCCCCGGTCCAAGAGGATTTGCCTCTATTGGACACCGACCCCGGGGCCGCGCGTGCTCAGCAGTATGATATCGTCTGCAATGACGTGGAGATTGGCGGAGGGAGCATCCGCATCCATCGTCGCGACGTTCAGGAGAAGATCTTCGGCATCATGGGTCTGTCCCTGGAAGAGATACGGTCCCAGTTTGGCCACCTGTTGGAAGCCTTCGAGTTCGGTACCCCGCCCCATGGTGGGATAGCTCCGGGCATCGACCGACTGGTGATGGTGCTGGCTGGGGAGCACAGCATCAGGGAAGTAATAGCATTTCCGAAAACCACGACGGCATTTGACTTGATGTTCGATGCCCCTTCCACTGTGTCCGAAGAGCAACTGAAGGAGCTGCACCTGCGGTTGGATCTGCCCGATGAGTAGCGGGTGAAGCAATTCTCGGTGTTTCAGCGCAGATTCTGAGGCTCTTGCCCCAGTCTCAGTACTGAGCCCTCAATGATTTTCTCACGATTTCCACGACACATCCTCCTGCATCGGCTTTGACAAGTAAGCAGTGAGTCCAAGTTCAGGAAGATGCTAAGTGTTTCGCTTCATGGCGCGGGAGGTGCGGGGTATCACTGGGATGTCGTTTCATTGGATTGAGGGACTCTGGACCAGTATTGCATGCATCACCGGCATCTTGACATCCACGAGTAGAGGAGCCGGCATTTTGCGTTCTGTCATCTTGATCGCTGCTTCGCCGTTGGTTGCAGATAGGGTCGTATGATCCACCCCATTCACCATGGTTTGAAGGGTCTCGGATTCCTTTGGTCATCTTGAACATTCAGTAGCTTAGACACTAGTCAGCCCTTGTCGGTATCGTGAAGGTGAACTTAGATCCTCTGCCAACTTCGCTTTCCACCCATATGCTTCCGCCATGAAGCTCGACAAGCTTTTTGCTGTAGTAGAGTCCGAGACCCGCACCTGGATGTCTCTTTGTGAGTGTTGTGTCAATCTGCTGAAAGGGCCGAAAGAGCTTAGGCAGGTCTTCTTCTGAGATGCCAATGCCGGTGTCCCATACAGTGACCTGGACCCCCTCGTTTGTTTTCCGCGCTGTTACACCGACTTCACCGCCGTCGGGAGTGAATTTGAAGGCATTGCTGAGAAGATTGAGGAGCACTTGCTTTATCCTCATCTGATCAGCAGTTACATAGTCGATATCCTCAGGAATATCCATGCTCAGGTCTATCTCGTGTTTGAGAGCCATTTCCTTGAACATGGAGAGGCTTTCCTCAAGGAGGGACTGTAGATAGAACTGTCCGAGCACAAGCTCCATTCTCCGCATCTCGACCTTGGACAGGTCCAGCATGTCATTCATGAGCCGAAAAAGGTGTTTTCCGCTTTCGAGGATGTCGTTGAGATACTCCTTTTGGGCTTCTGTAACTGGGCCTGCCATGCCCTCTATCATGACCTCAGAGAAACCCATGATTGAGTTAAGGGGAGTTCTCAGTTCATGGGAAAGGTTTGTGAGAAAGTCTGACTTCGCCTTGCTTGCGGCCTCAGCTGCCTGTTTGGCCTCAACTAGTGCTTCCTGCGCCTGTTTCCGCCCGATGATTTCCCTCCTGAGTACCCCTACGGCGACTCTCAGGCTGGCAGTGCGCTCTTGTACTAGCTCCTCCAGGTGGTTGTGGTACTGCCTCAACGCCTCCTCCGCGCGCCTATGATCGGTGACGTCTCTTGATATGTGGATAATGTGCGTGGTTTCACCATTTTCGTCTCTTATTGGAGACGCAAAGACCTCTACAAACATCTGTCCTGCACCCTGGCCATAGTGGACGCGCTCCACTACCGGGTCGTTCGCACGCGTTAAGGCATCGCGGAGAGGACAGGTGTGATCCGGCGACGTACATGGCTCAGACCCGCGATGGATTACCTCGTGGCAAGTCTTCCCGATAACCTCTTGCCCTTCTTTGAAGCCAAGTGCTTCCAGGAACACGCGGTTACATCCCACTATCCTGAAATCATCAGTATTGATGATGGAGACGGCGTGATTAGTCGCGACATGTATCATCTGGCCTGCCGTGAGTGTGCCAAGCCGGCTCTTATCCGTCATGCTCCTCGTCTTCTCGCTTGTGGTGCCCTTCGTCGCCAGGCATCATTCGCGTGCCAAGAACCGCGCATTGCGATGAGTGCATCGGTGGCCTTTGTCGTCCCCAACCACGATGTTCACCTTGTTCATTCAGCACCAGGGCTTCTTTGGCGGATCATCACGCCTGCCGCGTACCACTGGACAAGTTGCCTTGAGCGCAGAGCGCTGCCTGGCAGCAGGTTGGTCGGGATTCCTATCGTTCTCGTTCAAGAAAGCGCTGACCATCCGCCGCCTCGACGGAGCGGTTAGCGCTGTGGCATCTCTTAGTTCCACCTTTGCTGGAGCCTGCCTCTGGCAAACGAGGACTGGTCGATGCGGTGTTGTGCCTGTGGATATTGGCCTGGTATCGCGTTGTAATGCGTGGAATGCTACATAATATAGTAAACAATGAGCGTTGTCAAATGCCTGGGCACGAGCTTCAGGGTGCCTTGAAGTGGCGCTCCTCTAATCACGCGCATTACTCACTCTGACTTCCATACCCGGACTGCTGGCCGCGTGAGGCGAACATTGCTGCATCAGAATAGCCCAAAGAGGAAGGTGGGTTCACTTGCGGAGACCTATTTCTGTCAGGAACAGATCCGAATTTGGGCCCCCCATTCTGTCTCAGGACAGGGCCGTGGAGAACCGTGTCCACACTGTCGTGATTTCCTTGATAGCTTGGTTGGTCAGGCGCCGGTAGGTCTGATGAGGTGGCGCGATGACGGAGAGATTCAGCTCTTCGTCGCCGACGACGAGGTACGGGCATATCAAGCGCATCTTGTCAACTTGAACGATGGAGAACTCGTCTATATCATCCAACCCGATGTGCTCCCTGGTCTGCTGCATCGTGTTCTTGACCAGGGCTACCACAGCCGCCAGCGTTTCAGTATCAAAGGGCGAAGACGCGGACGAAAGGGGCAACCCCTCGGTGCTGACCAAGACCGATGCTTTGAAATGCCCCTCATCGTTCATCTCTCGCAAGATCCGATTTGGAGTGGGTTCGCCTGCACGTGTAGCTCCTTCGGGTCTCTCGTCCATCCTTTGGCTTCTTACCTCAGTACAGCAGTGTGTTGACTTTGGCCACTGTCTCCTTGATGGCCACGAAAAGCAGACCCAAGATGATCTCCTTTTCCGCAACAGCGGCCAGAATTGCGCCAGGGCCAGCGTTCACCATCACGATGTAGCTATCCTTGCTCTCCACCAAGACCCGCTCCACATCGCTGGAACCCAATTCACCAATAGCCTCCTGCCCCATGGTCAACATACTCATGGCTATCACCGTCGCCTTTTTCTCGTAGCTCTCGTGGGGCAGTTCTGAGGCCACAATGAAGCCATCACCCGTCAGCACCGCTGAGCCCACTACATAAGGGGAAACCAGTCGTAAGCCCCCCAAGGTCTCCTCCAACTGCTGGTCAATGTCGTCGATCATGGCAACTCCTTCTCAGTCAAGCATTCTCGGTGGGCGCATCCTCTTATGAGGGGAGAAGGGCATCCAGTTCATCGGCCAAAGACTCGCCGAACTCAGCGTCTATTAGGTCCTCAACAGACTGTTCCACTGCTTGCTCCCGGGCCTCACGAAGGACATTCAATAGCTTCTCTGTGGCTTCCCGGGCCAAGAGCCTTACCAGGCCAAGTCTGGTGTTGCTGCCGAAGGCAATGGTGAGAAGGAATTCATCATCCACAACCAAGGAGTAGACGCTATGCTCGTGGCCCTCGAAAGAGGCCTGCTTGAATGTTCCGGACTGTCCCAAGACCCTTGCCATGGCCACAGTTGCGGCAAAGCTGCCGGCAGCCAAGGTGGATAGCGCCAGTCCGTCTCGCTCATCGAGACTGCCCACCTGCCCGAGAGTTTGCCCCTTCATGTCGGCGAAGAGACCCGCCACCCCTTTGCTCATGATCAGCAGCTTCTGAAGACAGGCCTCGATCCTAGTGAGTTGCTCCTCATCAAGAGTCACTCTTCTCTCGGGCACTTCGCCAACCTCCTATTGCGACGATCCTCAACCTCCTGAGCGATTACCACCAGATCGCCATCTGTAATCTCGGTGAAGGACATGCCTACCCACCAACGCTTAGAAGGCGGATACTTGCTGTAGACAACCTTCCCGCTGGCTTCCAGGCTATGGTCACCACTGATCATCTTCATCTCCAACACTGACACCTCCTTCACTCAGGTCCACGGTGCGCGCCATACCCGTTTGATCGGGTTCTCCTTGCTCGCCTACGAGGGCATCGGAGACCAGATGCTCAGCAAGGGCACGAGGCGCCTTTCTCCGCTCTTCCTTGGTACTTCTCATCTCCCCGAGATGAGTATCGAGATTCGCAAGACACTGCCTGCGCCTAGAGCGGGAATATTATCGTAGCCTCCGACGATTTACCGTTTCCGCTGCCCTGTACCCTCTTCTTCGAAACCCATCTTGTGTCTCAGTCTTTTCAATCGCTCATCGACGCTTTGCTGATAGGCCTCGACCAGCAACTTCTCGAACTCCTTTCGATCTTTGCCGGTGACGAAAGCGGGTAGCCTGACCGCACTGGCTTGCAAGGCAGCCTGCTGGGGGGCCAAGCCAGAGTCCACTCCCATCCGGAACAAAGCCCTTACCAGCGCCTGTAGATGTGCCGTTCTGGCTCCTTCCCCACCGACCTTCGCTACAGGCCTCACTACTCCGTTTGCTCCAGCGTTCTTTGCCTCCGCCTGGCACACAACTTCCTTCTCAGCAACCGCTTCCGTCTTGTCTGTCCCGCCCTCTGTGGCATCAACTCCTGGTCCCGGGGTCATTTCTTCGTCGCTGTCTCTCTCGCGGATAGCCCATTGTGTCCGTGCGACCGAGTCGAGCGCGGTAGCTTCATCCAACTGCTGCATGCCTTCTAGGACGAGTTCCGACCAACCTGTGGTCACAGTCCGGGTGGGAGCCGCAATGCCCTGCTCCAATTCGAAGGTACCGTCGTCCCAGGCTAAGAGTTCATATATCACCTCCTCTCCTTCCAGCGAATCCAAGCTCATGTGTACGATGTTCCCATCCTGGAAGAACACGGTCGCCTCCCTGCCCTCATTTCGGATCAGTAACCGAGCCTGGTTCATCTCATTGCAGTTGATGGAGATGATGCTGCTCAGATCCATGTCCCGCAAATCGCCCTTGACCGCCACCCGACTCTCCCCCTCCGGAATTGGTCTCCTATCTTACTATGCTCGTATCCTCCTTAGAACCTACCACCTCGATATCAAACGCTCATAAAGAAAGCCCTAATAGCTCCTGAATAATCCCTTAAAAATCCATTAAAAACGGAGAGCCCTACGTCAGTAGGGCTCTCCATGATTGATGGATACACGTCTATCGCTTATTTACTCGGCCTTCTCGAAGCGATAGCCAACTCCGTGCTCCGTGAGTATGTACTGCGGCTCAGTGGCATCTTCTTCTATCTTCTGCCGCAAGCGCCAGACGTAGATGTGGAGGTAGTCGACATCGTCCACGAATTCCGGGCCCCACACCTTCTCCAATAGCTCTCTGTGAGTGAGAACCCGGCCCGCGTTCTGGACGAACTGGGTCAACAGTCGAAGCTCCGTGCGCGTCATTTTCACCCGTTCTCCACGCGCCTCAACTCTCGATTCGGTCAGGTTCACCTTAAGGTATTCGTCGCTGTAGACTACTATCTCCTCACTGTGCAAGGGTAGCGCGCCCCGTCGCAAGACGGCTCGCACTCTGGCCAGAAGCTCCCTTACACTGAAGGGTTTGATCATGTAATCGTCGGCGCCATGCTCCAGCCCCCGAACGATGTCATCCTGTCCCGCCTTGGCCGTGAGCATGATTATGGGAGTGTCGCACATCTCTCGGATGCGGCGACAGACTCGCCAGCCGTCCATTCCAGGCATCATAATGTCCAGGATCACCAAGTCGGGCTGACGGATATACATCTCCCGCAACCCCTCTTGGCCGTCGCATGCCTTGTACACTTCATATCCCGCGTGGGTCAACCCGAGATTAACTAGCTTGATCAGGCGAGGGTCATCATCTATTACCAGGATTCTCTTTTTCATCGTTGGATTCTCGACCTATCAGCCTAGCCCCCAGGTTCACCTCTTTCATTCTCTCACCATCGGGCACATTTGTCAACTTGTTCAACCAGCAGCATATCACAGGTATTCGTCTTGAGCTTGTCAAAGATCATCGCCAGGGGGTCGGATTTCATAGACCTCGACCTAGCGTTGATGCCAATAGTGAGTCAGCTCCCTGGGTCGGCAGGCCAATGCACCAAGAACACCAAGAAACCTCCAAGCCACCAGCCGACAGTTCCTTGGATGCTACCGTTGGGCACCCTCCGTCGGTGTTTGCCAGATCCATGGATTGATGGTAGAATATAGGCATGCAAAGAAACAGGATGGTGTGTTGTCATGGTGGATTTGGTAGCATCTGTGGAGCAACAACAACTGAGGAGCGAAGACGAGCTGCCGCAGTTACGCCCGGGAGATTTGGTTAGGGTTCGCACTCGCATCTTCGAAGGTGGAAGGGAACGAGTTCAGATCTTTCAGGGAACTGTGATGCGCCTTCGCAAAGGTGGTGCCAACGCCAACTTCACGGTGAGGCGTATCGCGGCTCATGGCGTGGGTGTGGAACGAACCTTTCCCCTCCATTCGCCCCGCATCGTCAAAGTAGAGGTCCTGCGCCACTCTCACGTGCGCAGGGCGCAACTCTACTATCTGCGTGATCGCAAAGGCAAGGCCGCCAGGCTAAGAGAGAAGCGCCTGGAGGAGAAAGCACGGGCTTAGGCTTTCATTTCTCTGCGCTCTCCGTCCAAGTCGAAGATTCTCAACTTGCCTACCCCGCAGACTCTGTGATCACCCGGGCTGCGGGGCTCTTGTTGTGTGGTGGCATGCTCTATGGAGCGCGGACCGAGTCTCGAACAGGAACAGGAGCTGCACAGGCAAGGCCATCGCGCCATCGCTGGGCTGGATGAGGCAGGACGGGGTGCCTGGGCTGGTCCCTTGGTGGCGGGCGCGGCGATCCTGCCCTTGCACTCGCCTACTCTAGGTCAGGACCTGGTTGGTCTCCGTGACTCCAAGCGGCTGACCCCTCGCCGCCGCGTTTGGTTCTTTGAGAGAATCTCCCACAGGGCCTCTGCTTTGGGCGTGGGGGTGGTGAGCCCAACCGCCCTGGACGAGTTGGGCGTTGTCGCAGCAACCAAGTTGGCCATGGCGAGGGCATTGGACAACCTGGGTACGCCCGCCGACTATCTCTTGGTTGACGGCTTTCCCCTCGACTACCACGGCACCCCTACCAAGGGCATAGTAGGTGGCGACGATCTCTGCTTTTCCATTGCTGCCGCCTCCATCGTGGCCAAGGTGGTCCGCGACCGAATGATGGTGGCCCTCGACAGAGTCTTCCCCGGGTATGCTCTTGCCCAACACAAAGGATACGGTACACCTCAGCATCGAGAGGCACTTTACCGCATGGGGTACTCTCCCATACATCGTCTCTCCTACGCTCCGATGAAATTCATGATCGGGGAAAACGGACGGCAGGAAGAACGGGGCGAGATGAGGTACGGGCCCAGAGAATTGGGCCGTCTGGGGGAGCGAATGGCGGCTCAGCACTTGGAGGAGCAGGGGTACGTCATCTGCCAGATGAACTATCGCTGTGGCGTGGGTGAGATGGATGTCGTGGCCCTGGATGGGGAGAGTTTGGCCTTTGTCGAAGTTCGCACGCGAAGGAGCAGGAAGTTCGGCTCGCCGGAGGAGTCGATCACAGCCGCGAAAAAGCAGAAGCTGATTGAGGTGGCCCAGACGTATTTACAGGAACATGAGTCGCTGCCTCTCGATTGGCGCATAGATGTGGTATCCGTGCGCTTGTCGCGCCGGGGGAGCCTGGAACACTTGGAGGTGATCAAGAGTGCCGTCGAGGGGTGAGAAGTCAGAACGCGGATCCTCCCCCTTGGTCGCCATAGTTGGGCCTACCGGCGTCGGCAAGACGAGGCTGGCCGTTGCCCTGGGACAGACACTGAGAGGCGAGATCATCTCCGCTGACTCGCGCCAGATCTACCAGGGCATGCACATAGGCACCGACAAGCCCACAGTCGAGCAGCGGAAGCTCGTGCCCCACCACTTGATAGAGATCGTCGCCCCAGACCGAGAATTCACATTGGCTCAGTATCAAGAGATGGCCTACGAGGCTATCGACGACGTTCTTACTAGGAACAGGGTTCCGTTCCTGGTCGGGGGCACGGGACTGTACATCCGGGCTGTACTGGAGGGCTTCACTATACCTCGCGTCGAGCCCGATCATCTGCTCCGCGCACAACTACTACAGCGGGCGCAAGGAGAGGGTCACCAGGCGTTGCACACTCGACTGGAGGAGGTAGACCCCGCGGCAGCGGCGAGTATTGATCCGCACAATGTGCGGCGTGTTATCAGGGCTCTGGAAGTCTACGAAGCTCTGAAACAGCCAATCTCCCTTCTCCAGAAGAGAAAGCCCCCGCCATACCGGGTGCTGAAGATCGGTCTGACCATGGATCGGGAAAAGCTCTACCGACGAATCGACGAGCGAGTGGACAGCATGATGGAGAGAGGACTACTCGCAGAGGTGCAAGACTTGGTCGCTGAGGGCTACGACTACGATCTGCCCTCCATGTCAGGGTTGGGCTATCGGCAGATAGGGATGTGTCTGAGAGGGGAGGTGGATCTGCCGACAGCGATTCGCAAGATCAAGAGCGAGACCCATCGTTTCGTCAGGCAGCAGTACAAGTGGTTTCGCCTGGATGACGAGACGATTCGCTGGTTCGACGTGGGAGACGATGGGTACGAGGTGATAGAGCAAGCAGTTGTCGCATTCCTGGTGGAATGAGGCGCCGGTGTCCGGGGAGCAGATGGAGTTGATCCCTGACCTGTGGATCCCGGGAGTGCTGCTTCGCGGTGCTGGTGACTGGCTCTGACGGCGGCGTCCAAAGGGAGGCGGCGCGCAGAGGACAAGGAGGGATCGATGAGTCAGGACGATGTGGTGGAGACCACGTTGCGCGTTCGCTACGCCGAGACGGACGCGATGGGTGTGGTCTACCACACCAACTACATTGTCTGGTTCGAAGTGGGGCGGGGCGAGTACATGAGACAGAGAGGTGGCACCTACCGCGAATTCGAGGATCATGGTTTGTACCTTCCAGTGACGCAGGTGGACGCCAGATTCATTGCGCCGGCCCGCTACGACGATGTGCTCGTGGTCCGGACTTCTGTGGAGGAGGTACGGAGCCGCAGCGTCACGCTCTACTATGAGGTGGTGATGAAAGAGACAGGGCAACTCCTGGTCACGGGGCACACGAAGCACCTGTGCATGGACCGCCAAGGTCGGGTGCGGCGACTACCGCAGCCTTTGATTGATGCCTTTTCCACCAGCGCGGAGACCGATGCCGGAACTGCCTGATCTGGAGGTCATCAAAGAGCACTTGGAGCGGGTCCTGCCCGGTCAGCGGATCGAGGGGGTCGAACTGCTGCGCCCGTTGGTCGTGCGCAATCTGCTGCAGGGCGATTTCGTCTCCGCCCTGGAGGGCAGAGAGTTGTCCGGAGTGCGCAGGAGGGGCAAGTTCCTGCTATTGGATCTGGAGAGTGGAGAGAAGCTGGTTGTCAACCCCATGCTGGCGGGCCGGTTGCACTACTGTGAGCCGAAAGAGCGCCGGCAAAAGAAGACGTTCGTGATCCTGCACTTGTCCGGCGGTATGGATCTGCGCTATGTGGATGCCAAAGCCATGGGCAAGGTCTATCTCACCACAGATCCCAATCTCATTCCTGGTTTCGCCAGGCAGGGACCCGAAGCGCTTGACCCCGAGCTGACGCTCGAAGCGTTCCAGGACAGGTTGCGCCGGCGACGTGGCGAAATCAAGGGCGTCTTGACCAATCAGGCTGTCCTGGCCGGGATAGGCAACGCCTATGCCGACGAGATACTTTTCCGCGCCGAACTGTATCCCTTCCGAAAGCGGCCCAGTCTGTCGGCCGAAGAGGTCGAGCGGTTGCACGATGCTATCCGCTCCGTTCTCTCCGAAGTGATCGTCACTTTGAGGGAGCGGGTCGGAGACGAGATAGATGTGAAGGTGAGGGATTTCCTGGAGGTGCACGGCAAGGGTGGGACCCCTTGCCCTCGCTGCGGCACTATCATCTCGGAGATAAGGGCCAGGAACAGGCTCACCAATTTCTGTCGTACCTGCCAGCCGGGCACGATGATTGCCGGATGAGTAGCTGACGGATCAGGATGCGATGAGGCTGCCCGGGCCTGTGCGATCTACACAGCGTCGCATCTTACCTCCCCCAACCACTTGCGCACATCCATGTCCGAGGGTTGGACAACTCGGAAACTGTCGCAGAGCGACGGCGTTGCTTCGCTGGCTCTCTTGGTGCTGCGCTGTCAGGCTGCATTTCAGCTCCCCAGTTCATGCCAATCTGCCGTCAGGTTACTGCAAGAAGACCCTGTGTCACGTCGCTCCCCGCGGGCACGAGACCCAAATCGCCAAAGATTGAGAGAACAACACTATAGTTTGCACACGAAAAGCTAAAACCTTATACTTAGACTATAAGCTTGACACCGATTGAGAATTGTAGTATAATGAGAGTAAGATTCTGCTAGGGAGCAAGGTTCATATGAGAATAGTAGTGGATGTGCCCGAATATCTGATCGAGAGAGCAAGAGGGTTGATTGCCAACGAGAAATACCGGGACCTCTCTTCATTTGTGGCGGCAAGCATGGAGAATCAACTCACACTGGAGGAGAGGACGTATGCAACCGAGCCGCTAACGACTAGCGAGGTTCAAGAGGAACCGGCCTTAGTCTCAAGGATTTCCAAACCCACGCGCTTGGGGGTTGAACCGCCGCGTGAACGACTACCCACGGTGGAGTACGGTTCGCGGCCAAATCCCGGACCAGTGGAGCAATGGCCTTGGGGCCAGATCAACAAGCTTCTACCTGTGAAGTTCACCGTCAGACTCCTCGCAAACCAGCTCAGCGATGCAGAGCCGGTGGTTCCCCTGGACCACTTCAAGCTGGAGGCAGCACAAAGGGCAAGGAGTTTCGGGCTCTGGTTGGCCGGGAACGACAAGAAGTATGGGCGACGTCGAGATGAGAGACTGAGTGCTGGCTTCCCTATTGGGAGGGTGCCGGAGACTAGCTTGAACCGGTATGCCACTCATTTCGTGGGTCATGAGCGGAAGAATGACAAGGCGCTCTTTGGGGCATTGTTCGAATTGAAGCTCGGCAACGCCGAAGTAGTAGGAACGAAGCTGAGCGTGGGTCTCACTGAGGCAGGTGTTCAATTCGCCACGATACCCAACCCTGTGTTGGACAACTCAGACCTGTCTTCGTCGTTAGGCAACGACGAAATCGGGTTCTATCTGGAGCACATACGAGCGCGGGTGCCGGGCGAGGCATATGCATTTGAGTTGATTCTGGGGCTTCTCGCTGAAGGAGTCAACGGACGGGAGGGATTGAACGAGCGGGTCAGGAATAGGGTCGGGCTAGACTGGACAGATGCAGTGGTCAATATGCAGCGCACAGGCACCATGGCTCGCATGTACGAGCTGGGTCTCATCGAAAAGACCAGAGATGGCCTGAGGGTGAAATATGGGATAACGGACCGAGGGATGAGTTGGCTGACTAATCGCAAATAGAGGAATGAAGACAACAACAGGAATCCATCGGGAGGATTCACCACTGGTAAGAAGCAAACTCACCAATATCGACATTGCCATATATGCTCTGTATAGACTGGGAGGTACTGAAAGGTGGGTTCACACGGAGAATGTAGCTCGCGAGTGCTACATACTGGCACCGGACAGATTCTCTTGGGAGCTATATCCAGAGTATCCAGCTAGGGAGCCAGGAAGGTCAGCGCTCTTTGATGCGCGTAAGCCCAAGCACGGCGCGTTGGTCAACGGTAGCAAGGTGACCGACGAGGTGATCTACCTCTCGGCCATGGACGAAGGCCGTTACACCATCGCCCAGGCGAACGCCGCACTGGACAAGAACGGCCGACTGGTCGAGGATCTGATCTCCTGCCGGCAGGGCGGCGAGTACATTGTCGCGCGGCCCGAGGATATCGACCGTCGGCTTCTCGCTCGGGAACTGCCGGCGTCGGCGCCAAAGAAGATTATGGCCTTCGAGGCGAAGACCGGCCGGCTCCTGTGGAGAAAGAATGACCACCAGACCGTCGGTCTTGTGTCTATGTCGACAGCCGTCAAGGATGGATATCTTGTCTTTCAAAACGCCCACCAGGTCGTGTGCCTCGATACTGCCAACGGCGCACAGCGTTGGCAAACGAAGAGACAGACACTGCAAGCCCGCCCCGTCTGGGCTACGGCGACGCTTGTGATTACCGACGACGTCGTACTTTCGGCTGACTATTGCGCGATGGGGCTGCAAGTCAACAGCAGTAACAAACGAGGCAGGAAGCAGGACGCAAAAACTACAGCCCCCGATGCTGCGAAGAAACGTGCTTCTGAACTCATTGCGTACGATCTCACAAACGGCAGGCCACTGTGGAGTGCTCCTTGTGAGGACGGATCACACGTACCGAACGAGATATTTGTTGTGGACGACCTTGTG
>NJBK01000013.1 GCA_005223035.1 Chloroflexi bacterium B3_Chlor
AATACCTTTCTTGAGGGCGTAGCGTATCTGATCGCCAAGAGGATCATTCTCGAAATAGAGTTCGGTGTTCAGCCCAGCCTCGCGCAAGTCGCTACTTAGCTGCAAGGAAGCAGCCACCAGAGCCTCATCGAAGATCGTTACCAATACCTGGGAGATTGTCGTACTTACTTCTGGAGGGAACATATCCAGCTCCTGCATGACATCTATGATGCGCTCAATGCCGAAGCTCGTCCCCGTGGCAGGAAGGCTCCTCTCGCTGAACAAGCCTATCAGTTCGTCGTAGCGTCCCCCGCCCACGATGCTGCCGATACGGGGTTCCTCCACCACAGTCTCATAGATGGGACCGGTATAGTAGCCGAGCCCTCGAACCATTGTGAAATCGACCTCATACCGTTCCCTGGGGATCCGCAGATTCTGCAGGTAGTCCAGCACCTCCTCCAGCTCAGCAATCCCTTCGAGGGCAATTGGATACGGGTCTAGCCTTTCTCTCAGTTCGACGAGGATGGCCTCATCCTCTCCCGTCATCTGGAGCAGTTCCAAGAGCTTCTCAATGGTTGGACCAGGTATTGCATTGGCGCTGAGCTCCTTCCTGACTCCCTCAGGGCCGATCTTCTCCAGCTTGTCGATGGAGCGGTACAGTCCACCCAGCAACTCCTCACGCACGCCGGCGAACTGTCCGATGCCAGTCAGAATCTTGCGGTTGTTGATCCTCGTCACGAAGTGCTGGAAGCCGAGGCGGCTCAGAACCTCGTGGATGATGTCGAGCATCTCCGCATCGGCCAACATGCTAGAGGTGCCCACAATGTCTACGTCGCACTGATAGAACTCGCGATACCGACCCTTGCCTGGTCGCTCCCCGCGCCAGACGGGGGATATCTGGTAGCGCTTGAAGGGCTTCTGCAGGTCTGGATACATGGCGATGACCCGCGAGAGGGGCACGGACAGGTCGTAGCGGAGGGCCAGTCTCTCCTTGCCACCTTTGCGCGACACGTCGTATATCATCCTCTCGGCAGCCGGGCCGTACTTGCCCGTTAGGGTGTCGTACAGCTCCACGGAAGGTGTCGCAAGGGGTTCGTAGCCGAACTGCTCGAAGACCTGCCGCATGACCTCGATGACGAATTGGCGACGTATCATGGTCTGCGGTAGGATATCCCTCATTCCTCTGGGAAGTCCTGGTTTCACTTTTCCCACCGTGGCCCTTTCCCCTCCTTGGCGTTCTCCAATTGATCGATGGCTAGCGCACACCAGAGCAGGTGCACCCTTCTCTACTCGGGCTTGAGGAGTAGCTCTCCGATACCCTCCAGAGGGGCACCGAGAGCCCCTTCGACGGCGCGGAGGATCTCCCCAGCGTGCACCATGGCCGCTATCCTCTCCAGGTCGGGATAGAGAGGTCTATCACTGCTGAGGTGATCTATTTCTCGTCTGATGGCCTTGTATGCGGCCTCTGTGCCTTTGGCCAGGCCAGCCTTATTGACCACCTTACCGCTCTTCAGCTCGTATTCCACGACCTTACGTGTCCTACCTAGCCCTTCATCACCCTCCCACCTCGAGGTGGTGAACTCCAACCCGGCACGTCTGAAATCGAGGGCTTGGGCCGCGCACAACATCTCTATGCTCACAATCTGCTCCGCGTTCCAGACCACCTCCCTGGCGTGCCTGGCCGCGTTAGTACTCATGCTGACGTGATCTTCCTGATTGGCCGACGTGGGAATGGAGTCCACGCTGTCGGGATGCGCTAGCGTCTTGTTATCCGAGACGAGCGCTGCGGACACGTACTGGGCCATCATCAGTCCGTTGTTGACGCCGCTATCCTCCACCAGCATGGGCGGCAATCCCGCGCTCAGAGTGTTGTCCAGCAGACGAAAGGTGCGACGTTCCGAGATGTTCCCCAGCTCGGCCACCGCCATGCTCAACATATCCATGGCAAGCGCCAGGGGTTCCCCGTGGAAATTGCCGCACGATATCGCTTTGTTTTCCCTCCCAGGAGGGAGGTCGAGAAAGATGAGGGGGTTATCCGTGGCTGCGTTGATCTCCCTGCTGAGCACAAGGCGTACAAAGGCCAGCACATCCCTGACGGCACCGATTACCTGGGGGGCGCAGCGAAGGGAGTAAGCATCCTGCACCCTGTCGGTAGAATCAATCAACTCGCTTCCTTCCAGCAATCTGAGGACATTTGTGGCGCATCTGATCTGCCCGTCATGACCGCGCGCCGCCTGTACCTTCTCATGAAACGCGTCCGAGACCCCTCGCAGCGCTTCCAGACTCATGGCCAGCGCTATCTCCGCGCTTTTCGCCAGCTTTTGCGCGTCGTACATGGCTAGAGCGCCCAGGGCAGCGCTGACCGTGGACCCATTGATGAGGGCCAGACCCTCCTTGGCCTTCAGAACCACCGGCTCGATGCCTGCACGGCGCATTGCCTCTTTGGCCTCCATCCTTCGACCTTGGTAGAAGGCTTCCCCACCTTCAATGTCCTGGCTGAGCGCCAGGACAAGGTGGGACAGAGGAGCGAGGTCTCCGCTGGCGCCAACAGAACCCTTCTCAGGCATGACGGGATGCACGCCCTTGTTGAGCATATCCAATAGGGTCTGTAATGTGGTCACCCTGATTCCGGAATGCCCTTTGGCGAGCGTATTGGCGCGGATCAGCATCGTGGCTCTGACCACTTCTTCGTCTAGGGGCGGACCCACGCCGGCAGAGTGGCTGACGATCATATTGCGAGATAGGGTCTCGATCATGTCCTGGGCGACGCTTACCTCAGCCAGGGACCCGAAGCCTGTATTCAAACCGTAGACGGTGAGTTTTCCTTCTTCCACCACGTGGTCAACCCAGGCCCTGCATCTTTCCACCTTCTCCACTGCATCGGTGGACAACTCCACCCTTCTGCTGTGGCGGGCGACATCTATGACGTCCTCGACGGTAAGACTATTCCCGTCTGTGAGTAAGGTCCCGGAATGATGAGGTTCAGCCTTCTGCTGGTGCATCGCTCTACCTCCCGTCTTCTGGCTACGGGGCACTCGGCTCGGCCCTCTTTCTTGTGCCCGGTGTGCAAAAAAGGAGCCCAGGCTGCCTACCCCCGGCTCCTCGTGCACTGATGAAGGTGGACGACGGGGATCGAACCCGCAACCACAGGATCCACAGTCCAGTGCTCTACCTATTGAGCTACGTCCACCGCGACCCCTCAAGTCATTTCAAAGTATATCATATTGGTGAATGAATTGCAAGGTTCAGGGCACCTGCTCAACGATGAACTCGCAGACAGGATCTCCCTTGCCCTGGCGCATGGGGTATTGAACGGTGACGTTGTCCTCGGGCAGCAACATCTGTATCCAGGCGTCCCATAGAGTTTCACACGTGACGCAGGCCTGATCCTGCCGGGGGAGATTGGCTCTCTTGGCACCCTCAAAGACGGCGCAGCGACGGACCAGGATGCGGGCCGTGCCGTCGCCCATTTGGTAGTCGGCCTTGATGCCTGGCCCCAATAGCAGGTCAGCGTGGGTCGCGATCATTCTGAGGGCGTCGGGCAGGTCATCAGCCTCCTTCTTACCTACAGCTTTGAGCATCGTGCGCATCTCGATGCGACCAAAGGCCGTGCGCACCAGGGCATTCAGCTCGATAGCCTCCTCCAGGCCGAACTTCTGGACGCTCTGCAGGAACCATTGCCCATCCCAGTAGAGGGCCAGCTTTCTGAGCATTCTGACCTTGTTCGCCTCAGGAATATGGTAGATCTCCAACTCCTTGCCTCCTTGCTTTCACTCTATCACGCGTCCGGCCTTGACTGTGGTCTCCACCAGATTGGTTCCAAAGCGGTACACGAGATGTCGGTAGTCCGGTATGTCCAGGATAAGCAGGTCTGCCTTCTTGCCGACCTCCAAGCTGCCCACCTCGTGTCCCATGTCTATGGCATGAGCCGCGTTGATGGTAGCCGCCACGATTGTCTCGGCGGGGGTCATGCCCATTTTACGGCAGGCCAGGGCCATGATGAAGGGCATCGCTTCGCAATAGCAGGTACCGGGATTCAGGTCGGTAGCCAGGGCTACCGGCACTCCTAGCTCTATCATCCGTCTCGCCAGAGGATAGTGAGCTTCGCCCAGCCCAAAGGGGGTCCCGGGCAGAAGGACGGCTATGGTGCCGGAGTCGACCAACAGCTTGATCTCCTCTTCAGGCGTGCAGGCCAGGTGATCGGCCGACGTGGCCTTCAGCTCCGCAGCCAGAGCCGCCCCCCCCAAAGAGGTGAACTCGTCGGCATGGATTTTCAACCCCATCCCCATCTCCAAGGCTTTCTCGAGGATGCGTTTGCTCTGTTCCAAGGAGAAGGCCCCTTCCTCGCAGAATACGTCGCAGAAGAAAGGTCCTTCCTGTTTGCCTAATCCTTCTCTCTCCACTCTAGGCAACATTTCATCGATCACCAGATTAGCATATTCCTCGTTTCGGCCCTGGTACTCGGCGGGGATGGCGTGAGCCCCGAGGAAGGTAGGTATGATGTCAACCGGGTGGCCTTGATGCAGCAGGCGGATGGCCTCCAGCATCTTCAGTTCGTTCTCGGTATCCAGGCCGTAGCCGGTCTTCGCCTCGGCGGTGGTTGTGCCGTGAGCCAGCATCCTGTCCAACCGCTGCCGGCTTTGGATCATCAGATCTTCCAGACTCGCCGTCCGCGTGGCCCGCACAGTGTTCATGATGCCGCCTCCGGCCGACATGATCTCCAGATAGGTGGCTCCTTGGAGGCGCATTTCGAACTCTTCGGCGCGATCTCCGGCGAACACCAGGTGGGTATGAGGGTCCACAAAGCCAGGTATGACCACTTTGCCGGAGGCGTCCACGAGAGTGGTATCCTCTCCAGCGTGCGCCAGCACCTCCGGGGTAGGCCCCACCAGCACGATGCGGTCGCCCTGAACCGCGACTGCCCCATCATTGATGAGGCTTAGCTCATTCATCGCCGGTCCTCGGCGGGGTCCGTGAGGTGAGGCGAGGGTTAGCAATTGCTTGGCGCTGTGGACGAGCAGGTTAGCTGACATGGCGCTATGAACGGATCGGCGGTTACGACTTCATCATGGGTATCTTTATGCGCTGGCTGTTGGCCGTCTCTATCGCCTTCTCGTAGCCAGCGTCCACGTGTCGCATGACGGCGGTCCCTGGGTCCGTGGTCAGTACGCGCTCTAGCCGTCGGGCCGCTTCCGATGTGCCGTCGGCGACGATGACCTGACCAGCGTGGATGGAGTAGCCAATGCCTACGCCGCCGCCGTGATGGATGGAGATCCAAGTGGCGCCGCCCACGGCATTGAGCAGGGCGTTCAGGAGGGGCCAGTCGGCCACAGCATCGCTCCCGTCCTTCATCCCCTCGGTCTCTCGGTTGGGAGAGGCCACCGATCCACCGTCGAGATGATCCCGACCGATGACAATGGGCGCGGATATCTGTCCACTTCCTACCATCTCGTTGATCATCAGGCCGAACCTGGCTCGCTCGCCGTAGCCCAGCCAGCAGATGCGCGCCGGAAGACCCTGAAACCTTACTTTCTCCTGGGCCATCCTTATCCAGCGGACCAGGTGCTCGTCATAGGAGAACTCCCTCATTACCACTTCGTCGGTCTTGTAGATGTCCTCTGGATCACCTGAGAGCGCCACCCAGCGGAAGGGCCCTTTGCCGTCGCAGAACAAAGGTCGTATGTAGGCGGGGACGAAGCCTGGAAAGTCGAACGCATTCTGGACACCTGCCTCGTAGGCCCGTTGACGGATATTGTTCCCGTAGTCGAAGACCACCGCTCCTTTCTCTTGGAAGTCCAGCATGGCTCGGACGTGGCGGCCCATGGACTCGATCGATCGCCGGGTGTATTCCTCCGGGTCCCGCTTCCAGAGTTCTTCGGCCTCTTCCACCGAGACCCCCTGAGGTACGTAGCTTCGAGGATCATGCGCCGGCGTCTGGTCAGTGACCATGTCCGGCACTACTCCGCGGATAACCAGTTCGGGATAGACGTCGGCGGCGTTGGCTATGAGGCCGACGGATTTGGCCTCGTTACTGTCCAAGGCCTCCTGGACTAGGGTCATCGCCTCCTCCAGGTCATCCACCACCACATCCACGTAGGCGGTTTCCAGGCGCCTCCGAGCCCGGTCGACGTCCACCTCCACGACGAGGCCCACGCCCTCGTTCATGGTGATGGCCAAAGGTTGAGCTCCGCCCATACCGCCCAATCCAGCACTGAGCACGAACTTGCCTTTCAGACTGGACTCGAAATGGGTCTGAGCTGCCGCCCCGAGGGTCTCGTAGGTGCCCTGGAGTATGCCTTGTGTGCCGATGTATATCCAACTCCCGGCCGTCATCTGGCCATACATCATCAGGCCCTTGACATCTAGTTCGTCGAAATACTCTTGAGTAGCCCAGGCGGGGACGATGTTGGCATTAGCTAGGAGAACCCGTGGCGCATCGGGATGGGTCTTGAAGACCCCCACCGGTTTACCAGATTGCACGAGTAGAGTCTCGTCGTTCTCCAACTCTTTCAGCGCGGCAATTATGGCGTCGAAGCATTCCCAGTTGCGGGCGGCCTTGCCTCGGCCTCCGTAGACTATGAGTTCCTCTGGCTTCTCGGCTACCTCTGGGTCCAGGTTGTTCATCAGCATGCGCATAGCCGCTTCCTGTCCCCAGCCCTTGCAACTCAATTCCGTTCCGCGTGGAGCCTTTGTCCCCTTCCTCATGATGGCACCTCCGTCCAGCCGGCTTTCGTCCTCATTATAGCGCACGTGGGTGCTTGCTGCCACATCCCCCCTTGTCGAAGCCCCCGGGAACACGTACAATAGAGGACAGGTTAGCAATGCTTGTGCGCCTTTGGTACAGGTTCGTCAAGTTCGCTTTTCGACGGTTTTACAACGAGTTTGCCTGGACATACGACTCGGTGAGCCGTGCTGTCTCCCGCGGAAGATGGCACCATTGGCAGCGAGCTGCCCTGCCACAACTAAGAGGCAACAGGGTGTTGGAGCTTGCCTTTGGCACGGGCAATCTGCTATGGGACATGGCGACCGACGGCTACCAGTGTGTGGGCATAGATCTCTCCCCTTACATGGCCCGTATCACAGCCAAGAAGTTCCGTCGTCGGGGCAGGGAAGCTCCCATCTGTCAAGCGCGGGCTCAGCACCTACCTTTTTCGGACATGGCTTTCGACTCCCTGGTTGCCACCTTTCCCGACTACTTCATTCTCGACCCGGTGGCCCAGGGGGAAATGGCACGGGTGTTGGTGCCGGGAGGACGCCTGCTCATAGTGGATGGGGGGCATATCCTGAAGGAGGACCTGTGGAGTCGGATCCTCAACTGGGCTTTCGGGATCACGGTCTCGCCTCGGGCCAGAGAGCAGGCCCGAAAACCCTTTGCTGATCCTCGATTCGTCATTGAGCGACGGGCAGTGTTGGATGAGTGGAGTGCGGTGGGACTTGTCGTCGCGATCAAGAAAGCAGGGTGACCTAGCTTCACCGGTTTCCGTCACCTCGAGTAACAGGAGGTGTTGTAGAGAGCAAGAGACAGCGGGAGGATAGTGAGAAATGGACTTGGACGAAGCCATCAGGCAGCGGCGCAGCATAAGGAAGTACAAGGCCGATGCGCCCATCCCTAGGGAGGATATCGAGGCCATCATCGAAGCCGGCTCTTGGGCTCCCAGTAGTACCAACATCCAACCTTGGCGATTCATTTTGGTCGAGGATAGGGAGACCATAGCCAGCATGGCCAAGGCAGTTTACGACAAATTCCAGGCGGTCTCCAAGGAGGCTCTTGGCAAGGGTGAGAAAAGGCTGGCTGCCTTCTTCCGGTTCCTGCGCAGCTACGGGAGCTTCTTCGCGGACGCCCCTTTGGTAATTGTGGCCTGCGCCAAGCCGTATGAGAATCCGGTGCTCAAGATGCCCATGGCCACCGTTGTGCAGAAGGCCAAGGAGCTGGAGCACATGGATGTGGATGTGAAGCCCCTGGTCATAGACACGGTGCAGAAGAGCGTGGCTATGGCCGTGCAGAACATGCTCCTCAAAGCCCAGTCTCTAGGGTATGGCACTTGCGTGATGGACGCTCCCATCGCCATAGAGGGTACCGTGCGCGAAATGCTCGATATCGAAGATGATTTGGAGTTGGTGATGGTGATCCCGATGGGAGTCCCTGAGTCCACGAAGGTGGAAGCACCCGAGAGATTAGCTGTGGAGGAGGTGATGAGGTATCACCAGGCGTAGTGTGGGACACTACGCCCCGCTATGGCTGTCCTCCTGATGGCGCTCACGTCAGAGTTGCGAGCCCTCTTCGTCGGTGCCGGAGCCCAGAAGGACTCTTTCCCCATTGAGACAGAGAAGGTGCTTGGACCGGGTCACTGCACGAGCGTCACCCCTTGAATGTATCTCCATCAATACCTCCACAGGGCGCAATGTCTGACGTGGAGGAGCCTCGGCCGTTGTCAGTCGCCCTACATGCTCGCGAGTTCTTCTGCCAGGTACTTGCTGTGCAGCCCGTCGTACCCCATGCTGATGGCGAGCTCCTCGGGGCGGAACTGCTGACCCTGTCGCCAGAGGGAGATCAGGTATTCCCCAGCCTCACTGCTGGAGAACCACTCAGCACCGAAGCGGTTCTCCAGGAAGCGCCGCAGCTGTGCCTCGAAGATCCAGCCTCGCAGATACTGGGCGCAATAGAAGGCGTCATCCACATCGGCCAGGTAGTTCTCGGCACCTATGGCCACTCCCAGAGCATCGCCGAGCAGGCTGACGTATCTCTGCTCAGCTTCCTCCAACTCAGTGTGCAACTCCAGTTCATAGAGTAGCTTGCTGCTATACCGGCGCAGAAGCCAAAGCCTCTGAAAGCGAGCGAGCTTGATGTATGCGCCCCCGTCTTCGACGCCGAGGATTCTCTGGAGCCAGTGATGGTTGAGCGGCAGGTAGTGGAACAGGAAGGCATACGCTTCGGTCAGGGAGTTGTCCCCAAGGCGTTTGAAGGGAAAAGGCATACCTGGATCGACGTTCGAAAAATGCTCAGCGTGGCCAGCCTCATGGAGCAGGCTGGCGTAGTCGGCTGGGCCGCCGATGGGCTTGATGACAAGCTTGACCTCCTCTGGTATCCGAATGGGGACGCAGAAGGCGCGCGGCGATTTCAACGGTCTTGGTTCGATATCCAGTTCCAGGTTGTCCTGTTGGGTGAGATCGATGCCCATACCGGCCAGGGTAGTCGTCAGAGCGGGGATCATCGCTTCTTTGGGGAACAGCGCATCGAACGTGCGGCCGCGAAACAGATACAGTACGTCGGGGGTGCCGGCCCGTTCCGTGGGCACCTCAATGCTGTTCAAGAACCTCTCCAAGCGACGGAAGAAGACGTCTCTTGTCTCATCGAGAAGGATCCGCATCTGTTCCGTCAGTGAGACGAGGTTCAAGCCCCGGAGTTGATCGCAAAGGGCCAAGTAGTTGTCGAAACCCAAACCTCTTGCCTCGTCGTGCAGGCTTCTAAACCGTTGCTCCCTGCGGGTATTCTCGCTGGCAGTGATCTCTCGCTCCAGTTCGTCCAGTCGGTGGCGGCGAGACATGTCCGGTTCGTTCGATATCATGGGCCTCAGGTTGTGGTAGGGCACATGTTGTCCTTCCCACTCCACCGTTGCCTGTCTCATGGCGTTGCTGATATCTTCGGTCACGCCCTTGACGAGATTCTCCAGATACTCAAGAGTGACCCATTCAGCCAGATATCTCCCGCGCCTATCGTTGGTCAGGGTCAATAGTTCCCTGACCACGTCTGCTCCGAAGAGAAGGGCGTAGCGCTCGTAGATGGGAGTGATGCTCAACTGCTCCTTCAATCCGGCTTCTGCCAGGTAGTATTCTCGGTACAGTTCCTGATGAAAGGCTTCCGCCTGCTGCTCGAAGTCTTCTATCATACTCATGGCACATCCCGGAGCGCCCTTAGTGCTTGTCAGATAGGAGCCTATCCACTGGCGAGGCGCTGCACCCTGGTCCGATCAGACCAACAGATCCTTGACTGCAGCCACGATGTTCTCCACTTGCGGAACCCTGTGCCGCTCTAGTGTGCGGTTGTAGGGTACGGGGATGTCCAAACCGGCAAGCCTGGTGATGGGTGCCTCCAGATAATCGAAGGCTTCACTCTCCATGATGCGACTTGCTATCTCTGCGCCGACGCCTCCTGTCTTACAGGCCTCATGGACGATGAGCACCTTGCCAGTCTTCATGACTGAGGTGACAACAGTCTCGCCGTCAAAGGGTTTCAAGGTCCGGGGGTCAACGACCTCCGCATCGATGCCCTCCTCCGCCAAGGCTTCCGCGGCTTCTAGTGCTCGGGGAACCATTATCGAGGTGGCCACGATGGTCACGTCCTTGCCGGGCCTCTTTACGTCTGCGACACCCAGAGGGATGGTATACTCCTCCTCAGGTACGGGCCCTCTCGTTTTGTACAGCAGCTTGTGCTCGACAAAAACCACCGGATTGTCATCACGAATGGATGCCAAAAGCAGTCCTTTTACATCATACGGGGTGCTGGGCATGACTACTTTCAGGCCTGGGACATGGATGAACCATGCCTCAAAGCTTTGTGAATGGTGGGCTGCTGCCCCGGTACCAGACCCAGCGGGGGTCCGCAGCACGAGAGGGACCTTCGCCTTGCCGCCAAACATGAAGCGCAACTTGGCCGCTTGATTGACCAACTGATCCATGGCGATGGTGGTGAAGTCCATGAACATTATCTCAGCTACCGGCCGCATTCCGATCAGAGCTGCCCCTGTCGCCGCACCCATGATGCCTGCCTCGGAGATGGGTGTGTCACGCACCCGTTCTTCCCCGAATTCATCTATCAAGCCATAGGAAACCCCAAAGGCGCCACCGTAGGTTCCCACGTCTTCGCCTATGAGGAAAACTGAGTCGTCTCGAGCCATCTCTTGGCGCAACGCTTCTCGTATGGCTTCGGCGTAGGTTATCTCTCTCATTTACGCATATACCCCTTCGAGTATGGTATCCACCTCAGGCTCCGGGCTGGCGCGGGCGTATTCCAGCGCTTCACCGATAGTCCGCCTGGCCTCTTCCTCTATCTTCCTGGCCTCGTCTTCGCTGATAACCCGTTGAGTGATGAGAAGCTCGAGGAAGCGTCTGATGGGTTCCTTGTTCTTCCAGGACTCGATCTCATCCTTTGTGCGATACAGCTCCTGATCGCTTTTGGAGTGGCCTTTCCAACGGTACGTGATGCACTCCAGAAGAGTCGGGCCTTCGCCAGCCCTTGCCCTTTCCACCGCCTCGCTCGCCGCTTCATACACTTCTACCACGTCGTTCCCGTCCACGGTCACCCCCGGCATTCCGTAGCTGGCCGCTCTCTGAGCCATCTTTTCTATCTTGAATGCCCTTCTTGTCGACATGGACATTCCGTATTGGTTGTTCTCGCAAACGTAAACCACGGGCAGTGACCAAATGGCAGCCATGTTCAAGGCTTCGTGGAATGAACCTTGGTTTGCTGCTCCGTCGCCAAAGAAGCCCATGACTATTTCGTCCCGTCCTTGCATCTTCAAGCTGAGGCCCACTCCCACCGCAAGAGGGATTCCTCCTCCGACCACGCCGTTGGCACCAAGGTTTCTACCCTCTATGTCGGCGATGTGCATGGAACCTCCCCTGCCACGGCAATAACCCGTCTCTTTGCCCATGAACTCGGCCATCATCAGTTTGATGTCTGCCCCCTTGGCTATGCAATGGCCGTGTCCGCGATGGGTGCTGAGAATGTAGTCCTCAACCCGCAAGGCAGAGATGCTGCCCACGGCTGACGCCTCCTGGCCGATAGATAGGTGCATGGTCCCGTGCACCAGCCCTCTCGCGAAGAGGTCATCCACCGTCTGCTCGAAAAACCGGATCTTGTACATCTGGCTCAGCATGTCCACACAGAGGTCTCGTTGCAGTTCCACGATGCTTTTCCTCCCGCTTTGATTCTAGCCTGTCGGTGCCTGAAAGTCAATGATGGTACCTTTAGCCTATTGACAGGAGCGCACAAACTATACTAAGATTTGGATATGATTAACAGGGCTTAGCATTCTTGCGGGAGTGCCTCGCGATCACTTTTCAAGGATGAGGGCGTCTCAAACAAGGTTCCGCCAAGATCCCTCGTGATCTCTAGCCCAGCTCCACGCCCGACTCTATTCCGCAGTCAGTTGACTTCGGGTTGAAGGGGGTATATAATATTGACCCGTTGGTACTGGTCGTGTGCAAACTCCACCTGCGTCAAGTGTGAGCTGAGAAGTGGTGCCTGACTGGGCCCTGCAAGTGTTGGGACAAGCATGGCATGAGTTGATCCCGAGGGCCCGTGGGAGGGGCGCAAGATGGCCTTGAAAGGGAACCTAACAGATTTCAACGTCACTCAGCTGTTCAACCTGATCAATCTCGCTCGCAAGACAGGTGCCTTGACCATTGAGGGGAAGGGTAAGAAGGCGGATGTCTGTTTCAAAGAGGGGAAGCTCATATACGCGTCTATGGACGGACAGGACACCGGATTGATCGGCATGCTGGAAAAGGCCGGCAAGATCAGCCAGGAGCAATGCCGCATCATTCGAGCCCGATCCAAGACCAACGCCGACAAGGAACTCGGGCTACTGCTGATCAACGCTGGCTACGTCACCCAAGATGATATTGTTAAGAGTGTTCGGTCCCACACTCTGGACGTGGTGTACCTTCTGTTCACCTGGACCGACGGAAGATTTCGCTTCGAGCCGAACAAGCTCCCCGCAGAGGGGGTGATCACCGTTCCGATCAATCTGGAGAACATCATTATGGAGGGCAGCCGGCGCGTCAAGGAATATGAGATGCTGCAGAATGAGCTGCCTGACCTTGACATGGCTTTGAAGTTCACGGAGCGCCCAGACGCCAGGCTTCAAGATATCAACCTCACGGTGGAGGAGTGGAGGGTGATCTCTTTCATCAATCCGCGCAACGCCATCAGACAGATAGCCAAGGCCAACTCGATGAGCGACTTCAAGATACGCAGGATCGTATACGGGTTACTCTCAGCGGGCCTTGTCGACTTAGTGATGCCTGGGGGGCCACAGAGAATTACCGCTGAGTCCGAGGCGGTGAGTGCGCCACCTCCAGTAAAGCGCAGCTTGATTGTTCGACTCATCGATAGGGTTAAGAGGATGTAGATTGACTTCTCGTCGTTTTGAGACGGTATCGCATCTTGTAAGGGGCAGGGTGTCCACATGGAGACGGTGAAAGTGGTCGTCTGTGGCCCTTTCAACTCTGGAAAGACCGAGTTCATCAGCAGTATTAGTGAGATAGAAGTCGTTTCTACTGAGCGCAGGATCACAGACGGATCACGAGCAGTGAAGGATCAGACCACAGTGGCGATGGACTTTGGACGCATTACTGTGGATGAGGAGTTGGTACTCCATCTCTTCGGCACCCCTGGTCAGAAGCGGTTCGACTTCATGTGGGACATACTCTCTGAAGGTATGCTGGGGTTTGTAGTGCTGGTCGATAGTGCACGGCCAGAGACCTTCCGAGAGGCAAAGATGATACTGGATCGCTTCGGTAGGTATTCTCCGATGCCCTACGTGATAGCGGCCAACAAGCAGGATGAAGAAGACGCTTGGCCGCCAGACGATCTGCGCATTGCCCTGAAAGCGCCCTCGGACACAAAGGTTCTGTCTTGTGTGGCGACTGACCGAGAAAGTGTCAAGAATGTCCTCTTGGAACTACTGTACTCGATCTTGGATTCCATGCACGAAGAGTAGGGCTCAAGACTGGCCCACATTGTGGGGGCCTGCAGCCTGCGGAGGGGATTCGGACACGACAGCGGGTGGCCAGACCGGCCGCCGAACTTCTGACTGGAGGGCCTGCTTAAGGAGGAAGACTGATGGCAAAACCGAGGACGGTACAGATGGTGGAGCGCTTGAGGGATCTGCAGGTGAGCACTCCTGATATCGAGGCCTCGGCAGTGGTCAGCCTGGACGGCTTGATCATGGCTTCCTCCCTTCCCGCGGGAGTGGAAGAGGACCGGGTTTCAGCCATGTCAGCTGCTATGCTTTCTCTCGGGGAGCGTATAGCAGGGGAGTTGGGACGCGGCCTCTTGGAACAGGTCTACATCAGAGGAGAGAACGGGTACGTTCTCCTAAGGGCGGTAGGTGAGGAGGCAGTCCTCACGGTACTCGCTCGCAGCACAGCAAGGCTGGGCTTGCTGCTGCTCGACATGAAGCGTGCGGCAGAAGATTTGGCCAAGATCGTGTGACAAGCATTTGATTTCTTGGGGTTTGTCGGTCCGGCGCACGAGCTTGTCTTGCCCTCATGCGCAATCTAGGGGGCGGCCACGCTTCGTTTGCAGTATTGGTAGTGGAGGTGTCGTCTGTTGGTGGGCTCTGAAACGGAGCGAAGGTATTATTCCAACAGGATGGCGCGCATCTATCTAGTGGCGATCGAGGATGTTATCGGCAGCAACGGGGTGGCTGCGGTTCTCCGTCTGGCCAAACTGGGACACCTGATTGGCAACTATCCACCAGACAGCCTTGACCGTGAGTTCAGTTTTGAAGACTTCGCAGCTATCAACCAGGCCGTACAGGAGGTTTATGGACCTCAAGGGGCCAAGGGGTTATGCCAGCATGCAGGCAGGGCCACTCTAAAGTATACCGTTACGGATGGAGGACTGATGGCAGATCTGCCGGACGCCGCGTTCAAGCTGTTGCCTCCGGGAGCGAAGGTCAAGGTTGGATTGACTACTCTAGCCAAGAGCGTTGCCGACTTCAGCGACCAGGAAGCCTACGTCGTGGAGAACGAAGAGCACCTCGTCTTTGTGGTTGAGCAATGTCCCGAATGTTGGGGAAGGAGCTCGGATGGGCCCATCTGTCACGGAACCGCCGGCATGTTGCAGGAGGCGCTGCACTGGCTGAGTGACAGCCAAGAGTTTACCGCGGTTGAGACCGAGTGTGTCGCGAGGGGCGATGACGTGTGCACCTTCACAATCTCGAGGAAGGCTGCGGAGGAGGGGCCAGAGGGGCACAGCGCCACAGGGTCGGCGGAGGATGCTGCATTGGACGACGGAAGCACATAGCTAGAGCTGCGCCTTCGAGTTCAGTGCACTCTTTTGCGATCACAATAGCCTTTGCGCAGCTCAGCACCGGACCATGGTTGTTCCCGTCCGCCACCCGGCAGACCGATAGAAGAAAGACCGTGACGGGCTTCCAGTTTTACAAATGAGGTGACTTATCGTATAATGTGAGGGAGAACTGAATACGAGCATCCAGGGGAGCCTGGTGAGCCAGGCTGAGAGGAGGGCCCGCAAATGCCCTCGACCCCACGAACCTGACCCGGGTAATGCCAGCGTAGGGACGGTTGCTTGCTTGTGGACGCGAGCCGCTGCTCTGCGAGGGCAGCGGTTTCTTATTGGAGGAACAATGCGTGCTGTGATTGTGGCTAACGGGCCAACGGTGAAGCCACCCGTCCCCAGTCTCATGGTCGGGGATGATGATCTGGTGGTTGGTGTTAACGGCGGTGCGAGGAACGCCCTGGAACTGGGGCTGAAGCCCCAGGTTGTGATCGGCGATATGGACTCCATGGAGACAGAATTGCGGGAGCGCCTGGAGGAAGAAGGCTGTCGTTTTGTCGAGCACCCCTCTCGTAAGGACGAGACGGACAGTGAGCTGGCTGTTCGGTATGTCCTGTCCCAAGGAGCAACCGAGCTGATTCTGTTGGCGGCATTGGGTGGGCGCATAGACCACACTCTGGCGAATGTCATGCTTCTGGCCATTCCGGAACTAGGGCCAGTGAGCGCCAGGCTGATCGATGGGAACCAAGAGGTTCTCCTGATACGGGATAAGGTCCTGCTTGAGGGTCACCCCGGCGACAAGGTGTCTCTCTTGCCCTTGTCTGGGGACGCCGCCGGCATCGAGACCGAAGGGCTGGAGTATCCTCTCCGCCACGGCACTCTGAAGTTCGGTGCAGCCCGAGGAGTCAGCAACGTACTTACAGCGCCGCAGGCCTCGGTGCAGGTGGAACGCGGCCTCCTGTTATTGGTACATCATCATCGAAACCCATCGTCAATCGATAGTGGGATAGATGCTCATGGAGGGAGCAATGAGTGACATAACCGTAAGCTTCGAGGTAATTCCCCTATGTGACGATCCCTATCAGGTGGTGGATAAGGCTATTGAGGTGGTGGAGCGATCAGGGGTCAAGTACGAGGTCGGGCCCCACGAAACCACGATGGAAGGCGAACTGGATCGGCTGTTGGAGATTGTTAAAGAAGGACACCGAGCCTGCTTTGAGGCGGGTGCTCAGCGGGTGATCACCTTCGTCAAGATCGTGGACGCCGTAGGGGGCACAACCATCGCCGAGAAGGTGGCCAAGTATCGAGAATCATGAAGGTTGAAGAGAATCAAGCAGCATCCGCACAGACCACTGATTCGTCTTCCGTCGCCAACCTGAGGGTTCCCCTGGGAACGCGCCCTCTTCGCCTACTGCAGCGGTATGCCCCACCCCTGGTACTCATGCTCTCGCTGTTCATCGCTTGGCAAGTCGGAACCTGGTTGACGCAGGTTCCCAAGTGGTTGTTGCCTTCCCCATGGCAGATCATTGTGGCCGGCGTCGAGGCATCGGATCTACTGGGTCCCCACACCTGGCAGACCCTGAAGGAAACGTGGTTGGGGCTGGGGCTGTCCCTGGTGGTTGGTCTGGCCCTTGCGTTGGTGATGGACTTCTCGGCCCTTCTGCGGCGCACGCTTTATCCGTTGCTGGTGGCTTCCCAAACGGTGCCCATTCTCGCTCTCGCCCCTCTTCTGATCATCTGGTTTGGCTATGGCATACTACCCAAGGTCATTGTGGTGGCCCTGGTTTGTTTCTTTCCCATCGTTGTCAGCACGGCTGATGGCCTGCGAGTGGCGGACCCTGATCTGGTAGCTCTGCTCAGGGCCATGGGGGCCAACCGGCGCCAGATCTTCTTCAAAGTCCGACTGCCGGGCGCTGTGCCCTCTTTCTTCTCTGGTCTGAAGATCGCCATCACTTATAGCGTTGTGGGCGCCGTCATCGGTGAGTGGGTGGGTGCCAGCCGGGGGTTGGGCATCTTCATGATCCGCTCTTCCAAGAACTTCCTCACGGACCGCGTCTTCGCCGCCATTGCGGTCACTTCCATATTGAGCATCATCATGTTCGTTGCCGTCGTGATCTTGGAACGTTGCTTGCTTCCCTGGTACTACGCTCATCGGGAAGACGTCTGGGAAGAGGTCTGAATCCCCGGCGGTACGCTGACGGATTCTCAAGGACGTTGTCAAAGAAGGGAGGAATACGATGTCTAGACCGAAGCTGAGCAAGATCGCATTGCTGTTCCTACTGGTGCTGATGGTTGTGAGTTGCCAGGCGGCTGGGCCGACGGCCACAACGCCCCCCACCCCGGTCGTGGTCATGCTCGACTGGTTTCCCAACACCAATCACACTGGACTCTACGTGGCCCTCGACAAGGGATGGTACACTGAGGAGGGGCTGGCAGTGGAGATCGTAGAGCCAGCCGAGGGCAGCACCCTAGTTCAGGTAGTCGCTGCGGGTCGGGCCGATTTCGGCATCAGTTACCAGGAGGAAGTGTCCCACGCTCGCTCAGAAGATGTGCCCATCGTTTCCATAGCGGCTATCATCCAGCACAACACCTCTGGATTTGCCAGCCCTAAGGATAGGGGCGTCACCCGCCCCAAGGATTTTGAAGGCAAGAGGTATGGTAGCTGGGGTTCGCCCATCGAGCGAGCTGTCCTGGACGTATTGATGGCTTGTGATGGTGGCGATGTGAATGAGGTGGAGTTCATCGACATAGGCTGGGCCGACTATTTCACGGTAGTCGAGCGCGATGTGGACTTCGCGTGGATATTCTACGGATGGACGGGGGTGGAGGCGGAGCTGCGGGAGGCGCCCGTGGACATCGTGATGCTGAGCGACTGGAGTGACTGCGTGCCGGACTACTACACGCCTGTGATCATCACCAGCGAGCAGAACATCGCAGAGAAGCCGGAGTTGGTGCGGAGCTTCGTGGCCGCCATTGCCAGAGGTTTCGAATTCGCCATCGAGGACCCCGCAGAGGCGGCTGACATCTTGCTCAAGTATGCCCCGGAGAGCAACCCGGACTTGGTGCACCGCAGCCAGGAGTGGCTCAGCCCTCACTACCAGGCGGATGCAGCCAGGTGGGGTGAGCAGAAACTGGAAGTATGGCAAGGCTACGCCGATTGGATAGCCGATCGCGAATTGTTGCCTCGTCACATCGACCCCAAGAAGGCCTTCACCAATGAGTTCCTACCCTGATAGTGTAAGCGAGATAGAGCTGAGCAACGTACACAAGGCCTTCCGCCTGGATGGTAGGTTAGTCACTGCACTGGGAGGTGTTAATCTCACCGCCAGGAGTGGAGAGTTCGTCGTCCTGATCGGTCCCAGCGGCTGTGGAAAAAGCACCCTGCTGAATATCATCTGTGGGTTGATGGAGCCCGACTCAGGGGAGGTGCTACTGGATGGTAGGCCTGTGCAGAACAGGACCGGCCTGCTGGGCTACATGCTGCAGAAGGACCTGCTACTGCCGTGGCGAAAAGTACTCGATAACGTCATTCTAGGCCCAGAAATCAGCGGATTGGATCGCAAAGCGGCAAGGCAGGAAGCTGAACGGCTGATGCCCCACTTTGGGCTGGAGGGGTTCGAGCACAGTTACCCAGCGACCTTGTCTGGCGGAATGAGGCAGAGGACTGCTCTGCTGCGCACTTTCCTCTGCAGGCGCAACGCCATGCTCCTTGACGAGCCCTTTGGGGCCCTGGATGCTCTGACCAGACGCGGGTTGCAGGAGTGGCTGCTGGATGTGTGGAGCCAGTTTCGACAAACCATTCTCTTCGTCACTCACGATGTGGATGAAGCGGTCTACCTCGCAGACCGAGTGTACGTAATGACCTCGCGGCCCGGCAGAATCAAGCTGGAGTTGAATGTTCCGCTGCCACGCCCCCGCAGCCGGGATATGATCACTTCGACTGGGTTCGCGGACCTGAAGAAGCAGTTGCTGGTTTCGCTAGAGACAGAGTAGGTAGCTCTGCGTCAGTGGGTGTAGGCTCCTTCTCTCTCACTGGGAGACTCCGCACTCCCGAGCGAGACTGCGGAGGGTTATCCACCTCCGGAGAGGAATGGCAGAGGGCAGCCCCGCCGTTGGAAGAAGATCTCCTCTTCGTTACTCCGCCATGCAGTATCTTCCTCGAAACCGGTGAGTACTGTATCCGCTTGCAGACCCTTGTCAAGGTTGGTGGGGACAGCGAGCGGACAGGCATTGCTCCATCTCGGCAGGATCAACTTGACAAAGAGCACGAGTTATGCTATCATAATTCCTAGTAAATACTAGGAATTAGACAATGAAGCTTTCAGCCAAGGAGCAGTACGGTCTTAGGGCCATGATAGAGCTGGGTCTTCGGTACGGCGAGGGGCCCGTCTCGCTGAACGATGTGGCGCAAGCCCAAGAGGTTTCTTTCCCGTACCTGGAGCAGATAATGCCTCTGCTCAGGGATGCAGATCTGATAGAGAGCACGCGCGGTGCCTATGGCGGGTACGCGCTCAGCCGGGCACCAGATAAGATCACTGTTGGTGACATAATCCGGGCCCTGGAGGAGGGTCAGATCATGGCCCTGAGGTGCATCCCGGGTGTGGAGGCGGAGGATTCTTGCAGCAGGCAAGAGATGTGCTCGGCGCGCGACATCTGGAGGAAAATGCACGATGGCATTGTCCAAGTCCTTGATTCCACAACGCTGACCGATCTGATAGAGCCGTAAAGGCAGTTGAGAGTACTCTTCCCTGTTTGGGTTTGAGCGGTTGGTGCACTGGGTAGAAAGAAGAGGAGGGCTGGTGAGCGAGAGGAGAGTCATATACCTCGACCATGCGGCGACGACCCGTGTAGATCCCAGGGTGGTGGAGGCTATGCTACCCTACTTCACTGAGCGGTATGGCAATGCCTCTGCCATCTATTCCTTGGGACGAGAGGCGCGCCAGGCCTTGGATCAGGCTCGCGCTGGCGTGGCCGAGGTCTTCAACTGCAGTCCCAAGGAGATTGTCTTTACCAGTTGCGGCACTGAGAGCGACAATCTAGCGATTAGAGGGGTTGCTTGGATGAACCGGGAGCGAGGTGATCACATCATCACTTCGTCCATAGAACACCATGCCGTGAGCCACACTTGCGAGCAACTGGAGAAGCAGTTCGGCTTCAACGTCACCTACGTGCCAGTGGATGAATATGGGCGCGTGGACCCGGGAGATGTGGAAAAGGCGACCACCGACGGGACGGTTCTGATCAGCATCATGTATGCTAACAATGAGGTGGGGACCATCGAACCGATTTCCGAAATAGGGGAGATCGCGCGAAACTACGGCATACCTTTCCATACCGATGCCGTGCAGGCGGCAGGTTCGCTGAGCCTAGACGTGCAGGAGTTGAACGTAGATCTTCTCACCCTCTCAAGTCACAAGTTCTATGGGCCCAAAGGGGTAGGCGTGCTGTACGTGAGAGAGGGACTGGGGCTCATGCCCGTTCAAACAGGAGGAGGGCATGAGAATGACCTGCGCTCGGGGACTGAGAACGTGCCCTACATCGTAGGTCTGGCCAAAGCCTTGACGCTGGTGGAGGAGCGAAGGGAGGAGGAGAGCCAAAGGCTTGCGGCGCTTCGAGATCATCTAACAGACGGTGTCCTCTCTTCCATCCCTCACTCCCGGCTGATGGGGCATCCCAGCGAGCGGTTGCCCAACAACGCCAACTTTGTTTTCGAGCATGTGGAGGGAGAGGGCATATTGTTAAGCCTTGACATGCAAGGCATCGCCGCTTCAAGCGGGTCGGCTTGCTCCACCGGATCCGCTGGACCCTCCCACGTGCTGCTGGCCATGGGTGTGCAGCCGAGCGTGGCCCACGGTTCGGTGCGCATGACCCTGGGCCGGGAGAACACTGAAGAGGACGTGGATCGGGTGCTGGGGGTCTTGCCTGGCATAGTCGAGCGCTTGCGAGCCTTGTCGCCTCTATATGCGGGCTGAGCCGCTCATTAACAGTAGGGGGTTCGAGCATGTATTCGGAATTGGTTATGCAGCATTTCACCAATCCCAGCAACGTAGGGGTTATCGAGGACGCAGATGGCGTTGGCAAGATAGGGAATCCTATGTGCGGGGATGTAATGGAGATGTTCATCAAGGTGAAGGATAATCGGATTGAGGACGTCAAGTTCCGTACTTTCGGCTGCGGTGCGGCCATCGCCACCAGCAGCATCGCCACTGAAATGATCAAGGGGAAGTCTCTGGACGAGGCCGTTCAGCTTTCGAACAAGGCGGTGGCCGAGGCCCTGGGCGGGTTGCCTGCTCAGAAAATGCACTGCTCGAACCTGGCGGCCGATGCCGTGCGCGCCGCCATTGATGACTACCGGAGCAAGCAAAAGGACAAGGGGGACAAGCAGGGCAAGACCGCGGATCCGTGAACTCGATGGCCTTCTGATAGCTTCTAGCGCTGGAAGCGCGCCTCTAGGCGTGCGGGTTGCCGAAACTCTAGGCGGGGAGGCTTCCAGCTGCGTCACGAGCTAGCCACACAGCGGGATGACGTGGATTGTCATCTGCGGACGGCTCCCAAGGATTGTCGTTTGGCTTGCGCGATCAACGCACCGTAGGAGCGTAGTCGTCAGTTCAAAGCCTCGTCGAGTAGATCCCACACCCCTTGTACATCGACGAAGACGCCTGTCTCGTTGGCCAGACGACTTGCCCCTCGCAGCAGCGTAGGCTCGCAGGTAGGGCACAGGGTGATGATATTCTCTACCCCTACTCTCATGGCGTCGCGGATCCGGTTCTTGGCGATCTCCAGAGCGAGGGTCTGATCAATATCGGCCACTCCGCCACCACCGCCACAGCAGCTGGAGAAAACGCGGTTCTGCTCCATCTCCGTCAACACCACTCCAAGAGCTCGCAGGACATCCCTGGGCTCATCGAAAACGCCCAACATGCGACCCAGGTGGCAAGGGTCGTGATAGGTGGCCTGTAGGTCCAGTTGGCGAGGGTTCAGTTGCCCTATCCTCTCGGCCACTGCGAGGATGGCGTGCTTGGCATTCAGGCCGTGGCTCTCCGTCAGGGCCACGGTGCATGTGGGGCAGAGGGTCAGGATCTCCTGGTCTGAATGGTTGCCATATGTTGCTCTGAATCGCTCCCGGATGTCCTCGAACTGAGCATGGAAGCCTGTAGCCTCAGCGAGGTAGCCGCAGCAGACCTCCTCCACGACCAGTGGATCAATGCCGCATCTTTCGAGCACAGAGATGATGGTCCTCGTCTCAATAGGCTTGCTTTGATAGAGGCAGCCGAGATATAGGGGAACGGTACCTTCCCTTTCTAGATGAGCAGGGCGGTCGAAGAGGCGTCCCGCGTCCAGCATCTTCATGACTTTCTTCAGGTGTTCCTGAGCATAGAACTCCTTCTCGGCCATCCGCTGACGAAGAGCTGTGAAGATATCCAGGTTGTTTAGGGCACACCGGGCTTGACAGTGGCCACAGAGGAGGCAGGCTTCCAAGACCTCCTGCACCTCGGTTGAGGGCTCGATGATCCCTTCCAACAAGCCTCGGGCCAGCATCATTTTGCCTCGGCTGGAGTATGCTTCCATCCCCTTGATGCGGTGGACAGGACACTCGTCCACGCAGAAACCACAGCGGGTACGGTTGCAGGTGTATATGTCCTCGGCGTATTGCTCTAGGCTCCTGTTATCCATCGCGATTCGAATTTCTTTCCCGGGTTGAAAATACCCCCGGGGTCGAACATCTCCTTGATACGCTTCATGTAGATGTAGCTATCTCCGTGCTCCAGCTCGTTGAAACCACCCAGGCGATCGCCATCACCGATGTAGGAACTCATGGTCCCTTCCATCTCAAGAGCCATTGCGCTCATTTCCTTAACGTAGTTGTAGAAGTTAGCCACGCTTTCCTCGCTGGAGTCATCCACGAAGACCGCGAAGCTTATGCTGGCTGTGGGCTTATTGGGCGCCTCGTTGTACACCGTCATGCCCAGAATATCCTGGCCCCACTTGGAGGCGATTTCCAGGAAGCGTTGGTAGGCCTCCTCAACTCGACCGATGGGTAGTCCCAGATCGGCTGCTCCAAACTTCTTTTCACGTTGGCTATCGGGCCACTTCTGCCGGAAGGGTATGAAGTCCAAGCTGTGCTTGGATGCCCACCAACCGTCGACCATCTCCTGTTCCTTTGTCTCCTCAGCACCGAAGTGATCTAGGAGGATGCGTGTTGCTTTTTCTAAGCTGAAGTTCACCACATCTTCGTCACCAGCAAAGGAGAGGAAAAGGATCGCCTCAGCCCAATCAGGGATATCAGGTTCGCGCTGGTATTTCTCCCGATAGGCGTGAGTGTAGAAGTGGAGACGTTGTCGACAATTCAGATGTGCGCTCTCCACGCAGATTCCACCGGCCAACACCCGCTCCAATGACCGTAGGCCGTCGTCCAGACTGCGGCAAACGTACCCTCTTACCAGGCGTGTTTCTGGCAGGGGAAAAACGCGGAGCGTGGCCTCGGTCACGACTCCAAGAGTTCCCTCAGAACCGACAACTAGGTCCAGCAACTTGTAGCCTGTTGAGGAGAAGGCAGCTTTCCGCCGTCCGATACGCAGCGCCTCTCCCTTCCCGGTCACCATCACCACGTTGCTCAAGTAGTCGAGGATCTTGCCGTAGCGCAGGCCGAAGGTGGAGTCGTTGTCACAGCCGATAGAGGCGCCGATAGTGCACGCCCGCTTACTCTCTGGCTGGTGAGGGAACCATAGGCCGCTGCGAGCCAGTTCTTCATTGAGGGCCCAGATGGTGATCCCAGCTTGTGTGGTGACCATCATGTTGGCTTCGTCCAGCTCGAGTAGCTGATCGAAGCCCTTGGTCTCGACAGCGATGCCGCCTTTCCAGGCTGCCACACCGCCGCCCATCCCAGTGCCACCGGCAAAGGGGACGACGGGGACACGATGGCGATAGGCTATCTTGACTATCTCCACTACTTCATCGGTGGTCTTGGGAACCACTACGATATCTGGGAGATCGATGTGGGAACTGTGGCGGGGACTCCAATCGCGGCTGTAGCCGATGCGGTGCGCCTTGGCCCGCGTGGCTCGCGCTCCGAGCACCGTCTTCAGCGCGCGAAATGCTTGATCAAGGGCTGCCTCGTCCATGGTGCCACCTTTTCTCTGCCATTCCGATTGTTGAGAGGGAATTGAATTATAGCACCCCTATTGGCTGGCGACAAGAGTGCGATCCCCTGCGTTGTCTAGCCAGAGGTATCCAGGTATGCTAGAATTGGCGAGTGGCTGAGGGCGAAGTGGAAGACATCTTGGGAGAACTCAATCCGGCGCAAAGGCAAGCGGTCGAAGCGTCCCAAGGGCCTATCCTCGTGGTGGCTGGGCCTGGCAGTGGCAAGACCCGAGTCCTGACTCACCGCGTGGCCTACCTCATCAAGTACTACAGCGTGTCCCCCTATCGCATTATGGCTGTCACCTTCACCAACAAGGCGGCGCGGGAGATGAAGGAGCGTCTTCACAGGCTATTGGGTTTCCAAGTGCTGCGCCAGATCACGATCGGCACTTTCCACGCCATTTGCGTGCGCATCCTGCGCCGCGAAGCCCAACTTCTCCCTTACGACCGGGACTTCGTGATCTACGACGATGGCGATCAGATCAGCCTTGTTCGTCAGTGCCTGAGGGAGCTCGATTTGGATGAGGGGGATCACAGTCCCCGTGCCACTCTAAACACTATCTCGAGAGCCAAGAGCCAACTCATCGGGCCGCAACAGTATGTGCCTCCCAGCTATGGATATGAGGCTACCGCTCGAGTCTATCATCGTTACCAGCAGCTCTTGTTGGAGAACAACGCCCTGGACTTCGATGACCTGTTGATGGTCACGGTGCAGCTCCTGCGCCAGAATGAAGAGGTGCTGCACAGCTACCAGAGGCGGTACCGACACATTCTCGTGGATGAGTTCCAGGATACCAACGTAGCCCAGTACGTCATTCTCAAGCTGCTCGCGGGCCATCATCGCAACCTCTTCGTCGTGGGCGATGAGGATCAAAGCATCTACGCGTGGCGAGGTGCAGACTTCCGCAACGTGCAGAGGTTTCGCGAAGACTACTCAGACGTGGAGGTTGCTCTCTTGGAGCAGAACTACAGATCCACGCAGACTATTCTGGATGCGGCGCATCGTGTAATCGCGCGGAATGTGCAGCGGGTGCCCAAGAAGCTGTGGACCGAGAACGAGCCAGGCGCGCCTGTGATCGCCTTCGAGGCTTATGATGAGCAAGAAGAAGCCCAGTATGTACTCGACGAGATAAAGCGGTTGGCGGCCGAGGAAGGCTACGAGTTTGGCGATTTTGCGATCATGTATCGCACCAATGCGCAATCCCGAGTGCTGGAGGAGGTCTTTGTCCGGGCAGGAGTCCCCTACAGGCTGGTGGGAGCCACTCGTTTCTATGAGCGTCGCGAGATCAGAGATGTGCTAGCCTATCTCCGTGTCATTCACAACCCGCGAGATGCCGTCAGCCTGAGTCGCATCATCAATGTGCCTCGTCGCGCCATCGGGCGCAAGACTCTGGAGCAACTGGAACCGTGGGCCGAAAGCAAAGGAACCCCCCTTTTCGAGGCTCTGAAGCTGCTGCGCGAGGACGAGGAAACTCCGGTTGGCGCGCGAGCTCGGCGCAAGCTGCTGGCTTTTCTGGAGGTAATGGAGGAGCTGATCGCCGCCAGCCGGGAAGTGAACGTGCAGGAACTACTGGATCTATCCTTGGAAATGACGGGCTACACTGCGTATGTTCGTGATGGCACCGATCGAGGGGAAGAGCGCTGGGAGAACATCAAGGAGTTGCGGAGCGTGGCTCAGGAGTATTCTTCTTTGCCCGTGGAGGAAAGCCTGACCACTTTCTTGGAAGAAGTGGCCCTGGTCTCAGATGTCGACAACCTGGACGATCAGGTCAAGGCTCCTTGTCTCCTTACCCTGCACATGGCCAAAGGGTTGGAGTTCCCTGTCGTGTTCATCGTGGGATTGGAGGAGGGTGTACTACCCCACAACCGGTCCATGGAAACCCAAGACGAGTTGGAAGAAGAACGTCGCCTGTTCTATGTGGGCATCACGAGAGCGGAAGGGCGCCTCTATCTTGTGTACACCTTCCGTCGTACTCTTTTTGGCAGAGATGCGCTGAGTGAGCCTTCCCGCTTCTTGACGGACATACCTGCGGACCTCCTAGAGAGCTACGACGGTGCGGAACCCCAGCGACCGCCCGGAGACAGCGCTACGCAAGCTCAGTTCCGGGCTGGAGATCGCGTCCGACATCGCCAACTCGGCGAAGGCACAGTCGTGCAAAGTAAGCTTGTGGACAACGATGAGGAGGTGACCGTGGCCTTCGACGATCTGGGGGTTAAGCGATTCCTCGCAGGCTTCGCCAACATCCAGAAGGTGCAGGGTTGACCGGGAGAGGAGCCAGGTGGGAGCTACTCTGTCCCCGCTTGAGACCCTGCGCCAGCGTGCCTTGGTTGAAACGCGACTTGGCTGCGGTTGAGGCCACCGACCGGAGGCGTAAGTGAGATTGGCCGCCTTTGACCTGGAAATAGCGAAGGAAATCCCGGAAGCTGTTGAGAACTGGCTGAGCGTGGCCCCGCCGGGTATCAGCTGTGCGGCCGTTGCATTGTCCGATGATCAGGGTCGGCCGCACTTGTGGCAAGGGGTTCCACGGATGACGCAGCAAGAGTGCCGGTCTATGGTCAGGGACCTTCAGGGGCTCGCCAGCGACGGCTATACATTCTTGACGTGGAACGGGTGTGGATTCGATTTTGCAGTGTTAGCCATGGAGTCCGGCATGTACACAGAGTGCACCGAATTGGCGCTGAACCATGTTGACTTGATGTTGAGAGTCACGTTCGAGAAAGGCTGGTACCTCAGCTTCCAGAAAGCGCTGAGAGGGGCACGGCTCGAAGGCAAGTTGCAGAGCGTCACCCTTTCGGATGGCACGGTGCTAGACGGGATGGACGGTTCGAAGGTCCCGAAGCTCTGGGCGGCTTGTGAGTACGCGGCGGTGCTGGACTACCTGCGCAATGATGTGGTTCAGTTGTTGAGATTGGCTCACGCCATTCAACGCACGAAGGTCATCCGGTGGACGAGTGATAGGGGCAACCCTCAGCAAGTGTTCGTGGAGAGGATGCTCACGGTGCGCGAGTGCTTCGACATTCCGGAGCCTGATGTATCTTGGATGAAGGATCCGCCTACGCGACAGCAATTCGTCCAATGGATGCGACCGTCGCCTACCGTTGACAAATCGGCTCCGGCACGTATGCTCACGACGCGGTTCCGCGCTGGAGACCGCGTCCGGCATTCCCGGTTCGGCGAGGGGATGGTCCTCAGCAGCAAGCTTCTGGGAGACGACGAGGAGGTGACTGTGGTCTTCGAGGACGTCGGGGCCAAGCGTTGCTTGACCAGCTTCGCGGACATGGAGAAGCTATGAGATGACTCAGGCCGATGGCACGCTGTGCCCTGGCTGCTCCGATGGTTGGGGGCTTTCGTCAAGACCAGAGGGAGAACGCCCGGGGTAGAAAGCCGAGTCGACTGCTGGTCCCACCAGAGGCAGGAACTGAGGGCTCCTCCACTTCGTCGGCATAGAAAGCGAGGCCGATGACCCCTGGCCCGGTATGTGCTCCCATTACTGGCGTGAACTCGGTGATGTAGAACTCTACACAGTTGAAGCGGGACTGGATCTCCTGTGCTGTACGCTCCGCCTCAGCCAGGGCGTCGCCATGAAAAACCGAGGCATGAAGGGGACGCTCCCCTGTCTGATCCCACATCATCTCGATCATCTTCTCTACGGCGCTACGCCTGGTTCTGACGACCCCTAGCACCCTGACCCGTCCGTGGGCCAGACTTAGAATGGGGTTGATCCTGAGCTTCGAGCCAAGCAGGGTGGCCGCCTCTCCTATGCGACCGCCTCGGTGAAGATGCTTCAGATCATCCAGCGTGGCAAAGAAGTCGACCCTAGGAATCATGGCCTCCGCGGTGGCAACAACCTCCTCTAGAGTTCCTCCTGCGGCAGCTGTCCGGGCAGCCTCCAAAACGATGAAGCCTTGCGCCATGGTGGCCATGCGTGAGTCCACGATTCGCACAGGCACCGATGCCGCTTCTTGAGCTGCTGTACGGGCGACGTTGATCGCGCCGGTCAACTCTGCCGGCACGTGGATGGAAACGATACCCTCCGCTTTCGTGCTCAGGCGGGCGTATGTCCTGACAAAATCTGCCAGGGAGGGCTGCGCCGTTGTGGGGAAGGCCTTGTTCTGCCCAAAGAAACGATAGAACTCGGCCGGTGTGAGGTTCACACCATCTCGGTAGTCATTGCCATCCCAAATCACGTGGAACGGCACCACATGGATGTCATATTTGTCGACCAGCTCCGGTGGCACGCAGGCAACACTGTCGGTGACGACGGCGATCTTACTCATTCCTCTTCCCTTTGCTCACGATCTGATCCCAAAGGTGCCTGAGCGAGGTTCCATCTTCTCGTCGAAGCCATGGCGCTTTCTGGTCGGTATTCCCTGGAGACGCCTGATCGCGGTCTTCAGGCGCCCTTTCAACCTTTCCCCAAGAAACGACAGTCTCTCAGTCCCTCTAACCGCTTCAGATGCGCGGAGATACGCTTCGCCCTGGCGCCTGCCTTCCTCGATCATCTCCGCAGTGTGGCTCAAGTCCCAGAGAGGTATGTTGTAGAAAGCGGTTAGGGGGATGTAGTGGAGCGCTACCCCGTCTATGCTAGCAGATTCCTTCAGCTCGGCGTCCAGTTGGCGCGACAGCACATGGTTGATGGTCTGTTCAGCGATACTGAGCAATCCAGTGATCTGTCGCGCCTGCGGTGGGACGTCCACCAAGTGAAGAGCATACACCTCCTTTGCTCCCTCCGCCACGGCGATCCTTATGGGGAGGTCAGCAGCTATCCCCCCATCAACGAGCAACTCCTCTCCACAGCGCCACGGGGGCAAGAAGGGAGGCAAAGCGGTACTGGCCATGACGGCATCCGTCAGGCGCTCCTCGGCATCGTGACCGAAGACACGGGGTTCGCCGGTGTCCAGCTTGGTGGCAACGATAAGGAGCTTGATGCCTTCGAGGTCACCAAAGCGTTCGACGCCCAAGGGCAGGTTCTCCTCGATGAGTTGCAGGAGACTCTCGTTGCCGTACAGGCTGTCCTTGCCAGTGAGAAACCGCCAGAGCATGGTCAGCCGGTTGCCCTGCAACACTTGCCTTGTGTCAACCCTCTTCCACACCTCACCAAGGTCGAGAGCACTGCCAGGAGTTGGATCGACCGCCAGGAAGACGGCGTTGATGGCCCCGGCCGAGGTCCCGACGAGCATGTCCGGCCGGATGCCGTGTTCCAGTAGAACCTGAAGGGCCCCCACCTCCAGGGGGCCTCGATTGCCTCCCCCGCTAAGAACAAAGGCGATCATTTGACCTAGAGCACCAAAACCATGATTCGCGTCTTGCAGTCGCTACCCTGTTCAGCATACAACGAGTAGACTAGTGGATGAACCAATAGGATATGGCCCCCGCCGAAAGAGCGGCAGCCACCATGATTAAAGCGACCGCGATCGCGGTTCTTCGAAACTCGCCACGCGACATCGTGTCTCCAGTCCGCCTTGGAGTCGAGCTATGGGCTGTATGACTCCATTATAACTCAGAGTGGTAACAGAGGAGGCAAAAGGAGGTAAAAACGACGTAAAAACGAGGTAGAAAGGGGGATAGTCTCAGTCTAGCTTTTCCTGAACCAGTAGCCTACGCCGTATTCTGTCAAGACATGCTGAGGGCCGTGTGGATCTTTCTCCAGTTTGTTGCGCAAGCGGCTGATGTACACTTTCAGGTAGTCGATTTCGTCCGTGTATTCTCGCCCCCAAACGCGGGCCAGCAGGGTTTCGTGAGTGAGAACCTGGCCGGCGTTGCGCACCAAGTGGTACAGCAAACGATACTCCGTACCCGTCAAGGACACCGGTTGCCCCTCCACACTTACCTGTCGTCTCTCGAAGTCTATGTGGATATCGCCGGAGGTGAACGGTAGTTCATGGGTCAGTGGCATCCCCTGTGCGCGACGCAGCACAGCCTTCACACGGGCCAGCAACTCCAGGTGACCAAAGGGCTTTGTGATGTAGTCGTCAGCACCGAGGTTGAGTCCCGTCACCTTGTCTATCTCATCTTCTTTGGCTGTGAGCATTATTACCGGCACGTCCGAGAAGCGCCGCAGCTCTTTCAGGACATCGAAGCCGCTCATTTCGGGCATCATTATGTCCAGCAGCACGAGGTCTGGCTGCTCTTTGTCGAAGACGGCCAAAGCCTCTTCGCCATCATAGGCCGCCAACGCTTCCCAGGTCGGTTCCTGCGCCTGGAAGCTCATGCGCAGCACTTTGACAACATCAGGCTCGTCATCCACGATGAGGACTTTCACTCTAAGTCCTCGCCTAGTACTCCGTTGGCATCTTTGCCTGTCTCTACGATGTGCACGTCCGGATACGGGTTCTGTCGTTGCTTGGGGATGACTACACGGAAAGTGGCGCCTTTGCCTGGTACGCTCTCCACCCAGATGCGACCGTCGTGCAGCTCGACCAGCTGGCGGGCGATATACAGACCCAGGCCCACGCCGGCCAAGCCCCGACCATCAGTCACGACATAGAATTTGTCGAAAATGCGTTCCTGCTCGTCGATGGAGATGCCGGGGCCATCATCAGCAACAGTGAGTTCCAAGTACTCGTCTGTTGTGTTCAGGCCCACACGGAGGTGACCTCCCTTGCCAGCGAATCTATGGGCGTTGGAGATCAAGTTGGTCAGAACCTGTTCGACACGATGACGATCAAGGGGCACGGGTTCGAGGGTCTCTGGCAAGTCTAGCTCAAGGACCTGTTTTCTATTCTCCACGAGCGGTGCGAATGCTCTTACAGTTCTCTCGACGAGGAGCCGCGGGTCAGTGGGCTGCAGGGAGAGGGTGAGTTGGCCGGCCTCCAACCTCGTGGCGTCCAGAAGGTCCTCTACGATGGCTTCCAGCCGCCCTGTGTGATGGCTGATGGTATGTAGTAGTTCCCGCCTGACCTCCGGGACCTCGGTTGCGGATGAACCCTCCAGCATGTCCACGGAGGTCTTGATGCAGGTCAGAGGCGTGCGCAGCTCGTGGGACACCACGGAGACGAAGCTGGCCTGCAGCGCCTCCAGGGTTCTCAGCTGCTCGACTTGCTTTCGTTCCCGTTCGTAGAGCCGGGCGTTGCGTATGGCTAGTGCTGCCTCCTGGGCCAAGGCGCTTAAGAAGGCCACGTCATCCTGAGAGAAGGCCACGGAGGTCCGTCTACCCGCGCACAATACGCCCATTGTCTGTTGGTCCAGAACCAGCGCCACAGCGGCCAGCGAGGTTATCCCCTCCTTGTCTAAGAGACTCCGTACAGGGGCAGGTTGGCTTGCCAGGTCGTCTAGCACGTAGGGAGCCCTGGCGCTGAGGATGCGCTGCACTAGTTCGTCGTCGAGAGGCAGCTCTTCCCCGGCCGCTTCCCACTCCAACCCACTGCTCGCAGCTAGATGTAGCTCCTCCTCGTCCTCGCCGCGGAGCAGAATGAGCGTGATGTCGCCTTCCAGGAGATGACGAGAGGCGTCCACCACCGTCTGCATTGTTTGCTCCAGTTCCAGGCTGGCGCTCAATTGCTGAAACAAATCGTTCAGGGCTGACAGGCGAGCCGACAAGGCGCGCTCTCGCTCCGTCTCAAGATGTTCTCGACGCAGCTGCTCCAGCAACAGAGCGCAAAGCAGTGCTACCAACAGTAGGAGAACGATCTTGCCAGCCAAGATAAACGCGGCGTTGGCGGTCCAGATCCCCGCCGGGTTTACGAAGCAGGCACCCAGATAGATCAGCCCCAGAATCAGCGCCACGATGATTGTGGCCACCAGGCTGAGATAGAAGGCCGCCCCGGTGATGATGAAGAAATAGATGATGAAGAAGCCGCTGTGATATCCACCAGTCAGGTATACAGCCAAGGTGGTCACCAGCGTATCCAGGACGAGGACATTCAGAGTGTGTCGCAGCCACCTCACATGGCGGGCCAGGATCACCAGTATCACATTATAGGCGACGGCAGCAAGCGTCATGTGGGTGATGGGGACGATTACACCAGCCTGCGAGCGGTCGAAGAAAGAGAGGAGCAAAGCTACGGTCAGGGCCAGAAAGCGCAGGCTCAAGATCAGCCAGGAAACCCATTCTCTGGGGGCCAGGTAACGGCTTGCATCGCTCTGCGCGCTAGTGTAGGCATTACCGAGCATGCTTACTTCCGCTCTTACCTCGTAGTCACGGCCTCACAGAGTCAGGTCTGACGAGCACGGGATCACCAGGTGACGATCAGTTTCAAGCCTGGCACCACATCGAGATCCCATCCGGCCTGCTCACCCGCACTGAGCTTAAAGCAGCCCACCGCAGCCACGCACGCTGCGTTGTCGGTGCAAAGCTCGGGGGAGGGGCACAGGACCGGGACACCGATTCGTTCCGTCATCTGCTGACGTAGCAAGGTGTTGGACGCCACACCGCCGGCCAAAAGGACCTGTCTTGCATCCCACTCTTCTGCGGCCGCTCTGGTTTTCTCAACAAGTACCTCCACGACCGCTGCCTGGAAACTGGCTGCGAGGTCCGCTACAGGTAAGTCATCGCTGGACGCACCCTCGCCCTCTGCCAGGGGACCTGCTGTGGCCGGGTAATCGCGCACCAGATACAGGACGGCAGTCTTCAGACCGCTAAAGCTGAAGTTGTAGGTGCCTTTCAGCCAGGCTCGCGGTAGATCGAAGGCGCTGGGATCTCCGGCCTGCGCTGCCAATTGGATCTCTGGCCCTCCAGGATAGCCCAAGCCTAGCAGGCGGGCTACCTTGTCGAAGGCTTCGCCAGCGGCGTCGTCGAGGGTCTGACCCAAGGGCTGATACTTTTCGTGACCCGACATCAGAACTAGGTTGGTGTGTCCACCAGAGGCGATGAGACAAAGGAGAGGGAACAGTATCTTCTCGTCTTCTTGCAGCCAGTTGGCATAAATGTGCGCTTCCAGATGATTGATGCCGATGAGGGGTAGATGCTTAGCCAGAGCCAAAGCTTTTGCCACATTGACGCCCACTAGCAGGGAGCCAGCCAGTCCCGGCCCATAAGTGACAGCCACGGCGTCCATTTGGTCCAGTTCTGTCCCAGCTTGAGCCAAAGCCTTCTCGAGCACCGGTATGATGTGGAGGATGTGCTGTCGTGAAGCGATCTCGGGAAACACTCCACCATACCGCTCGTGGATCTTGGCTTGAGATGCGACGACGTTGGAGATGATCTCACGACCATCCTTCACGACCGCCGCGGCCGTCTCGTCGCAGGAGGTTTCGATGCCCAAGATATGAGTCACAAACAGATTCTACCATACTGGCCGAACCTCAAGCAAACCCAGGCACGCAGGATCAGTGGACGCGCGATCCTTCCTTCACGGTGTTCTTAGCGTGGCAGAGATGTCCTAGAGGAGAGTAGCCCAACGTGCCAAGCCAACGCCTTCCACAGCCAGCACTCGCTTGTGCGATCAACATCATCAGCAAGGGGTCACTGCTCGAAGTGCTGGGTTTCTGGAATGAGGGCCAAGGACAGTGCCTCGGAGGTCAAGACGAAGAGTTCTCCCGTCTCCTCATTCACGGAGAGGTCATGCAGATCTTGGAACGCGTCTATGCTGTCCCTGGACGGACGGAACTGGCGCACAAAGGCTCCTTCTTTGGTCAGCTGTACGATGCGCTCATTAGCAGCGTCGGCCACGTAGATATACTCAGTCTGGGGAGAAGCGAAAATGGCGGTGGGGTTCTCTAACTCACGATCATCCAGGCCTTGGACAGAGAATGCTTCCTGCAACCCCCCTGAGAACTTGACGATGCTGCCGTCTGCCAGCAGCACATAGATGTATCCATCGATGGCCATGTCCACGGCACTGTCCAGCTCCACCCTTGTTTCGGCCAGGAAATAGTCGGTGGGGGAATAATCATAAGTGTTTTCAGTAGGGGCGTATTTCAGGATGCGATCCTCCCGAGCGTCCAAGACATAGAGATGGCCGTTGTATCCACCGATGAGGCGGGGATCAACCCAGAGCTCGCTGTCAGCCACTGAGATCGAAGTGAAGCCTCGCAGGGCATCAAGTTGCAGCAGCGACCCCTCGTTGACCAGGACGAGCAGATTGCTGCTCTCCCGGCCGCCGCCCGCCTCCATCCAGACAAAGTCCTTCAGTTGCTCCACGGACACCCCACCCAGTCGACTCTCGGGGCCTAGCAGGGTAGCACCCGCGGCTGGCTCTTGGAACCGGCTGACTTCATCCAGCAGATACCCATGAAGTTGCTGAGTACCCTCATCCAGAATGTAGACGTCGTCAGCGTGCACCAGCATGCGATAGGGTCGATTCTGTGGTTCGGCGAAGGGCACCTGCGCTGAGAACTGAAGACGCACTATCTGGTTGACCTCGTCTAGGGCTAGGAGGAGCTCCTCTCGCAGGGCCACCGCATCAGGGTCCGCAGGCCTCATCTCCAAGGCTTGGTCTACAACTTCTTCTACATTGTGCAGGTGCTCTCTGGCGGCGGCGGAGGTGTCGCCGGGTCGGACCAACTCCATTTCGGCTCGGGCTTCCTCAAGCAGTTGCGAGAAATAGGTGGTGCGCGAGTGGTTCCGAATCACAAAGCCGATGGCGACCACGGCTACGACGCAGATGATGGAAAATACTCCAATCAGGGGCAGTCGGGAGCCACCCTTCTCCTGAGATACTCTCTTGACAGGACCGACGTGAGCAACCTCCAGGGGCTGAGGAACAGCCTCAGGCTCAGGCAACATCCGCTTCGTTAGTGTGCCCAGGCCGTGGAGGGCACGAACAAAGCTGGTCCTCACTACTCGCGCAATAGTACCCAGAATACCAGTGGAGACTACCCAGGAGAGGAAAGACCGCAGCTTCCGCGGTAATCCTGTGAAGAAGGCCAAGATCGCCGCGCCGACAGCGATGGCCACTCCCTCCACTCCTGAGGCGATCCGCTTGGTGGGATACCTCTTCTCCTCCGCTGGGCGGAGCCCAGCGAGGGTCTTCTTTGCACGCGAGGCGACGCGTCCACGACGGCGAGGCCGTGACTCCTTTTGCACAGCCCATTCTCTTTCTGCCGCTTGAAGCTGGATAAGCTGAGCGGAGACGTCTGTACTGGAGGCCAGAGAGCTCAGCGTGTCGGTCAGCTCCTCCAGTCCTCTCTGGGCAGCCATTGTGACCTCCTGCGTGGTGGCCACCCGTGATAGAGCGCTTGAAGCCAGAAGAATGATGTCCGCCTCTTCTATTCGGCAGTGGAACAGTCCTAACTCTCGCAGAAACTTCTCCTCGCCTAGAGGTGGAAACACTGCTTGTTCCTCAAGCAGGCTGGTTGTGAGGTACTGTGTCACAGGGGGTGGAAAGAGACGCACTCTGTCACTCTGGAGCACGTAGATCAGGGCCTCGCCGGCCAGCCCCAAATAGAGATCGTTCCCACACAAGACGGCACAGGATGCTTCACCAAATCTCTGCCACAGGGGCAGAGATTCTAGGTTCCGCTCGTACAGGCAGGTATTGGCGGCTCTGATTGCCTGACGCAGCCCGTTGGTGATGCCACCAGGGACACGGAAATACTCCTCACTGAGAATCTCAATCAGCTCCCTGTGGATGTCCTCCTTGCCGAGGGCATCACCTGTCACTTGAACCAGCAGGTATAGGTTTCCTTTGCCAGGTCCACGAGGGATCACGGAGGACCTTTCCACGAGGCCCATGTCGCCTGTGTTCTCCTGCCGGGTCCCAGCAACGATGCTAAGCTGAGCGACCTCTGTCCTCAATCTGGCAGTCACAGTTCACCTCCTGCCCTCCGTAGGCAACAACCTTGAACACCACGGTATGGCGTTGCCATGATGAGCTGACCTTCCTCAACGGATCATAGGCACTACATGTTGGGGGCGTTGGCTCTGTTATGTACAATATATAGTGTAATCTGATTATAGCACAAGCTTCGGGCGACGCAAAGGCACCTCGTCTGTGAAGGGATGCGTGGGCTCCCAGGCCATTTTGAGATACGTTCTCAGGCTTCGCAGACAGTCACCGCCACAGCGGGTGGTCGCCTTCACGGCTTTGGGCAGGTCGCTCGCCCAAGGGAGGCCGGATGGCACAGAGTGATTCGCTCAGTCACTGGCGGTAAGCTCGAGTTCGCCGCTCAGATACATTCCCACAAGCTCGCGGATGATCCTGCTCATAGTGGTTCCCTCTTCGGCAACTTTCTTCTTGAAAGCCGTGTGCGTCTCTCTCGACACCCGGATCATGATGTTCTTATCTTTTCTCATCACCACCTCCATGTATATCTTGCTATACACCATCTTACCGGGCCTTCGGCAGTTTGTCAAGTCTGTCGGCCGACGTGTGATCCCGGTTGCATTATCTGTTGCCCTTCAGTGCTCCGGCAGCTTGTGGGCAGGTTGGGCTCAGGGCGAGCGAGCGTAAGGACGCGGATCCCGAGGCTAACCATAGTAGGGACGAGGGGCAGGCCTTCTGGGCCGGATTCGTGGCTCATGTTCGACCGCTCGCACGAGCTGTTCAAGTAGGCAAGGAAGAATGGCTGCGGGCCAGACACCCTGCTAATGGCTGGAGAGGTCTCTAGAGACGCACATCCGTTTCGGGGCCCGCGAAACCTGGCAGCCGCTTGCCTCCACAAGTGGTTGTGAAGTATATTTATGTGACTGCTCGGGAGCTTGAGGCGGGGACCGACTCCGCTGCGATCCTGGTTGAGCTGGAGTCTGCGTCGGGGGAGGCACGCGCGGATGAGCGAGCCGCCGAGTTGCTGGAAGGTGAGGCTGAGGAGATGTCGCCAGACGAGATCATCGCTGCCGAGGCGACCATCTCTGCCTGGATCAAGTAGACGAGGCAGGAAATGACAGTTGAACGGATGTTCTTCAAGGGTGACCAGTCGAAGCATGTGGAGATGGCGTCAGGAGTCGTGCGTCGGACACTTGGCCACGGCGAGGAGATGCTCCTTGCTGAGTTCACACTATCTGGGGGGGCCGAGGTGCCAAGTCACAGCCATCCCCACGCTCAGGTCGGCTATGTCGTGCGCGGGCGCATGCAACTGACCATAGGCGACGAGACAGACACCTTTGGGCCGGGGGATAGCTACTACATCATCGGCGGTGCACCTCATGGGGCGGTAGTCTTGGAGGACGCACTGGTGGTGGACGTGTTCTGTCCCCCACGGGAAGACTATCTGGAAAGCTAGGCCCTGAGATGGCAACTGACGGGGAGAGCGTAGTTCGCATCACGGACAAGGTCGCCATCCCCCTGTCCGAGTTGACCTTCCGCTTTTCGCGCAGCGGTGGCCCGGGCGGCCAACACGCGAACCGCACCGAGACGCGGGTGGAGTTGGTGTTTGACCTGGGCCGTTCTCCAAGCTTGAGCGAGGAGCAGCGTGAGCGAGCCCTTCGCAGCATGAGGCCGCACCTCGACCAGAAGGGCGTCGTGCATATGGTATCTCAGTCTACTCGCAGCCAGTTGAGGAATCGAGAAGAGGTAGTAGAGCGTTTTCGAGCCCTCATGCGAGAGGCGCTAAGGACTCCCAAGAAGCGGCATCCATCCAGGCCCAGTAGAGCCGCGCGTGAGAAACGTCTGGAAGGAAAGAGGCGCCGCAGCGAGATCAAGAAGCAGCGGCGCGCGGCGCTACTCGACAGCGAATAAGCGGGCACAGAGATAGGTACATGTCCCGTCAGGCGTATGGATCACGGCGTCGAGGAGACCTTTCTGTGAGCAGATTGGTCTCACCACAGCTTGGAGCGGCGATGCTACTGGTCGTAGCAGTGACCATTGTCGGGCTTGCCGCTGTTCCTGCGAGTGCACCGGTCCCCCTGCAGATGGCGTATCTGGGGGCCGGCGGCAGCGTGTGGATGACTGATGCGGCTGGCGACGAGAGGGTGCAACTGGCTGAGGCTCAGGGGTTCACGTCGATCGAGTGGGCACCTGATGGCGAGAAACTGGCTCTGGTTAGAGGAGCACTGTCCGGGGACGAGGGGAAGGAGATACATGTCGTCAGGGCCGATGGCAGCGTCATGGCTGAGGTGGTAGAGGGATACGCTCCTGTCTGGTCCTCCGATAGCCAGCAAATCCTGTACGTGACGAACTTCTCGCCCAGTGAAGATGGGACTGAACAGGCACTGAAGGTCTTCGACCTTCAGGATGGGAGCGACAGTACACTGGTGACACGGCGTTGGGTCAGTGGCTTGTGGCCCATAGAGAGGCTTTGTTGGTCCCCCCAGGACAACATGATCGCCGTCTACGTCGCCGGCCTGCAAATGGAGGGCCACTTCGTCATCTTGGACCGCCAGGGGAAGGTCGTGTGGGAGATTCCCGATTTCGTCTATTCACCGGATAGCTTCGCATGGTCTCCCGACGGCCAACACTTCGTCTATCGAGATAGCGGTGAGCCCTTCATGGGGGGAGAAGAACCGGCTTTGAAGATCGCTCGGGCGGAAACTCAGGAGATCATCCTTTCTCTATCCCAGGCTGGCTTCTGGCCCCGTTGGTCTCCCGATGGAGAGAAGATCGCGGCCTTCTTGTGGCAGGAAGGAGGGGGCTTCCGGGTGCTGATCATGGACGCCGAGAGTGGCGAATTGCCGTTCCAGTCAGACCGAGTGTTCGGCGACATCTGGAACAGTCGACCCATCTGGTCTCCTGATAGCTCGTCGCTTCTGTTCTGTTCGTCTGAGGAGGGCGAGACGCAGGTGTTCCTTATGGATGCGCATGGAGCGCTGAGTTCCATCGCCAGCGGCCAGCATCCCGATGCGAGTTGGTCCCCAGATGGCACCCTGATCGCTCTGGCCGTTGGGGAGGAGAGGACCAGGGAGGTTTATGTCGTGAGGGCCGACGGCTCTGATCTGCACAAAGTGACCGATGGTTGGATGCCCCGCTGGCGGCCCCCAGGTGCATCCCAACTTCCGGCGAGGCAGGTTTGCGGCTTGCCCATTCTTGGCTCATCGGCGGCTGTCGGTTTGGCTTTCGCTGGGACTATGGCTTTGCGCCGCCGCCTGGGCAATGCGGCTTAGGAACGAGGGCCAGTGCACTCGAGCACAGCGGCCTATTTGGATACCTCTATATGCGGGCACGAGCGTCGGGATTCGCTCCAGGGCATGATGCCCGGCTTCACATTGAGGGAGGTGGGCAGCTGAGATGGAGGCTGTAGGTCTCAACCGGAAGATGATGGAGGTGCGGGAGATGGCCGATGCCAAAGGGTTCTCGGCCAGGGAGGAGCGTGTCTGGGAAATGCTGGCTCTCATACACACCGAGGTCTCGGAGGCTACGGATGCCTACAAGAAGGGCGCGGTCCTGGAGAAGGTAGGGGAAGAACTGATAGACGCCATCATCCGTATTCTTCATCTCCTATCGGCGTTGGGCGTGGATGCCGAGGAGCTCTATCAGAAGAAGATGGCAAAGAATCGGGCGCGCCCCTACCGTTACGGCACGGTGCGAGGGGGATAGTGGGCTCAGGGAACAGGGAACGGCTGTACCGCACAGAGGCCATCATACTGCGCAGGCGGGATTTCGGGGAGGCGGACAAGCTGCTGACCCTCTATGCACCTGGATTAGGGAAGACGCGCGTCTTGGCGAAAGGGGTTCGCAAGCCCAAGAGCCGCAAGAGCGGTCATGTTGAGCTATTCACGCATAGCAACCTCCTCATTGCCAAGGGGAGGAGTCTGGATATCGTCACCCAGGCCGAGACCATACATTCCTTCCTGCCCATCAGGAGCGAGCTCCTGCGAATCAGTTATGCCTACTATGCTGCTGAACTGCTGGACAGATTCACCGAAGAAGGGGAGGAGAACAGGCCCCTTTTCGACCTTCTCCTAGACACTCTGTTCAGGTTAGGCGATTCTGAGGATCCGGATCTCGTTCTTCGCTACTTCGAGCTGCGGCTGCTTGGTTACGTAGGCTACCGGCCTCAGTTGTTCCAGTGCGTGCGTTGTGCCCGGGCCATCGAAATGGCGACCGGCTTCTTCAGCCCGAAAGATGGGGGACTGCTTTGTCTGGGCTGTGGGGAGGGTGAGCGTGGCTGCCAGGAGACTTCCCCTCGCGCGCTGGCAACACTGCGCTGCGTGCAAGTCAGAGATTATGCCTATTGCCGACGACTGAAAGTCGATCGGCCGACGCACGAGGAGTTGGAGAATCTGATGCGCCGGTATATTACCTATCTGCTGGAGGGAAGGCTGAAATCCGTTGGTTTCATAGACGCTCTGAGAAGAGAGGACGGCGGAGTGACAACTGCGGTCCTCACAAGGAGATAGATTCCCGGCATTGAGGCTCTGACCATAAGCCGTCATGCCGACAAATTTCAAGGATTCAGTGAACATGGAGCCAGAGCGAATCGACGAAGAGCAGAAGACGGTGGATATGGAGGCCATTGTCTCACTGTGCAAGCGACGGGGTTTTATCTTTCAGAGCAGCGAGATCTACGGTGGTGTAGGTGGGTCCTGGGACTACGGTCCCTTTGGTGTGGAACTGAAACGGAACATCAAGAAGGTCTGGTGGCGGGACATGGTTCAGCAGAGGGACGACATAGTTGGTCTCGATGCCGGCATTCTCATGCACCCTCGGGTATGGGAAGCTAGCGGTCACGTAGAGGGTTTCACCGATCCACTGGTCGACTGCCGGAGTTGCAAGAAGCGCTTTCGAGCTGATCATGTGGAGGACGGGAGGTGTCCAGAGTGTGGCGGTGAGCTGACCGAACCACGCATGTTCAACCTGATGCTGAAGACCTTTCTGGGACCTGTCGAGGACGATGCTTCGACAACTTATCTGCGACCGGAGACCGCCCAGGGCATGTTCGTCAACTTCGCCAACGTCTTGGATGTTTCCCGCAAGAAGCTGCCCTTTGGCATCGCTCAGATAGGGAAGGCTTTCCGCAATGAGATTACGCCTCGCAACTTCACCTTCCGTACCCGCGAGTTCGAGCAGATGGAGATAGAGTACTTTGTCAAGCCGGGCACTGACGAGGAGTGGCACGAGCGATGGGTGACCGAGCGTTTCGAGTGGTACGTTCGCTACGGGATGCGGAGAGAGTTCCTTCGCTTGCGACAGCACGAGGGCGACGAGCTGTCACATTACGCTAAGGCTACTTATGATGTAGAGTATCTATTCCCATTTGGCTGGGCGGAACTGGAGGGTATCTCGAACCGCACGGATTTCGACCTCCGTCAACACGCTCTCTTCAGCGGTAGGGAGATTAGCTACTTCGATGAGGATACCGGGACGCATGTGGTGCCCTACATCATAGAACCCTCTGGTGGGGTGGATCGGGCAGCGCTGGCGTTCCTTGTGGATGCTTATCACCAGGAGAAGGTAAGAAAGAGAAAGCGCGTCGTGTTGCGCTTTCATCCCGAACTGGCTCCCATCAAAGTGGCGGTCTTTCCTCTCTTGCGCAATCGGCCAGAGTTGGTGGCTCTGGCAAAGGACATCGCCGCCGAGCTGAGACCGCACCTGATGACTATGTATGATGACACAGCTAGTATCGGAAGGCTATACCGACGGCAGGATGAGATTGGCACCCCTTTCTGCATCACCGTTGATGTTGAGACTCTGGAGGACAATGCTGTCACAATCCGCGAGCGGGACAGCATGGAGCAAATGCGCGTTCCCATTCCGGAGGTCAGGCGCACACTGGTGAAGAAGCTGGGTAGGGCCTGACGTGGGCAACGTGGACCTTCACATACATACCGTAGCGTCCGATGGCGCTCTTACGCCTCTTCAGGTGGTGGAAGAGGCGGGAGCCAAAGGGTTGATTGCCATAGCGATCACTGATCACGACACTACGGCGGGCATAGATGAGGCACTTCGTGCTGCGGAAGGCACTGCGCTGGAGGTCATACCAGGGATAGAGCTCAGCGCAGACCAGGGTTCAGAAGAGATCCACATCTTGGGATACTACGTCGACCACCATGACGCAGCCCTGCAGAAGAAGCTGGATGTACTGCGTCGGGCTCGCCGTAAGCGTGCTCGGAGAATGGTGGAGAAATTGGCCGCGCTCGGTGTGCCCGTGCGCTGGGAGCGCGTGTTAGAAATCACAGCAGAGAGCTCTGCCTTTGGTCGTCCCCACATCGCCCAAGCCCTGAAAGAGAGAGGGTATGTGATCAGCGCAAATGAGGCGTTTGACCGGTACATTGGCCTGGAAGGACCAGCGTACGTCTCCCGATATAAGCTCACCCCGGTGGAGGCCCTGGAGATGATCACTGCTGCCCAGGGCCTGCCTGTGCTCGCACACTCTCGTGGCCAGGAGTACAGATTGCGGGAGTTGGCAGCGGCAGGTCTGGTGGGTCTGGAGGCCTACTACCCTAGCTACTCGATGAAAGAGAGCGAGGCCTTGGCTAGGTTAGCAGAAAAGCACAACCTCATTCCCACAGGGGGAACTGATTTCCATGGTTACGCAGGAGGCGTGACAACGGCCCTGGGCGAGGTGGGGGTCCCCCCTGAATCGCTGGAGCGTCTACGCACCCTGGCCAAGAGCCGTACTGGAGACGTGGGCACGCGGGGTCGAAGCCGCGGCTAGGAACGTTTTCCCTTCTTTTTCTTCCCAGTCACCTCGAGGATCTCATCGGCCGACACCTCAACTGTCACCTCGTTTGGTAGCTCGACGGTCACTGTTTGTTTCAGGGCGTTCACGGCTTTCACCTCTCCAGAACCATAGCTGGTTCTGACCAGCTCTCGAATCTGGGGCAGCGTTTTCTTCACTTCCTGATAGTACTCGTCTTCGTAGGCCAGGCAGCATAAGAGTCGGCCGCAAACCCCTGAGATCTCGGAGGGGTTCAGCGATATGTCCTGCCGCTTGGCCATCCTGATGGACACCGGGTTGAACTCCTGCATGAAAGTGGCGCAGCAGAGAAGCCTTCCGCACCGTCCCACGCCTCCCATCAACTTGGCCTCATCTCGCACCCCCACCTGGCGCAACTCCACCTTCGTCTTGAGAGTTTTGCGCAGCTTCTGGACAAGCTCGCGAAAATCTACTCGCTTCTCGGAGACGAAGTACACCAAGAGATGGCTGCCGTCATAGTTGTATTGGGCCCGCAGCAGCTTGATAGGTAACCCGCTTGCGCTCACCTTTTCCTGACAGCGGGCCAGCGCCTCCTTCTCACGGAGACGGTGACATTCCATTTGAACTAGGTCGAGGGGTCTGGCTCGTCGCTCCACAGGCTTGAGCGTTTCCCTCGCTATATCCTTTGGGATCTCTTCAAGCACGCTGGCCACGCGTCCCACTTCCTGCCCGCGGCTGGTCTCCACGACGACATATTCGCCAGCTTTGAGATCCTCAAGGCCTGTGGCGTCAAAGTAGTATATCTTTCCAACCTCTCTGAAACGAATACCTACAACTCTTGGCACGGTTTGTCCTCTCAAGCGCTGTCTGACGGTAGGTCTAGCATCAGAACCTCGAGGGCCAGACGAGGGTTAACGTTGAGTTCCAGTTGGTGCTTCGTCCTCCTTATGGCATCGATAACCCCAACTATGTCCTTCAGATCATGTTTCGCGGCCTGTTCCTCTAGAGCGGGACCAAGATCGACATTGCTTATCATCTCCGGACAGCCACTCCGTATGAGCAGCAGGTCTCTCCACCACCCCAACCACAGCTCCAGTGTCTCTCTCACCGAGCCAGCTCTACGGCTCAAGTGCTCTGCATAGTGCAGACGATCAATGCGTCCCATCCTGGGTAGCAGAGCGAGTTGCCGCAACGTATCGTCTCGCTGTTTCAACACCGTGTCGTCTTGAGCGGTGGCTATGGCCCAACCCATTCTCCCGCTACTCAGCCTAGCCAGCAGGCTGGATCGCTCTTCATCCACCTTGTACCGGGCCCGCAACTCTTTTTCAATGAGGTTGGTGGGTACCTGCCGGAGGCCGAACATCTGGCAGCGGGACACGATGGTGGGTAGCAGCGAGCGCGCATCGCGGGCGGTCAGAATGAGGACCGCATGCGACGGCGGTTCTTCCAGAGTCTTCAGCAGAGAATTGGCAGCCTCGCTGGTCATGTCGTCCGCATCCCTGATGATGAAGACCTTCCTTTGCCCTTCGAAGGGTTTCAAGCTTGCCTGCTCCCGAAGGCTCCTGATGGTCTCTATCCGCAGCGCCCTCTGTTGTGCAGGCGTTTCCTCGCGGAGAAGAGCCTGATACTCGAGGTCGATCATCCGGACATCTGGGTGGATGCCTGCGCTGATCTTTCGGCAGGGCGCGCACTGCTGGCAGGGCCTCTCCAGCTGGTCGCAGTTCAGGGCTTGAGCCAGGTTCAAAGCCAGTGTCGTCTTGCCGACCTGCGGAGGCCCAGTGAAAAGGCAAGCGTGGGATACTCTCCCTTGGGCAATGCTATTGCCTAGGAGTGTTACTACCCAATCGTGACCAGTGATCTGCCACATTCCGTGAACCTTTCGTTGAATACATTATACATATAGGATATGCTTTATGCAATTGAATCGCGACTCGTCTAGCTGGGTAAGACTAGGGTGCTCTCCAAGCGAATCCACAGGGGCAACATCGCCAGTCCCGAGCACATTTCCAGTGAGGGTGGCTTCAGACTAGAATGCGGTGTGCAGAGATGAAGAGAGCTTGTATGCGGCATCTGTTGATGTACCCGACCTTGATCTGTCTGTGCGCCCTGGTAGGCCCAATGCTCCTGGGCTGTCGGCCGGCAGTCGTACCTCGTTGGCAGCTAGCGAGCGATGGCATCAGGCGCCAAAGCGAAGTTATCCAGGTAGCCATAGCTCCCGATGATCCTCAGAGCTTGTACCTGGTCACTTATGAGCCCGCTGGGCTCTACCACTCAATTGATGGCGGGACTTCTTGGGAACGTCACGCCGGGGGGCTGGAAGGGGTCACCGTGCTATCCCTAGCCCTCGACCCTCTCGACAGCCAGACCCTCTACGCGGGAACGGTATCCGGTGGCTATCGGAGCGCCGATGGCGGGAAGACTTGGCAGCATATGCCCAACCTTCCAATATCCCATATCTACGCTCTGACTCTCGCACCTGAGGGGCATACCATCTACGTAGGAACTGAAGGCCTGGGCGTCTACATGTCTGATGATGGTGGTGTGTCATGGAGACGTACGGGACTACAGGGAGCGTCAGTCCTCTCTCTGACCGTAGCTCCCAGTGGGACCATCTATGCCGGGACCTCACGTGATGGGATCTGGGTCAGTAGTGATGGCGGCGTCCAATGGCAGGTAGCGGCCGCGCCGCTGGACGAAGCTAATGTCCCCAATTTGGTCGTGACAAATGAGGGCACTGTCTGGGCCTTAGCCGATGGCACTCCATGCCTCAGCTACGATGAGGGTAAGACGTGGCGATCAGCGGGGCCGCCCGGATTTGAGGGCGTGTCTATGGCTGTCGAGCGACAAGTGGGTCGGGTTATTTATGTTGCCGGGCGGATGGGGGAGATCGCGGTCAGTCGCGACGGCGGTGTGACCTGGCAGGTAACAGGAGGCGAACTATCGCATACTGACATCATCTGCCTTGCTGTGCACTCCCAAGAGCCCAATACCGCCTATCTGGGTACCAAGGGTGACGCCCTGTACAAAACGACTGACGGAGGACTTACTTGGCTGTCCACCAGTAACAATGTGGGAAAACGGGTAGTTAGTGCTCTCGTCAAAGACCTTCATCATCCCAGAACGTTGTACGCCGGGACCTTGCATGGGGTTTACAAGTCGGACAACGGTGGCGATAGCTGGTCTTTCCTGACCGGAGAGGCGGATGCACTGTATGTTCAAGCGTTGGCCGTGGATCCCCACGAGAGCGGCGTCATCTATGCTGGGGCTGACAACGGGGTTTACATAAGCCGCGACGGTGGTAGGTCGTGGATGCGGGGCAGCTGGGCCCTGGGAAACCTGACCATCTTCAGCCTGACCATCGACTCTGAAGATCACAATACGGTCTATGCAGGCAGCTGGGGCAATAACATCCTACGCACTACTGATGGTGGGAGGAGCTGGGAACCAATACATCACGGACTGGAAACCCTCTCAGTATACTCCTTCGCCATCCATCCCATCAAGCCGCGGGTGCTATACGCAGGGACGGTAGAGGCGATGTACAAGAGTACCGATCGGGGAGAATCCTGGCGGCGCCTGGAAGCGATGCGTGACGGGATCACTACTTTCGCCCTGGCGATAGACCCTACTGACCCCGCCTTGGTTTATGCCGGCACTACGGATGGAGTTTACCAGAGTACTGATGGGGGCGAGACTTGGGCGTCCAGGCAGGAGGGTATGGGGCAGGTCACGGTTACGGCGTTAGCTGTGCACGCCACTGGTTCTGGCGCTCTCTATGCGGGCACTGAGCATCGGGGGCTCTTCTACAGTGCCGATGCTGGCGAGCACTGGATACCTTGGGGGCTCGCGGGCATGAGCATCTACGCCATAGTGATAGATGAGACAGAGGGAGCCATGTGGGTGGGGACGGACAGTGGGGTATTCCGCCACGGACCTTGATGATGGCTCGTCTGCAGCGGACTCGGATGGAGGGTCGTGTCGGAGCCAGAGCAGCCTGGGGAAGTGGGACTAGCGAAGGCGTAGGAGCCGCAGGTTCCGGAACTGGAGACTCTCGAACTGTGCGCGAGGGTGTTGGTACAGGGGTAGACGGGGGCTGGCGGCTATCTCAATAGTGTTCCGTCCGGGTTGTAGCAGGTCGGAGGGAATTCTCAGGAAAGCGATGCTCCAGCTGGACGCGAAGTCCAGCTTGCCCCGCAGAGGTATGGCTACGGGGTCGAGAGGTTGTCCGTTGATGGTGACCAGATTGCCTTGCTCCTCTACCTGCATGATCTCCATAGTCAGCTGCCAGCTGTCTTCACCCGGCTCGTCAAGGTAGAAGTCACCTCTCCACCGACGACAGGGGGCGTGCCCGCCGTAGATTCGCGCCCAGTGAGGGTGAAAGGTGTCCACATCGCCCAAGCGAATGATGACGTCTGGAGAGAGGATTTGCACCTCCCTCTCCTCAGCCAGAGCCGGGACACCGACTCTGGGTATGCGCCGCTTTGGCATCTGCGCCAGAGCGACATAGGCTGGATGAGGATTGTATTCATCATCGACAATACTGTAGCCCCACTTCTCGTCATCCGGCTGCAGCCCGGCGCTCAGGTTCCACACGACGACCAACTCCAGCCAGGGACAATCGTGCTTGGCCCTTTCGAAGGCGCCTACGAGATAGGAAGCTTGTTGTTCCTTGCTCACTTTGAGCCATGATTGCTGCTCATCCGCGGCTGATGTGGTCCAGCCTACCTCGGTGGCCCAGACCGGCTTGTGCACATCCCCGTTGCTGAGCATGATCTCTCGCAGGTCCAGTAGGCGAGCGAAGTTGCGTCCCTGGTGGGCGTGGCGTGGGTCATCCGGTGGATATGCAAAACCGTACGGATGAGCCCCCAAGACGTCGAAACCTTCTTTGGCGCCGGCGTCGTACATCGCTTGCAGGTAGATGCGGTCATCTAGCGCGCTCTTGTCCACGCGGTTGGTAGGCGCCAGGCCCGCACTGACCACCAGTGCGGCGGGGTCGGTCTGCTTGACTGCGGAATAGCCTCGTCGCAGCAGCTGCACATAGTTCTCCGCGTCCGGAGGCTGGCCTCCCCATTCCTGTGCCAGATTGGGCTCGTTCCAGATGATGTAGGCTCGAACACGCCCCTGATATCGCTGCGCGACTTGAGAGACAAAGGAAGCGTAGGCGTTCGCGTCGAAGGGCAGTCCATCTACGCTAGGCGACAGAGCCCAGTCTGGAGGCTGATCGACGCGGACGACGAGATTCAGTCCGTAGTACTGGCATGCCCGAACCACCGCATCTGGATACTCCCAGAAGTACTCCCCGGGCAGCGGTTCGATCTCGGACCAGTTGAAGAGTTGTACGACCCAGCCGCAGTCAGCCTCGTCAATCATCGACAAGGCTATGTCGTCGGCGCGTACCGTATGTATGCCGCACATCGGTCCGCTTCCGATCCGTGTGCCGAGAAGGACGCCCACGAGCAGTGCCGTCATCGCCGCGAGCGAACTCCACACTGGCCTGGGTGATGGTACCGCTCTCATGCCAGTCTCCCTCGCATGGTCTGAGCTATTGTACCACACGCAAGCGCTCCCGCGAAAGACGCTGATCCTTTCCATGAGATGGAGGCAAATCTTTAAGGTAAGGGCCCCAATCTTTAAGCTGCAGTTGGCCTGATCTGTGGTATAATCTTGGCAATCACGACTGCTACAGAAATGCGCGTCTAACGAGTGGATCCGGACGTGCATTGGCACTTCTCTTCGGCATTTGATGATCTGTCTCTGGAGATGCTGGTGGTCGTCGAAGACAACCCATTGGCTGAAGAGTTCGTCTGCTTTTGCCTGGAACGGCGCGGCTACAAATGGCCCGAACTATATGATGAAATGTGCCGGGTAGCCAGCCACCGCCTGTTCAGAGGCATGGGCTACACGGAACTGCAGGATCAGGGTGTCTCCTTGAGCCTAGCCAACATGAACAAGCTGGCGACTCTGGCTGAGACGCTGGCTTCCTCCCCCAACTGCCTCCAAGTGTCTTAGGCTCCACGGTCTCCATTCCGAGACACCCCTTGCCGGACTGCATTGCTGATGGTATAATGGGCTCGTCATTCGGGCATTCACCACAAGGAGGATATTCCATTGGAAGCCATCGAGCACCAGATAGTGCTATTCCTACAGAACCTGATACAGACTATCGGCTGGGCTGGCATCGTGCTGGCAATGGCCATCGAAAGTGCGTGTGTTCCGTTGCCCAGTGAAGTAACGATGCCCTTGGCGGGCTGGATGCTGATCCAGGCCAAGGGTTTGTCTGTCTTGCACACGTTTTGGGCGGGCTGGTGGGGCGCTGTGGGTTGTACCATCGGTTCAGTATTCACCTACTGGGTCGGCGCCAAGGGAGGACGCCCATTTCTCGAGAAGTACGGCAAGTATTTCCTTGTTCGCGCTCATGACATTGAGGTTGCCGACAGGTGGTTCAGCAAGTATGGCGAGCATACTGCTTTCTTCTCGCGCCTGCTGCCCGTCGTTCGCACCTTCATCTCGCTGCCAGCCGGCATAGCCCGCATGAACTTCATCAAGTTCACCGTGTGGAGCTTCGTAGGCTCTTTCATATGGTGCTGGGCCCTGGGTTGGGGTGGATACGTTCTTGGCGCGCATTGGGAGAGGGTGCGGGATCTGATGCGTCCCTTCGACATACCGATCGTGATCATAGTAGGGGTCGCAGGCGGCGTCTTCATCTATCGTCGGTTGAAGACGAGAAGACAGGAATCGGTGACCATCGGAGCGAAGGAGACAGAGTAGGCAGAAGTGCAAACCTCGATCAGGGTGTCTTCGGGCACCGCCGGCGTACTGGGTCTGCTTGATGGGCGTCTTGACGCCCCCCCTACGACTGCGTATCTAATGGTGGGGGGGCGTTGTCGTCGTACCTGCGCTTTCTGTGCTCAAGCTAGCGATAGTAGGGCTTCGGCAGCTGCGCTTTCCCGGGTGAACTGGCCCTCTTGGAGGGAGGATCAGGTGCTGGCTGCGCTGGAGGAAGCGTACTTGAGTGGCAAGATAGAGCGATGCTGCTTGCAGGTCACGGTGAGTCCCGGATACCTGCAACGCGTCAAGGCAATAGCCACTGGCGTCTGTAAGCAGATTCCTCTAGGCGCTTCTGTGGTTGCTGACGTCGGTGAGGTGGGCGCGCTACTGGAAGCGGGGCTGGATAGAGTTGGTCTGAGCCTGGACGCCGTCAACGAGGAGATCTATCAACGGGTCAAGGGAGGGGATCTGAGTGCGGCGATGAGTGTGCTCGAGGAAGCGGCGCACCGGTACCCCGGTCGCATCGTGACCCATCTGGTGGCTGGATTGGGCGAGAGCGAGGAGGAGATGGCGCGGATGATGGCGCGCCTGCAGAACTGGGGGGTTACAATTGCGCTCTTCGCCTTCACGCCAATCCCCGGCACGACGATGGCAGGTGAGCCTCCACCGCCAGTGGACAGCTACCGGCGCATCCAGACAGCCCAGTACTTTATTGTGCGGGGCTTGGCGAGTGTTGAAGATTTCGCCTTCTCGCGGCAGGGCAGGATTGTGTCTTACGGCCTTCCGGACTACGAACTCAGACAAATCCTGAGCGATGGGAAAGCGTTCGAGACCTCGGGCTGCCCGGGCTGCAATCGTCCTTACTACAACGAACCCCCCAGTGGCCCTTTGTACAACTACCCCCGCTCTCTGACTCACGACGAGGCGCAGCGGGCCCTTGACGCAGCACTGTCAGGCCCACTTTGAAGAAGTAATGCTCCACAGAGGAGCGGATCACTCTTGACCGGGCTGCGAAAAGGGGGTATTATTAGGAGTAGATGGGGGTGGTTGAGGCCTGGTGGTCTCCGCGGTCTTCAAAACCGTTGATGGGTAGCGACGAGCTAGCCATGGTGGGTTCGACTCCCATCCACTCCCGCTCTGCAGATGGTGGTTGCTGAGCCAGGACCGAGCTGAGTACGGCACTTGCATTCTCACGGAGTGTGGTATAGAATAGCATAGGAAACTTAACAAGGAAGGTCATCTCTCCGACCCAACGGGCCTGGGGGCGAGTGAGCCTATGGGCGTTGGGCGATAGGGCGTAGCTGGAAACGGCTACACCTCCCGTGCTTGGAAAGGAGAAGGGCGATAAGCAGCCATTGTGACGGCGTCCACCACTTTCCAGGTGGACGCCGTTTTCGTTGGCGTCCTCCAATCGATCAGCTAGAGAGTTCGGGCAAGTCTCCGACTCATTGACCCTAAGGGCCAAGGCCTACGGGCTATGGGCGACAGGGTGCGGCCGGAAACAGCCGTGCTCCCGTGCTTGGAAAGGAGACCTGGGCCGATGTGGGTATTCCTTCACATCAGTCCCATCTACTCCTTTCGGACGGGGCACAGGATAAAGGAGGTGATGGGATCTAGAATCGATCGTGTCTGTAGGTGACTTGAGTAGAGAGTATCGGTTTGTTAGTGGGGGAACGCTCTGAATGCAACTGAGAAAGGTGAACGCAAGAAGGATACAGGGGTCTCTGTCGGCAATGGCGTTGCTGGCCCTGTTGTTGGCGGCCTGCAGCGCTGCGCCTGCTGCGCAAACGGGCGACACACCAGCGGCCGCGGAACTGGAGGGCAAGATCATCATCTTCCACGCTGGCAGCTTGACTGTCCCCGTGGATGCCCTGACTGAGGCATTTCAAGCCCAGCATCCCAAGGTGAGATTCGAGACCGAGGCTTCCGGTAGCAATGCAGCGGCTCGGAAGATCAGTGAGTTGGGCCGACAGGCAGACCTTATGTTGTCGTCCGACTACACAGTGATCGAGGAACTGCTAATGCCCGATTTCGCGGATTGGTATGTCCAGTTCGCCCGCAACACGATGGTCATTGCCTACACCGACCAGTCCCTTTACGCCGACGAAGTGGATGCCGACAAATGGTATGAGGTTCTCACTCGTGAGGGTGTGGTTGTGGGGCGCGGCGATCCTGATGTGGACCCGTGCGGGTATCGCACGCTCATGGTCTGGCAACTGGCGGAGAAGTACTACGAGTTGGCCGGACTGGATGAGTCGCTGGATGCTGCCTGCCCGCCACAGAACGTTCGTCCGAAGTCGGAGGGCTTGCTGGCCCTTCTGCAATCAGGCGACATGGACTATGCTTGGGAGTATCGCTCGGTGGCGGTGCAGCATGGACTGGAGTTCGTCGAACTCCCTGATGAGATCAACCTGAGCAAGGTGGAGCACACCGACTTCTACGCACAGGCGATCGTCGAGATCGCGGGCGAGGAGCCGGGTGCTTCAATGACTATGACAGGCAAGCCCATAACATATGGTGTGACCATTCCGCAGGTTGCACCTAGTCCTGACCTGGCTCTTGAGTTCGTGAAGTTCTTGATAGGACCGCAAGGGCAGGCGATTATGGAGCAGCATGGGCAGCCGCCCATTGTGCCAGCGGTTGCCACCAGCAAAGCGTCGCTCCCTGCTGACCTGCTCTTGCTGGTGGAATAGACGCGTCATGGCAGTCTCCGTGTTGCGGGACGTGAAGATGCCGGAGGTGATAGGGGAGAGAAAATGAGAGGTTTGTTCTCCGACTCAATGCGTGCCTCCTTCGTCGTCCTAGGATCATTGTTGGTCCTCTTCATCGGCTGGCCGCTGCTGCGGACGGTGATGGCTTCCAATCCCGCCGCCCTCTGGGAGACCATCTTGGACGAGCAAGTGAGATCCTCTGTACTCCTAACCTTTGGCGCGTCTCTCGCGGCCACCGCCATCGCGTTTGTCACCGGCGTGCCTTTGGCTTATCTGCTGGCGCGTGTGGATTTCCCAGGCAAGGGGCTCATCGAGGGAATCATTGATGTTCCTATTGTCGTGCCCCATTCTGCTGCGGGGATCGCTCTCCTACTGGTGTTCGGAAGGCGGACGCTGCTAGGGCAGGCGTTTGACCTCTTGGGCATCAGATTCGTGTCTGCGGTGCCTGGCATCGTGATCGCCATGCTCTTCGTAAGTGTCCCTTTTCTGATCAACGCAGCACGGGAGGGTTTTGAAGCCGTTGAGCCCCGACTCGAGCGTGTAGCCCGCACACTGGGTGCATCGCCGTGGCGGGCTTTCTGGCATGTCTCCTTCCCCTTGGCACGGCGTAGCATCCTGTCCGGCATGATTCTCATGTGGGCTCGCGGGCTGAGCGAGTTTGGCGCAGTGGTGATCTTGGCGTACCACCCAATGGTCGCGCCGATACTCCTCTACGAGCGCTTCGAGTCCTTCGGGTTGGATTACGGTCTGCCGGTCGCAACCCTCATCATCCTGATCTGCTTGGTCTCCTTCGCGGCGCTAAGGGTCATCGCCGGGGAGGGGAGGCCCCGAGGAAGGAAGCGGACATGACGTATGGTGCGAGCGTCAGCGTAAAGGATCTAGGCCTAGATCTGGAGGAGTTCAAGCTACATCAGGTCAACCTAGACGTTGCAGCTGGCGAGTACTTCGTCATCTTGGGTCCAACCGGCGCTGGCAAGACAGTATTGCTGGAGACCTTTGCCGGAGTTTATCGGAGCGACCACGGCCGAATTCTGATCGATGGTGAGGATGTCACCGACCTCCCGCCGGAGCGGCGCGGAGTTGGCTTCGTGTATCAGGATTACGCGTTGTTTCCTCATCTGGCGGTGGCTGAGAACATCGCCTTTGGGCTCAAGCTCAGTGGTGTGGATCGCGCAACTAGAGTCCAACGCGTCAGCGACCTGAGCCAAGTCCTCGGCATTGACCACCTACTGGACCGCCAACCGGACACCTTGAGCGGAGGTGAGCAGCAGCGGGTCGCGCTGGCTCGAGCTCTGGTTGTGAAACCGCGGGTTCTGCTTCTGGATGAGCCCCTGGGTGCTCTGGATCCGGAGACGAGGCAGGCACTCCAGCTTGAGTTGGCCCGTGTGCACAGGGAACTGCACACCACCACCCTCCACGTCACACATGATTTTGAGGAGGCCGTATCGCTGGGCGATCGCATCGCTGTCATGAACGATGGACGGATCGTACAGGTGGGTTCACCGCACGAGATCTTTCGTAAGCCAGCGTCGGAGTTCGTAGCTCGTTTCGTAGGTGTGAGGAACATCTTTGAGGGAGACGTCCGTGCCACAGAAGGTGGGTATGGCGTGCTGTCTCTGGATGGTTTGGAGATTGCCGCAGTTACCCACCTTGTTGGACAAGTGCACGGCTCGATCAGGCCGGAGGATATCATCATCTCCAGTCGCCCGCTCCGTTCCAGCGCACAAAACTCCTTCTGTGGTTCAATTGTGAGCGTAGTGGACAAGGGGACGGTGGCCCATGTTGTCGTCCGCGTTCCTCCAGATTTCACTTGCATAATCACCAGGAGATCCCTGGAGGAGATGGAGTTGAGGGAAGGCATGGAGGTGTATATCTCCTTCAAAGCCTCGGCTGTGCACGTGTTCTGAGGCGGGTATTCTATCAGAGGAGCCTGGTTACTGGCATGACACACCTGGACGCTTACAACCGTCCCATCAGCTACTTGCGCATCTCTGTGACCGACCGCTGTAACCTACGCTGCCTTTACTGCATGCCTCGAGACGGGGTCCCCTTGTGTTCGCACCATGAGATATTGACTTATGAGGAGATCGAGACCATCGCGCGGGCCGCAGCCGAACTGGGCATCAGCAAGGTGCGGCTGACCGGCGGGGAGCCGCTCGTCCGCACGGGAATCGTGGAGCTGGTGCGCGTGCTGGCAAGTATCCCCGGTATTGACGACCTGGCGATGACAACCAACGGTATCCGCTTGTCGCGCCACGCACTCGCCTTGGCCGAAGCAGGCCTTCTCCGCGTGAACGTCAGCCTAGACTCCCTTCGGCCGGAGCGTTTCGAGCGCATCACGCGTGGGGGGCGGCTTGAGGATGTCCTTCATGGGATGGAGGCAGCGAGAGAAGCGGGTCTACAGCCGATCAAGATCAACACAGTGGTCATCCGGGGAACGAACGATGACGAAGTGGTGGACTTCGCCCGCAAGACGATGCATCAGTACTGGAATGTGCGTTTCATCGAGCTGATGCCGATGGGCAGGGGTCTGTCGATAGAGGACGAGTGGCGTGAGAAGATCGTGATAGCTCAGGAGATTCGACGCAAGGTGGAGACAGTGCTGGGAAAGCTAGAGCCGGCGAAGGTGAGTGCTGGCAATGGCCCGGCTCGCTACTACCGTCTACCTGGCGCGCGGGGCACCCTGGGCTTTATCACAGCCGTCAGCGATCACTTCTGCTATCAGTGCAACCGGATGCGTCTAACGGCAGATGGGCAACTGCGTCCCTGCCTCCTCTCAGACCACGAGATTGACCTGCGGACGCCGCTGCGCCAGGGGGCGGGGATTGAAGAGATCAAGAGTCTACTGCTGAAGGGCGTCGAGACCAAGCCGCGACGTCACCACTTGGCGGAATCTGATGGGCCAGAGAAGAGAGCCATGTCGCAAATCGGAGGGTAGTCGATCACACAGTTGGCGACGGCCTGACGGTGAGCGATGAAGGAAGTGCTTTGATCGCAGGCGACTGATTCGATGGGAGGTATCATGGGGCTGAGTCACGTGGATGATCAGGGCCGTGTTCGGATGGTGGATGTCAGCGAGAAGCCAGAGACGGAGCGCGTGGCGGTGGCCAAAGGCCAGGTGACGATGCGCCCGGAGACGCTGCGACTCATCGCGGAGAAAGGTGTGCCCAAGGGGGATGTGTTGGCGGTAGCCCAGGTGGCGGGGATCATGGCCGCCAAACGCGTTCCGGATCTTATCCCGCTGTGCCATCCTTTGCTCCTTACCAAGATAGATGTGGACTTTGACATTGACGAAGAGGCATCGTGCATTGGGATCACTACTACCGTGCGGAGCCGAGGAAAGACCGGCGTGGAGATGGAGGCGCTCACGGCTGTCAGCGTCGCTGCCTTGACCATCTACGATATGGCAAAGGCAGTGGAGCGCACGATGCGTATCGGCGAGATTCGCCTGGTGCGCAAGAGCGGGGGGAAGAGCGGGGAGATCGTTCTGGAGGAAGGTGGATGAGGGTGAAGGTCAGGCTTTTCGGCGCCCCGCGCGAAGCATTGGGCAAGCGTGAGATTCAGCAGGACTTGCCGTCTGGGTCAACTGTGCAAGACTTGATGGACCTGCTGATGGAGGAGTATCCAGCTTTGCGGTCACATTCAAGCATGATCAGAATGGCCCTCAACCGGAAGTATGTCCTTCTGGAGGCCCAGTTGCGTGAGGGTGATGAAGTGGCCTTCATACCTCCTGTGGGGGGAGGGTAGGCAGCAGATGAACGAGGGAGCGACGAAGCTGTTTGAGATCACCACTGACGAACTATCGGCGGACGAGGTCGTCGGACGACTTGCCGATCCGGATATCGGTGCCGTGATCGCCTTCGTTGGCGTGGTGCGAGGCAGCACCGATGGCAGAGAGGTGCGGTATCTGGAGTATGAAGCCTACCCAGAAATGGCTCAGGATGTGCTGCAACAGATCGCCGACGAAATCCGCGAGCGGTGGAAGACGATTCATCGGGTCGCCATCGTGCACCGGGTGGGGCGGCTGGAGATAGGAGAGATCAGTGTGGTCATTGCCCTCTCTGCAGCCCACCGCCGGGAGGTCTTCGGCGCCGTTCACTATGCCATCGATAGGCTGAAGGAGATTGCGCCCGTTTGGAAGAAAGAGGTATGGACGGATGGGGCCGAATGGAAGAGCGAGGGATGGCAGAAGGAAGGCGGCGAGCCATGAACTCCGCCCCGGTACACGGCGCGAAGTTTGCGGGCTGTGGGCAATTCATCCGTCCTTTGCGCGTGGGGAACCAGACCGGTGGATGCGGCTCCACAGAGGCCCCAGCGTCTCGTGGCCCTGAGCGGAGTGCCCTTCCATTGGGAGGATCAAGTACAGCCCTGATCTTCAACTTGTTGAGCTAGCCGGGAGGGTGGTTGCCTCTTGGTCGCGACGTTCGCGCGCTGTCTTCTTCGGGCGATGGATTCGGCGGTCTGCGCCAGACATTGTAGTCGCGCTGCTGGCCGAGGTAGCCTGAGCTAGAGTGAAAGTCAGGTGGTGGAGTGCCGTGGGGATGAAGGCGTTGGTAACGGGCGCAACGGGATTCATTGGAGCGAGCGTGGCGCGTGTGCTCCTGAAGGCGGGTTACGAGGTGCGGGCCCTGGCGCGCCCAGATTCCGATGATCGGAATGTTGCTGAGTTGGAGGTGGAGCGTGTCAATGGGGACGTGCGAGATATGGATAGAGTGCGCGCGGCTGTGAGGGGTTGCCAGCAGGTGTACCATCTGGCTGCTTTGTATAGTTACTGGTGGCGTCCTCGACGCGATTTCTACGACATCAATGTTGAGGGTACCCGCAACATCCTGCGAGCGGCTGGAGAGGCGGGTGTGGAACGCATCGTGTACACGAGTTCCGTAGCCACCCTGGGACTTTCCAAGGATGGCGGCCTAGGCACCGAGGACACAGCTGTCAGTTTGGCTGACATGACCAGCGACTATAAGAGGAGCAAGTTCATGGCGGAGGAGGTGGCGCGAGACTTCGCCGAAAGGGGCCTGCCGGTAGTGATCGTCAACCCCAGCACCCCCGTCGGCGTACGCGATATCAAGCCTACACCCACAGGTAGGATCATCATCAATTTCCTCAACCGACGGATGCCAGCCTACCTCGACACAGGTCTGAACGTCGTGGATGTGGAAGATGTGGCTCAGGGGCACCTACTGGCCGCTGAGAAGGGGCGAGTGGGAGAGCGGTACATCCTGGGTCATGAGAACCTGACCTTGAAGGAGATGCTCGACATCCTGGCTGAGTTGACCGGTCTACCCGCCCCGAAGATGCGTTTACCCTACTATCCAGTCCTAGCCATCGCTTATCTATATGCTGCGATCTCCTGGCTATCACCCAGGCACTACCCACACATGACGCCTGCCACGGTCAGGCTGGCCCGCAAGCGCATGTTCTTCGACTCCAGCAGGGCTGTGAGCGAACTGGGCTTTCCCCAGACGCCGGCCAGGGAGGCACTGCGCAAGGCTGTGACGTGGTTTCAAGAGAACGGCTACGTCAAGAGCTAGCCGCCTCGGACCGCCTCCCTGACCAGACTCGTTCCCATCTCCCATAAGCCGCCGGGAAAGCGGTGAGCCTCGGCCAGGGCATCATCGAGCGCTGTGATGAAATACTCGATCTCTGCCTCGGTGACGATCAAAGGGGGCAGCAACTTGATGATGTTCACTTGGTGTCCCGACACCTGGGTCAACACGCGATGCTTGCGCATCAGGGACATGACCACCATCTGAGCGAAAAGCCCTGCTTGAGCGGTCTCGGCCATCTTCCATCCCATCTTCAACCCTATGGAGCGGGGTTCGCCGAACTCGATGCCGATCATCAGACCCTTGCCGCGGACCTCTTTCACCAGGTCGTATCGCTTCTGAAGCTCTTCCAGTCCCCGTAACAGCTTCTCTCCCATGTGGGCAGAGTTCTCGATCAGCCCGTCTCTGTCCAGAATCTCCAGGGTGGCCAGCCCGGCTGCCATGGCCAGGTCGTTCTCTTTGAAGGTCGATGAATGAACCACACAACGGTCCAGACGGCTGAATACTTTGTCGTATATGTCCCGCGTGGTGAGCAGGGCCCCAACTGGCACCAATCCGCCGCTCAACGATTTCGAGAGCAGCAGGATGTCTGGCTCCAGCTCCCAATGCTGCCCGGCGAACCACTTGCCAGTGCGACCCAGGCCGGTTTGAACCTCATCGCAGATGAATATGGTGCCATGCTCCCGGCACAACCTTTGCGCCTCACTCAAGAAGAGGTCATCTGGCACGTACACGCCTTTGCCCTGTAACGGCTCCACGATGAAGCCGGCTACGTCTGCGTGGGCAAGCTCTTGCTCCAGCCGGTCCAGGTCGTTGAGAGGGATGCTCTCACAGCCAGGCAGCAGTTCCCCGAAGCCTTCTCTGAAGTTCTCGTTGCCGTTCACCGAGAGGGATCCCAATGTGAGACCATGGAATGCATGGTCCAGATAGAGAGTGCGGGGCCGTCCGGTGGCGGCCCTGGCGAACTTCAGTGCAGCCTCAACCGACTCGGTGCCTGAGTTGGTAAAGAACACCGCATCCAACCCCCACGGCACGTGCTCGACCAACGCCTCCGCCAGCAGGCCGCTCAACAACGGGCAGTCCATCTGTACCATGTTTGCGGTACACAGATCGAGAGTCTCATGGATCACGCGCCGTACGTGTGGGTGGTTTCGGCCCAGGTGGAATACGCCATACCCTCCGAGGAAATCGAGGTATTGTTCACCGTGAACGTCATACAAATAGCAGCCCTCGCCCTTGGCGTAGATGGTGTCGTAGCCGATCATCTGCAATACGCGGGCCAGGGTTGGATTGACATGTTGGCGGTGCAGTGTGTAGTTCTCGCCCTGCCGAGATTCCACTATTTCGGTGATGTTCATAGCGTCGGAACCTCCTTCCATTCTCTATCAGTGACCGCCACAAACTGGATTGTAGTGTATGTCGCAAAGCACGGCAAGACCTTTCAGCTCTTTACTAAAAGGGAAGGGCTAGGGTATAATCCCCAGAGTTGGCTTCTATTGATGCTCTTCTCTTGGATCGAGGCAAACGACGTGAGGAGAAGGTTCTCTGTTGGAAAGCTTCCGGCCGAGCTATTGGCTCGCTTGTTGGAGCGATATCGCCTGGAGGACGATCGTGTCGTGCTGGGGGCTGGGATTGGAGAGGATGCGGCCGTGCTCGACCTCGGCGACAAGTACCTGGTGGCCAAGACCGACCCCATTACCTTCGCCACCGATCAGATAGGCTGGTATGCGGTCCATGTGAACACCAATGATCTGGTCACCACAGGGGCGACCCCTCTCTGGTTCCTTGCAACCGTACTGTTGCCCGAGAATGAAAGCGACGAGGCTTTGGCGGAAGAAGTATTTCGGCAAATCCATGACGCCTGCGCTGCACTGGGGGTGTCTCTGGTGGGTGGGCACACCGAAATCACCTATGGCTTGGATCGGCCCATTGTTATTGGCCAGATGCTGGGCGAGGTGGAGAAAGACAGCCTCGTTACAACAGGAGGAGCCAAGGCAGGGGACGCCATCGTTCTGACCAAGGGCGTGGCCATCGAGGGCACTGCCATCATTGCACGGGAACGGGAAACGCAGTTACGACAGCTGGGCTATGCTCAAGATTTCATCGAGAGGGCAAAGAGATACCTTTATGAACCTGGCATAAGTGTGGCTCGAGAGGCGACATTGGCCAGCCGCTCTTTCCGCCTTCACGCTATGCACGATCCTACGGAAGGAGGGTTGGCCATGGGTTTGCATGAGTTGGCTGAGGCCGCGGGGGTGGGCCTATTGATAGAGGAGGAAAGAATACACGTTCTGCCGGAATGTCGCAAGTTGTGCGCCGAGTTCGAACTGGATCCCTTGGGCACCATCGCGTCTGGAGCGTTGCTGATCACTCTGCCTGCGGAGCAGGCTGAGGGCCTAGTAGCGGTTCTGGATTCACAGCACATCGCTGCGTCTGTGATCGGCCAAGTACAGCCTGTCCAGGCTGGTGTCAAGCTGCAAGTGGGTGAATCCATAGTGGATTTGCCAAGATTCGCTCAGGATGAGATAGCGAAGCTGTTTGCCTAGTTGATTTGTGACAGGAACAGGTATGGAAGAGCGAAAGGATTTCGAGGACCTTGACGAACGGGAGTTGAACGAACTGGGGAACGCGTACAGCGCCCACGGCATGTGGGAGGAGGCGATCAGAAGTTATCTGCGCAGCCTGGCATTACGTAAGGCCCAAGGCGATATTGGTGGCCAGGGTGTCGTTCTCAACAATCTGGGTGCTGCCTACTGCAATCAACGCCGTTACCAGGAGGCCCTTGGGTGCTACGATGGAAGTCGGCAGATTGCCCATGAACTCGGAGAACAGCTGAGTGAGTTGGTGGCCCTGATGAATCTCGCCTTCCTCCATTTTACACAGGAAGAGCCTGAGGACTTCCTGCGATGTGCTGATGAGGCCGAAAGTCTCGCTCTGGCGCTGGAGAAGTGGGAGCCGCTGTCGAAGCTGAGTTGGCTCAGAGGACGGGTTGCCCTATCGGGTCCGCAGGCCTATGAGCAGGGGCTGGCCCACTATGCTGAGGCCCTGGGATACGCTGCACAGGAGGGGGAGACCGAACTGGAAGAGATGATTGGCCGTGTGGACGAGCAGGCGGAACGTCTGCTATCCCGGGGCTCACGTGGCATGGCGCTTGTGCTTTATGACTATCTTCAGGCCTTCATGCGAGATCAGGGCTTCAGCCAGGCGCTACTGAATCATCTAGCCGCCAAGCGAGAGGACATCTTATGCAGACCTTCTCTAGCCTGATTCTGCAAGTTCCTGCTCAATTACTCTCTGAAACTCTTCGAAGGGCTGAGCCCCAATGACCGGGGTCCCATTGATCAGGAAGCCAGGCGTGCCGGTAACTCCATCCTGTACGCCGACGTTGTAATCCTCCTGAATCCTCTCAAAAGGCGTGCCCAACTCCAGGCAGTTCACTAGCTCGAGCGGATCGATCCCTATCTCCTCAGCGTAGCTCTGGAAGGCCCCCAGGATGTCCTCGCTTTCAGACCACTCCTCGGTGCGCTCGAAGAGCAAGACGTGCATCTCCCAGAACTTGCCCTGGTCCGCGGCGCACTCGGCCACCATTGCTATCATGACGGCGGGCTGACCATGGACGGGGAAGTCCCTGAAGACGAGCTTGACCTGACCGGTGTCAATGTACTCTTCCTCGATTCGAGGTAGGGTCTCCAGAGCGAACCTGCGGCAGTAAGGACATAGATACTCGGAGTACTCGATCATCGTCACCGGAGCGTCAGGGGAACCCAAGACGGGGTCATCATCGAGGGGAATCAGGGGTTCCTTAGTCGCCTCAGGGGTCTCATCCGGGATGGAAGTCGGTGTCTCAGCCTGGACCGTCGGGGTGGCTGTGGCCACTGGCTGAGGAGTGCTGCAGCCCACCAATCCGGTCAGGATCAGGGTGCTGCTGAGTGTCAAAGCAAGGGCTGCGGTAGCCCACCTACGATCCTTTCCCCTCCGCGCGCGGTCTTTCTCTGCTGCTGTCACGGTGTTTCCTCCATTCTGATGGTTTGGTGGCAAGAAATGCTACGGCAACGGGCTCTCAAACCAATTGCCCGAGTAGTCATGAACCCTTGTTTCGTCTCCACCCGCTTCCAGCTCGCGGACGGAGATGTCGTACTGCATCCCCGGTTGTGCGCGGTTGTCCTTGTAGTCATGCACCAGGATGTGCACCGTGCCCGTTTCCTCCGCCGTCCAGGTAATGCGGGAAGCTCGTGGTTCGTCTGCGCCATCATCGTCCTGGGCCAGTTCTTCGCCGTGATCATCGTACAGGAAGACGACGGTATCCACTTCCTGCCCCAGATTGGAGGTCTCGATGAGGTAGGTGGTGCCCTGTACGGCCTCGAAAGAGAGCCAGTCGTGGTCACCCTCCGTGTGGATAGTGTGGGTCTGAGCCTCGCCCATTCCTATCTCGCCGGCCTCAGCCATCGTATCGTCAGGTTCATATTCATCGGCGACGAGCAGAACAGTCGCTTCTTCGCGCACTGAAACCCCAAATTCCGTCCCGGGTCCCGCCTCGTCGTCCCCTAGGTCTCGAACCAAGACGTATACAACACCATCCTCCTGGGGAGTCCAAGTGAGACGGGAGGCCAGCTCTTCGTCACCTCCGTCATCGTCGCTGGTCACGAAGTGACCAGCAGCATCGTACAGAGAGACGATGGTATCAATCCTATCTCCCAGGTTGGAAGTTTCGATGACATAGTCTGTCCCTATGACGACTTGGAAGGAAATCCAGTCATGATCTCCGGTCACATGCAGATTATGGCTTTGGCGCGAGCCAATCTCGATCTCACTGGCCTGATCCATCGTATCGTCAGGCTCGTGGGCGTCTGCTTCATAAGGGGTTCCCTCGGATACTGATATGCTGTATTGCATATCCGGCCCGGCTCCGTCATCCCAGTAGGTTCGGATCATCACGTAAAGGATGCCGGTGGAGTTGACGTCCCAGGTGATGCGGGAGGCCAAGCTCTCCTCGCCGCCGTCATCGTTCTGGGCCAACTCTTCACCATCTTCATCGTAAAGATAGATGATGGTGTCCATTTCGCCACCCAGCTGAGAGGTTTCGATGACGTAGGTAGCCCCTGCTGTGGCCATGAAGAAAATCCAATCATGATCTCCTGGCACGTGGATATTGTGATTCTGGGGTGTGTCCAGAAGTATCTCGTTGG
>NJBK01000050.1 GCA_005223035.1 Chloroflexi bacterium B3_Chlor
TTTGCGGTTCTTTGTAAAGTGGGGGTCGATGGAGTATAATGGTTGTGATCGGGGCGTAGCGCAGTCCGGCTAGCGCGCACGGTTCGGGTCCGTGAGGTCGGAGGTTCAAATCCTCTCGCCCCGACTTCCTCTTCGAGTGTAGGCTACTCAGTTCTCCCTTGGTCCGCCTGTCTCGTCGGAAGTGGACTTTGGCACCAGCAAGCCATCGTCGGGATGGTGCGTACAGGGTGTCATAGATGCCTGCGTGAAGGGGCAGCTGGCTGCTGTGCTAGCCGTCCCTCCCGCGTCGCTGGCTTGGTCTCGCCTCGCAATGTGTGGTGTGCCGCCGCAGGGTTGGTCGATGTCACCCATTATCGAATCGCTCTGTTTCGGCTCGCAGACCGCCACGCCCACTCCGACGTCCGGCTCGCTGGAGCCTCAAGAGGTCCAGTACGAAGCACAGCATTGAGAACGTCATTAACCATTCGAAGCCACGGAGAAGCGGTGCCACAGACGACAACGTCATCCCAAGCCAGAAGAGGGCACTCCCTTTGTCGACTAGGTAGACCAGCACCGGGACGAGCAAGACCAGGTCGTAAACGGGCAGATACGGTGAGAGCAGAACGCCCACAAGGAACGCAAGTGCCGCATCATCCAGCCGCACGGTTTCCTTCTTGAACCACCAGACCGAAAGGCCACAGTACCCACACGCAGCTAGGAGCAGTCGCCAGGGTATAGAAAGGAGCTTAAGTTGGCCGGGCATCATGACAGACCGACCGCTGAGGATCCATCCGAGGGCGTAGCTTCTCCACGCATCGAGAGAGGTCCCTTGCCCCAGGCAAAGAGAGACAGCGGCCAGGACCAGCGCTCCCAGCGCGAAAGTCCCGAGCAAGCGCCACTGCTTCCTCAAAAGCAGTCCGCCTGCAACAGGAGCTACCACGTGTGGCTTGATCAGCGCCAAGCACAACACTGCCCCAGCGAGACACGGGTTTCGTCTTCTCCCTAGGAGGTACGCCGTTAGCATAAACACAAGTACCAATGGGGTGATTTGACCCATGAAAACGGTGACGGAGGTTACGGGCCAGACAAGGCAGAGCATGGTGCGTGTCCTGGCTGCCCTCGGCTGAAGCCCCACTATCCGTGTCGCAAACAGATAGGCACTGGCGCCAACCGCTGAGTATAAGAGACCGACCCACGCCGTGAAGGCGCACTGTGGTGGCAGCAGCGACAGGGGCAAAAGCAACAGGGCGGTGAACATCGGGTAGGGATATCCCAGTCTGCCGAATATGGGCGCAAGCGCCTGGTTGACTGGGATCCCGGCGAGAAGTGCCTGCCCCGCGATATAGTGCTGCCAGAAGTCCTCAACAGGGCTCTGGACTAGAAAAAAGATGATCTCTCCGAGGAGTACCCCCGCGAGGACGGCAGAAGCTAGTCTATGCCCCTTGCTCACCATCCGTCATCTACCCAGGCGCTCATCGTCCAACGAGTGCGTGCACTTGTCATCCACGTTGCAAGCGGCACAGCCGCCACCCCAGCTATCCACTTGATGCTCATCTCCTTGCTCCCTCTCAATCGGTGAAGCGATAAACGATGCGCTATGGTCCAAGATGAGGCAACTCATGTCAGCGGGTTGACGAAGTAGAGAGTCGAAGTCGTGGTATTGTACCACGAATTGTATGAGGCCGCAAGTTGAGTTGGCAATAGCAGAACGAGCCCCCGCCTTTCGGGAGGAGAATGTACCAAGGATGTGACCTAACCCTTAACAGCCATCGCAACGGCGCCTCAAGAGGATTGCAGCATCGACAGGGAGTGCTGGCACTGCATAGTGGGGGGTAGGCTATGTGCGCTACTCTGCTGCAGGATACTCTGTTGCCAGACGACCGCACCGCTTGCACAGGAGACCCTCTGCTCCAAGGACGTGTTTCGGTTTCGGGGGAGGCAACGGGCAACCGTTGTTCTGGCGTGTCGCACACTCCAGTTGCGTCACCCATCTCCCCTGGCTGTTGTAGTGTCCGCAGTCACGAGGGTTGTAGCATGGCCGGCAGGGACACAGCGCGCTCCGCACGTAGGTCCAACGGCCCTCACCTTCGTTTGGTTCTTTCGTTCCGTCACGAACTCTCACCCTTCGCTCCGTGACAGCCGTCCTCCTAATCCTGACCAATAGCTACGTCCCATTCCCCGCCGTCGGCGCGTTACACGCGCAGGTAGTAAGACCCAGGCCAGGTATCTGAACCTTGCCCCAGCCAGCCAGAGCCACGCCGCGGCCACGAGGGGACATGGGCGGTGGAGGCGCCGGACTATGAACCTGGCGAAGACAGTCGATAACTAATCGAGCATGAGCAAATCAGCATGGCCTCATGAGAATCATACCATTGTAGGCACAGCATTGGCAATGCTGCCGAGGCAAGTCTGCTCGCTGTCTGCGAGGATTGGTGGTGGACTATGATCGGAGGGTGGAACGCTCTCACAAACATCAACCTTCGACCATACAGGTCGAAGAAGGCGAGACCGCACAGAAGGCTCAGCGGGAGTACCGTGCGGTCAGAACTTGAAAGAGTAGATGGTACGGTTCGGCTCCGTGAGGCTGGAGGTTAAAACTCTCTCGCCCCCACTTCTTCGTTCTGCCCCCGGTATTATGAGAGGTAACTCCATGGACAAGATCTCACTCACCCCCATCGGCACCATTCGTAGTCCCTACAGCGAGCCGAAGGACATGCCCATCCAAGGGCGCTTCAGGGACGACGTCGAGGGATGGGTTGAGCTGAAAGAGGAATACGTCCCTGGCCTAAAGGACCTCGGGGGTTTCAGCCACCTCATCTTGATCTACTACTTCCACCGTTCTGATGTCGAAGAGGTTCAGGGCCATCCCTTTCTCGAAGAGGAAACCCATGGCATCTTTCCTATCAGGAGTCCGCACCGGCCAAACCACCTTGGTTTTTCCATCGTGAGGCTCCAAAGGATCGAAGGGAACAGGGTGTACTTCACCGAGGTCGACATGATCGATCGGACGCCCTTACTTGACATAAAGCCCTACGTCGAGCAGTTCGACAGCAGGGATAACGTCAAGTCTGGGTGGGTGGACCAGCACTTCGGCGATGGCAATGTCCCCGATCAGACGATCATTCGTTAGAATGGTTCTGATCTTCGGCGTCTTCCCTCTGTGAGGGCGGGGGGGCGACAGTCTCGCCGAAGCGTATGGTGGCGATCCTGAGGGCGCTTTCGGCATCCACTCCCAACTGGCGGCCCAAGTCAGCCAGCGTGAACAGTAGCTGGCCCAGCTCGCTGGCTGCTTTTTCTTCATCCTTGATCTCTCGCAGCCTGTCCAGACTTCTGTCAATCTCGGCCAGGAGTTGCTCCTGGGTGGGCGATACCAGGCCCTCTCTCTTCGCTCGTTCCTGGGCTCTCTGAGCCAGGGTCAGAGCAGGCATGCTCAAGGGCATACCCCAAAGGGGTTTGTCTCCCTGCGGCTTCTCCGCTCGCTTGATCGCTTGCCAGTTCCGCAGCACTTCGTCGGCGTCAGCCACCTCCAAGCCATCGAAGACGTGGGGGTGCCGACGGACTATCTTGGCGATGATCGTCTCCAGCACCTGGGCCAGGGTGAACTCTCCAGCCTCCACTGCCATCTGAGTGTGGAGAATGATCTGAAGCAAGAGGTCGCCCAGTTCCTCGCGCAGCGCTACGTCGTCTTCCTCATCGATGGCCTTCAAGACCTCGTAGGTTTCTTCGAGGAGGTGGGGTCTGAGGGATTGGTGGGTCTGCTCCCGGTCCCAGGGACAGCCTCCTGGGGCCCTCAGCCGGGCCACGATATCGTGGAAGGTGGATACCGAGCTAGGGTTTGGCAGGGGCGGCACGTAGAGCGACGTGAGATGGTCTACCTCCTTGAGGTGATCCAACTCGTGAAGAGGCGAGGTGTCGGTCTCCGCCTCAGGCGTGCCCAATTGGCGGAGAATGGTTACGGGGTGGTCGGCGGGGTAGAGGTTCATCAGGGTCAGCTTGACCTCGGCTGCTACCCGGCGACTGTATAGTTGACCGACCAACGCTGGCAGGTCAGGGTCCAGATTGGGATGGAGGCGACCTGCGAGGACAGTGGCGTCCACGATCTGCAACCCCTCTAGGGGGTCGATCCCCAGCGGCAGTAGCGCGGCGTCGATGAAGCTTACGCCGACTACGATCCTGACCTCCAGATCCCCCTCCTCGGCCAGAGCCAGTATGCGGCGTACCGACTCCTCGCCCACGAGAGGATGGCCAGGCACGGCGTAGATGACCCCTTCAGCCCGTTGCGCCAGTTTCAGAATCTGAGTCGTTATCTCCTCGTAGACTGCCGAGAACTCCTCCTCAGCTTCGTACAGGTCGTCGAAGGAATGCACCGTCAGGTGAGTTGGCAAGGAGCTAACCGCGGGGTGACGGCGAGTGCGAAGATAGACCTCCTTGGCGTTGTCAAGTACTTCCTTGGCTTCTGCGGTGAGCAGCGACGCGTCGCCCGGGCCTAGACCGATGATGACGATGTCCATTGCATTCCCTCTCGCTGGTTGGTCCGACGCTGGAGTTGCCTGGTCAGCTGATTGCTGTCCAAGTGGCTTGCCCGTCCCTCTCTACCCGCCTGGCCTTTCCCTGCAGTTCCAGTACGTCCAGATGGCCGATGATCTCAGACATGACCAGGAACAGTTCCACCCCCGGGAGCTCTTCTCCGAAGAGGGCCCGCCCCAGTTCGTAGACAGTGCGGTCCTTGGCTTTCAACAATTCCCAGATCAGTCGCCCGCGTTCCTCGTGGTGGGTCAGAATCTCATCCACGAGGGCGCGGTGGTCATGGACCGGTTCGCCGTGTCCCGGCAGGACCTTGCTGACCTCCAGCTCTCGTAAGCGATGCAAAGAGCGCTTGTAGTCCGGCAGGCTGCGGGGACGTCGCCTCATCCCGACGCGTGGGGTCTCGACGACCGGGTTAGAGGTTATGTCCCTCAAGAGGTGGTCGCCGGAGAGTAGGAGTTGGCTCTCTGGGTGGTAGAAGCAGAGGTGCCCCAGGGCGTGTCCGGGAGTGTGTATAGCCCGCCAGGTTGTGTCGCCCATTTGCACCCTGTCGTTGTCCTGAAGCGGCGTGACTTCAGGAACCGACGTCGCGTAGATCTGGAAGCCACTCATCACTTTTATGTCTTCCAGGGCTGCCTTGGGGGCCCCTTCGCTTGCCACGAGTTCTGCCACAAAGGCGACTCTCTGTGCCCACCACGTTTCGAAATCCTCCAGGGGCAGCCTGTTCTGGTGGAAGGAGAGCAGGGCGGCGCCAGATCGCTCCACCACCTGTCTGGCCAGCCCGAAATGGTCGTGATGAGCGTGGGTAATGACGAGTTGCTCGATATCCGCCAATGAATATCCCAGGTCTCTCACTCCGTTCGCGAGGGCCTCGAGGGCCTCGTCTGTCAGCGGCCCTGCGTCAACCAGGGTCAACGGTTCGCCCTCAAGAAGATAGACGTTGACCGGGCCCACAGGGAACGGGGTAGGGATTGAGAGAACGTGAATCCGAGGCTCTACGGTTGTCATGGATGGTCTAGACTACGAGGTCCTTCTTGCCCTCATAGACGGCCAACGCGTCCTCAAGGCTCCAGCCTTTGATGGTGATGGCGGATATGGCGTTACACATCCTCACGGCTTCGGCCAGCGGTTTCTGGTGTATGTTCCTACCAGTGGCGTTGCCCGCGGCGCCGCTGACGAAGATCTGGTCGTGCAGCTGCTGGAGGAAAGCTCGCACGTCCACCGTGGACCCGCCGGCGCAGACGACCTTGGTGCGGCCTGCGGCTTTGATCGCTTCCTTGAAGATCTCCTTCGACTCAGCTCCCTCCTTTCGTGGGTAGTTCACTTTGACAAAGTCGCTCCCCAGACAAGCCGCCACGCCAGTAGCTCCCGCGATGAGGTGGGGATCCCTCTCGTCCTGAACCGCCACGCCGCGGGGGTAGATCCACAGCACCGTGATCAGTCCGTTCTTATGAGCCCTGTGGATGATCTGGGCGGACTGGTACAGCATCTCGTGTTCGGATTCACTGCCCAGGTAGATGGTGTATCCCACCCCCAGTACCCTCAGACCGGAATTGGCGGCGAAACCTACCACCTGATCCACGCCATACCATTGCTGGCTGAAGGGATCCATCTGTTTGGCTTTGATCAGATTGGTCTTGGAGTTCAACTTCACCAGATAGGGAGCGCTGGGATAGTCCCCTCCGTAGCGAGCGATCAGGCCCAGTTGCGTGGCGAAGACGCCGATCTCTGCCTGAGAGGCGATCCTGAAGAGGTGTTCGGGGTCGCTGTCATCTTCGTGGATCCCTTCGCCGTAGAAATCGTCATTCAGATGCTCCACCTTCTGGTCGCCAGCAAAGAGCATCAGGTTGCCGCTGTCTCGCGTGATGGTCAGGTAGTTGTTAACGTACTTCTCCCTGGCCCCTTCGGGCACATCCAGAGGGATCTTTACGTCGTTGGCAGTTATGCTCATCTTTCTGCTCCTCCTGATGTTGTCGCTGAAGGCTGCAGCCTCAACCGAACGGGCAGATCGGCGCGGCCGCGTTGGCAGGGCTCATCGGCTCTAAAGACTGTGGGAGACGCCATACCAGGTCGTGATAAGCCGTTGGATCTGCGTCATGAAGGTGATGGTTGATGGGATTCTACCATATTAGACTGGACCCAAGCAATGTGGGCATGTCGCAAATGACTTGCGTGCCAACCTGACAGTTGTTTGGCGTTGCCTTCTCCCCAGCCCTATGAGGAGATATCCTACTCCAGGCATTGCGTCTATGGCCTGTTGGGGGCGCTAGTGGGAATATATGACAATAATCTTATCAAGATAGATTATAGGCCTATTTGACAAAAGTTCAGCAATAGTGTATAATATAGAGGACAAAGCTAATGAAGGAAAGGAGTCGAGATAATGAGCGCCATTACATTGTGGAGACCGAGAAGGGACCTGCTGTCCCTCAGCGAATCGCTGGATCGCTTCTTTGACGACAGGTTCCTGCGGCCGAGGCGTCTGTGGCTGGTGCCCTCTTGGAGCGAGGCTCTGGCCCTGGACGTGTACAGGGAAGACGGCAATCTGGTGATCAAGGCGGAAGTGCCTGGCGTGACGGCTGAGGAATTGGACGTGACGGTCAAGGACAATGTCCTGACCATCGCTGGCGAGACCGAGGCCGAGGAAGAGGTCGAGGAGGAGAACTACATCCGTCGCGAGCGCCGCTTTGGATCCTTCCGCCGTTCGCTGGCCTTGCCGGCCGAGGCGGATGGGAACGAGGCAGAGGCCGCTTTCGAGGATGGGGTTCTCACCGTGACCATCCCGGTAGCCGAGGAACCGCAGCCGGAAACGGTCAAAGTCGAAGTCAAGGGAAGCTAAGGTAGTGTCTCGGGCGGGGAGCCAACGGCTCCCCGCCTTTTCATTTTGTGTGAGTTTTTGTTTGACAAGCCGGGGCAGATGATGTAGAATTGCGATGGGAGGAGCCGAGGTAGCTCAGTTGGTAGAGCACATGACTGAAAATCATGGTGTCAGCAGTTCGATTCTGCTCCTCGGCACCTGTCCGCAATGCGGAAGTGGCTCAGCGGTAGAGCATCTCCTTGCCAAGGAGAGGGTCGCGAGTTCGAATCTCGTCTTCCGCTCCATAGGTTCGGGTGACGTGGCCAAGTGGTAAGGCAGGGGTCTGCAAAACCCCGATCGCCGGTTCGAATCCGGCCGTCACCTCTGAGTACTTGCGGGCCGATAGCTGGCTGGGGGGCTATTGGCCATTTCATTGTGTCGGGACTCGTGATGGGCAAGAGGACACTGCCTACGGCCAGGGTCTGACGGCGCAAGCGGAGAGAACACCTCAAGAGGAGAGATTATGATCACTGAAGCCTGCGTGGGCGACTGTATGAAACGGCGGGTGGTGACCGTCACGGGCTCGACCACGGTGCAGGAGGCGGCACGGTTGGTGGTTGATGAGCACGTGGGCACGCTACCCGTTGTTGACGAAGCGGGCATGCTGACCGGGATTGTGCGTCTTCACGACCTGCTGAGGGTATTCATGCCGGATTTCGTCGCCTTACTGAACAACATAGATTTCGTTCGCGATTTCGGCGCGCTTGAGGAGGCGGAGCCCAAGGATGTCGCGGAGGCAGCGGAGCTGACGATGAGTGACCTCATGGTTCCGCCCGTGGCGCAGGAGGAACACGCCGGTCTGATGCACTCGCTGGCAACGATCGTCAAACACCAGCTTCAGGACCTGCCCATTGTAGACCAGGAGGGACGATTGGTGGGCATCGCGTCCCGCGTGGACATCGCGTCTGCCTTCTTCACGAGGTCGACTCGGGAGGAGACGTCATCGTGACCGCCCCCCAGATTGTGGCGATTATTGTGTTCGTCATCACTTTCGTGCTGATCCTCTCGGACCGTGTGGACCGCACAATCGTGGCCATGGCTGGAGGAGCCGTCATGGTGGCTGTGGGCTTCCTAATGGGTTTCTACTCGCAGGAGCAGGCATTGCGCGCCATTGACTTCAACACTCTTGGTTTGCTGTTGGGGATCATGATCATGGCGGTGCTTTTGGAGCGCACGGGCTTCTTTCAGTACGTGGCGATACTGGCCGGGAAGCTGTCGCGTGGGAATCCGTGGCTGCTGATGGTGATGTTGGGCACGGCTACGACGTTGCTGTCCACGGTTCTGCCTAACCTGACTGTCATCGTCTTGATCGCGCCGGTGACGATCCTCATCGCTGAGATACTGGGTATCAGTCCCGTGCCGTTGCTCATCGCGGAGGCACTGCTATCGGACACGGGGGGCGTGGCTACTCTGGTGGGTGACCCGCCCAATGTGATGATCGCCTCTGCTGCCGGGTTCTCCTTCAACGATTTCTTGACCCACACGGCCCCCCTGGTACTTGTGGCCTGGCTGTCAGCACTTGTCATCCTACGGTTCGTTTTCCGCCCGGAGCTGGCGGAGAGGTCCGAGAACATCGAGGCTCTGATGAGCCTGGACCAGACTGAGGCTCTGAAGGACCCGTCCGGGGCGAGGAGGATCTTGATTGTCCTGGGCGTCGTGATTCTGCTGTTCTTCGTGCAGGGCCAGCTGGGATTGACGCCCGGCTTCGTCGCCTTGGCCGGCGCGGCGGCTGCCCTGCTGTGGGTTCGTCCCAGTGTTGAGGAGACCTTGCAGGGGATTCAGTGGACTATCCTGCTGTTTTTCGCGGCCCTGTTCGTAGCTGTTGGCGGACTGGAGGCAGCTGGTGTGCTGGAGTTGCTGGCTGGCGCGGTCGCAGGACTGGCCCAGGCCAATCTGCTCCTTGCCAGCATCCTGCTCCTGCTGGTCGCCGCGGTAGTCTCAGCAGTCGTGGACAACATCCCGTTCACAATTGCCATGATTCCGGTGATCCAGCAACTGGGTCGCCTGGGCATCTCCACCTCCCCTCTGTGGTGGGCCTTGGCATTGGGCGCAGGGTTTGGCGGCAACGGCACCATCATCGGTTCAGCCTCGAACGTCGTTGTCGTGGCCCTCAGCGAGAAGACGCGTACCCCAATCACCTCCCGCATCTGGATGCGGGCAGGCCTGCCGGTGATGATCGTGACTTGCATCGTGGGGAGCGTGCTGTTCGCAATCTTCTTTGGTTGGATGAGCACGCCCTAGGTTGGTGTGCCAGATCCGAGTCAGCGAATTCCCCTTCAGTATTTGGCACGGCCGATCTCGCCGGTCCATGTAGCCAGTACCTTCCAGAATCGCGCCTAATCTGACCTCGAAGTTGCGGAGCCGACCGCGGCTGGTGTAGAATATCCACGCCTGGCCAAGGGTCCACTAGCTGTCTGTTTCTGTCGAGGGGGCGGTGGCGGAACGGTAGACGCTACGGACTTAAAATCCGTTGGAGTGAATTCTCCGTGTGGGTTCGAATCCCACCCGCCCCACCAGTGCGATATGTGACGGTCAATTACCACCTTGTCCCGTATCTTTGATCATCGGGGCTCTCTCTGCACGAGAGAGCCCTTTCTGTTTTCGCCGAGAAGTACTGCGGACTTTGAGTAAGCGAGTCACAGAAAACTACTACGGACTCTTGCGAAGAGTGCTGCGGACTTGAAGAAGTGGCACTCCATAGTGAGTCGATGATGGAGGTGAAGAGATGGCCAAGAGCACAGGGTTTGCTATCTTGCTGGATGGATTCCGAGTTCATCGCCGCGGCTTCCTTGAGACCACTGCTACGCGATACGTGCTCGTCCGATCATGAGTCTCTAGAAACACTGTCACCATCTCCGAGCCAGGGTCATATTCCCTCACCATCCGTTGCGTATCCTCATCACCAGTTTCCTCCACCATCACCTGCGGGAAGTAGCCAAAAGGGTGACCTCCTCCGGTTGGGTGTTGGGTGGTATCAACGACGATGGCACCACGGCCATGCCGTTCATATCCTCGCTGGGCGACAGGCCAGAAGACGTGCTGGTTTTCGTTGATCCAGGCCAAGTCGGAGGCTCGTTCCCTCTCTGCCCAAGAAGGCAAGCGTGTTGACTCACCGTCTGGCATATCACTCCATTGTAGCATCTGCCGCAACACTGGCGCAGGAGGTTGCTTGGGCATGCTTGATTCCCGTTGCCACTCCACCTCCCCAGCCCCGTCGCTGGCGGCACAGACGTAGAGTTGAGGAGCGAGGCCGGTCTGGCGCTGATATACCTCGCACACTATCTCTTGGAACTCCGACACGGCCCTTTCCTCCACCAAGTTGACGGTGCAGCCTCCGAAACCTGCCCCAGTCAGCCGAGCACCCAGGCACCCGGGTACCGAACGCGCGATCTCCACGGTCAAGTCCAACTCGCGGCAACTCACCTCGTATAGGTAACGTAGACTGGCGTGAGAGGCATCCATGAGCCGTCCGAAGGCCACAGCATCCCCCGCCTGCAGTGCAGCTACGGCTTCCAGCACTCGTTCGTTCTCCTGAACCACGTGCGTGCAGCGTCGACGAACAACCTCGGACAGGATATGCCCATATCGGGCTAGATCGGCTGAAGAGACATCCCTTAGCGCGCGGATGCCGGGCAGATGTCTCCGCAATCGCTGTACGCCGTCCTCGCACTGCTGGCGCCGCAGGTTGTACTCTGAATCGAGCAACCCCCGGCGCTTCATGGTGTCAGCTACCACCACCCTGACTCCTATCGGCAGCGCCACCAGCTCGTGCGCCAGGCTGCGGCAATCAATTAGTAAAGCGTGGTCTCGTTGGCCCAAGACGGCGATGAGCTGGTCCATGATGCCACAGCGCATCCCTACGAACTCGTTCTCCGCTCGCTGGCATGCCAAAGCCACCGTGACCTCGTCCCACTCGAAGCCACTCCCCACCTGGAGCGCTTTGGCTGCCGCCACCTCCGTCGCTGCTGACGATGACAGCCCAGCTCCGATGGGCACATCGCCCGCGATGATCCCTTCCATCCCTCGAAGCCGATACCCCTGTTCCTGCAAGGCCCAGGCCACGCCTCGCACATAGTTGCTCCAAGACTGGTCAGCATCATGGGTGATATCATGCAAATAAAAGCTGGCCGTACCCCCGAAGTCCAGCGAGTGGATTACCACCTGCCGATCGTCCCGCGGCCGCACTGCTACCCAGACGGCACGGTTGATAGCCATGGGCAAGACGAAGCCATCGTTGTAGTCGGTATGCTCGCCGATGAGGTTAACTCGCCCAGGGGCACGTACTAGCCGCGGCGGGGGATGGCTCCCAAATTGTTCAGCAAAGGCTGCTATAAGTCTCTCAATATCGACTACCTCTTGCATCTCGACTTGTAGTGCGTTTCTGATAGCGCCCGCAGCCTCTTCGCGGTGGCCTCAGGGCTGAGATCACGCTGGGGGCTGGCCAACATCTCATAGCCCACCATGAACTTCCTCACGGTAGCCGACCGCAGTAGGGGCGGGTAGAAATGGACGTGCAGATGCCACTCAGGATACTCCTGGCCATCAGTAGGCTGCTGGTGAAAACCCATGGAGTAGGGAAACGATGTCTCGAACAGGTTATCATAACGGGTGGTCAACCGCTTGAGAAGATCGGCTAGACTGACTCGTTCGAGATGATTTAGACCGTCAAGCGACGCTACGTGGCGCCTGGAAATCAAAATCGTCTCGAAGGGCCAGATGGCCCAGAAAGGGACCAAGGCTAAGAAATGAGCATCCTGACAGACAATTCGCTCCTGCCTATCCTCTTCCAGCGCCAGGTAGTTACACAACAAGCAGGAACCCTTTGTGTACCAGTAATCAGTGAGAGAGACGCATTCTTTAGCTGGTTCCTGGGGGATAGTCTGGCTGGCCCAAATCTGGCCATGGGGGTGGGGGTTGCTGCAGCCCATCATCTCGCCTTTGTTCTCGAAGATCTGGACGTACCTGATAGAGGGCAGCGCTCCCAGCTCCAGGTATTGCTCGATCCAAACATGCACCACCTTGCGGATATCCGCCCGGTCCATCTCAGCCAAGGTGAGATCGTGTCGTGGCGAAAAACAGATAACCCGGCAGATGCCCCGCTCACTTTCGGCAATGAGCAACTCCTCCTTACCGGCCAGTCCGTTTGGCGTGTTAGGTAGGAGAGCAGGGAAGTCATTGTCAAAGACAAACGTGTTCGTGTAAACGGGATTACGCACACCGCCAGCCCGCTCGTTGCCGGGACAGAGGTAACACGTTGGGTCGTATGGGGGGCGTTCCTTCCTAGGCTGCTCCTGAACCTGCCCGCGCCAAGGGCGCTCGGCGCGATGCGGCGAAACCAGAATCCACTCACGTGTCAGTGGGTTGTAACGCCGGTGGGGATGCTCCTTCAGATTGAAGATGTCCATTCGCATCAACTCACCACGATGTATGGTCACCATTGGCTGACTCGCTGCGGCGGCAGAAGGTCATGCTGACTCCATTCAGCTCAGTCACGGCCATGTCGAAGGCGTCAGGTGCTCCATATGTACGGCTCAACCTTCCGGTTATCTTCCGGATGGTCAGATCTTGAGTCCAAAAGGTAGTCCTCTCGCCCCTCCTCTCTTGAAAACAAGAGCCGACCTTGTCCTGAGTTCTTTGGGACGGAGGTCGGCCTGACCGATAGATACAATTGACCACATGCGGACACAAGATCACCTGCGGAGAGTGCCGAAGTGCCATGCCTGTCCTATTGTAGGTCAGCCCCTATGCCTTGTCAATGACGGGAACGACATTTCGGGGTCTAAGGCGGCAGCTTCCCCAGGCCACTTCGCAGCACTGTCAGGGTGATGAGGTTGATCAGTTCCTTCTGCACCTCTGACGGCAGGCCCTTCGGTCGATGGCACGCGACAAGGGACATTGCCAGCCTGGCAATTCGTTCGGCCACGTGTTTGTGATGCCCTAGATAGATACTTCAGACTCTAGCAGGCGGGCTCTAGCAGTTGTTCCCAAATCCGTGAGGCAAGGTACGTTCCGGCAGGAAGGACTCGTGGAGAGGCTAGGCAAGCTTCTGGGGTCAGTATCTTGAGCGATCCTAACGTTTGGCTGTAGTTGGTTCCGGTGCCCAAGGACCTATCTGTCACAGCTACATCCGAGCAGGTTGCAGCAGAAGGACGTCTATGATATCCTCAAAGAGCGATTGCCGAGAAGTCTTCCGGAAGCCCAGCATTGCGGACAAAAAGTCCAGCAGACTTTCTCCGCATCTACCTCGATCAGAAAAGTCCAGAAGACTTTCGAAAATCAGTCGGTTGCGAGGTCAAAGGACATACAAGATCTAGTGGCAAGCCAGCGGTGTCATACAATATCTAGTACTCCCTCTGCCAGAGGGGTACAGCAGACTTAAAATCCGTTCCCGGGTAGCCGGGGTGTGGGTTCGAATCCCACCCGCCCTATGCCACAATATATCGCGGCCACTGACTGAACTTGTCGCATATTTGGGACCACCGAAGCTCTCCCACCACAGAAGAGCTGGGTATCTCCCCTTGTGGGACAGACTCAGCGATTAGTTCTACATCACATCTTTCTGACTTGTAGTGCGGGCCGCTGCCGTCCATCACCTCTTAAACACTGACTGACTGCCGGGGTTTGGCCCTCTCCCGGGCAGTTCTATGGGTTCCAGACAACCGAAATCTTAAGGCTTAACACCTTGACAAAACTCGGTCTGCGGTGTATAATATAGGTAACGATACCGGTAACGTTACCGCATTGAAGTCGGAAAGCTGAGGCAAGTATCCCCCGTGAAGCGCACCAAGAGCACTGTGACGATTCAGGATGTGGCCAAGGCTGCTGGCGTGTCCGTCTCAACTGTGTCTCGAGTGCTAAACCACAAGGATGATGTCGCTCCTGAAACCTATGAAAAGGTACAGAAAGTCATCGGCCGGTTGCGGTATCACCCCAGCAAGATCGCTCGCAGCCTGGTCCAGGGGCGTAGCTTCACATTGGGTGTTGTGGGCTGGGGTTTGGAATACTTTGGCCCCTCGCGCACTCTATCAGGGATCGAGCAAGGGGCAAGTGAATTGGGCTATGTCCTCCTCTTGAGTCTGATGCGCCAGCCGGGGAACAGTGATGTCGGCCCATTATTGCATGATGTGCTCGCCCGGCAGGTGGACGGTATCGTCTGGGCTGTGCCTGAAATCGGCAGCAATCGAGACTGGATACGACAGGAAGCCTCACGACTTCCTGTACCTGTGGTTTTTCTCAGCATGCAGCCCCAACCCAATCTGTCTGTTGTGACGGTCGATAATCGGGGTGCTGGTCGAATTGCCACTAGACATCTGCTTGATGCGGGTTACCAAAACGTGGGGCTGATAACTGGCCCATTGGCTTGGTGGGAGGCTCGTCAACGTCAATCTGGGTGGCAAGACGCCCTCAAGGAAGCAGGGATACCCGACGAGGCTAACCTCGTCGTTGAGGGAGATTGGACGGCAGCAAGTGGGGAGCGAGGCCTACACCGACTGCTGGAGCAGCGCCCAGATGTGGACGCCGTGTTTGTCTCTAACGATCAAATGGCCTTGGGCGCACTACAGGCAGTGCGCAAATTGGGTGTGCGGGTGCCGGAAGATTTGGGGCTAGTTGGCTTTGATGATATCCCTGAATCTGTGTATTTCTATCCCCCACTATCCACTGTACGGCAGGATATGGTTGAGCTGGGTCGTTGCGCTGTGAGAGAACTTGGCCACACGATAGAGGCAACTCGGCAAGGCAAAGCGGTTGTTGAGCCCAAGACCATCTTGCTCAAACCAGAGTTGATCATCCGAGAAAGCTCTCTTGGTGCGAAACCAACCGAGTAGGCGCTGGAGGAGGGAGCGAAAAGCTCGAGCCCGACATATGGAATTGGGTGGCTGGTGTGAACTCTGGTACAGTGGGCGATCCGAAGTGGTTCCAATAGGCCGCGGATGTGGCTAGAGGCGTTCTCCTGTACGTAGCGAATCAACCAACCTTGGCGCGGTGTAGCTGCGTATTGCGGGAAGTGATCTGTGTCCCTGATAAGGTTAGAGAAAGGAGGTGAGGAGATTCCAGTCGAAGACGTTGTGGTCTCACGTATCGTTCTGTTGTTCACGCATTGGGCTTTCCTAAGAGGTGTCCAAGGAAGAAGCCCAGCCAATCTTTCAGGAAGGAGAGAGAAGTGAGTGCAAGGAGACTCAGTTGGCTAATCAGCAGCCTCGTCGTCGTGTTCCTACTGGTTGCCGGTTGCGCACCAGCAGCGGCACCGCCGGCTCCGGAGGGGCCCGAAGCCGCGCCCGCCGCGGGCAAGACCTGCGAGGGTGTGAAGATCGTCTTCTTCCCGGGCGGGCCGCCAGGGTGTCCCTTCGGCACCGTCGTCTATAATGGAGCGGTAGCAGCCGCAGCGGACCTGGGTGCCGACGTCGAGTACATGTTCTCTGACTGGAACACCGAGAAGATGATCAGGCAGTTCAGGGAGGCGATGGCCACCAAGCCTGACGGGATCGCGGTCATGGGCCATCCAGGAGATGACGCCTTTGAGTCCTTGATCGACGAAGCCGAAGGGATGGGGATCATCGTAACCAGCCAGAATACGACCTTGCCCAGACTGGAAGCGAGGTACAAGGGCGTAG
>NJBK01000014.1 GCA_005223035.1 Chloroflexi bacterium B3_Chlor
AGTATGGCGGCGGAGGACTGGGCAGTCTCGAGGGGTGTCTATTGGCCGAGGAGCTGGCCGCAGCCTGTGCGGGAGTGGAGGTGGGTCTCTATGGAAACATCCTAGGCTTGCTACCTCTACTGATCGCTGGCAGGCAAGTTTGACGAGATCACACAGCTGACCCAGGACGCCATGTCTCTAGTGCGCAAAGTTCGGGGATAGTGCGGGTTTGAGGCCAGCTCCAACGAACAACCATCGGCGCGGACGGTGAAGCCCAAGTTTGCATCCGTGGACCACGGCCACTGCACGTTTCCTATTCATGCGTACAATCAGGCTGATGTAGTTGTAGTGATGCGTGCCTGGTACCATCGCTCCCTGAAGCCGATCCCGCGCAACCTCCCCGCAGACGCAAAGCACGCGCGAAGTCAACTGCGCTTGCGTTCAATGCCGAGAAACTGACTGACTACTGCGTCGTTGGTTTGCCACAGGCCTAGAGATACCCGAGTCGCGCTTTCAGCTCGGAGGTACTGACCGGGGAACTGAAGTCCTCGCCTTGCGGTACGTTTGTCCTTACCACAGGCGTTGAGCTGGGGCCAGAAAGCCACCACAAGCGGCCGTAGTGTGCTACCCTTTATGCCGAACCGTCCTAGGAGTGCGAGCCCGCGCCATCGGACAACTAGAACCTCTTCATCACCATCGGCACAAAGGCAAGCATCTCGGGTCTCCAGACCTCGCCACCGCAACTGTGGCGCTCCGCGGACCGTAGCGACCCCCGCCGCGGGGTCTCAAGGGGCGGCCTTGACAACTATGGGCAGGTACACGTGAAAGCGACTGAGCGATTGGTAAGCCGCCAGGACGTCAAGCCGGCCGTTCCCGTAGTCGTTGTCTGGTCCCACCGGGCCGCGGTCCACGGCGGAGTTGATGAGCAGAGCTTCCTGCTCGGCCACTGTTAGATTCGGATAGGCGCTCCACAGCAGGGCCAGCGCGCCGGCGACGTGGGGTGCGGCAAGAGAGGTGCCGGTGGCATCATAGTAGGTGCCAGATAGTCCTGCGGTACGGATGTTCACCCCGGGGGCGACTATCTCGGGGAAGGTCGTCGACGCCTCGCCGCAGGCAGACGGGCCTCGACTGCTATAGAGGTACATCCCGTCTCCGTTATCCGTCGCCCCCACTGCAAAGGCTTCCGGGTAATTGGCCGGGCTGGCGCTGGTCGAGGGGTTCGGACCAAAGTTCCCCGCGGCGAAGACGGACGCGATGCCCGCTGCTCGTAGCGCCTGGACGTCGGGCTGAAACGACAGATCGCACCCCGGCGTGGTGCCAATCACCCAGGAGTTATTCACCACCTGTGGGGCATCCGGCGTGGCCGGGTTGCCGTCCGGGTCGAGCAGCCACTGGAAGCCCTGGTGGATGGCAAAAGTGGTCGCTTCGTTATTGTCGTTGAAGATCTTGACGGCGATCCACTGTGCCTGAGGCGCGACGCCTATGGCCACGCCGCTGGCATCGCGGCCCACCATCACCCCCATCGTCCACGTTCCGTGGCGGTGGAAATCGGTCGGGGTGTCGGGATGCTCACCGTGGGGATCAAACCAACTGTTGGTCCCGCCCCGCCACTGAGCAACGAGGTCGGGATGGTTGAGAGAGACTCCGGTGTCCATGTTGGCCACTACTGCGCCCTGCCCTCGAAAGCCCAGCGCCCAGAGCGCCGGAGCGTTGATCACCCCCAGGTTGGGCTCGTTTCCAGCGAGCGTGGACTGGGCCTGCTCGGCGGGGTGGCCCGGGCCCGGAATGGTTACGTTAGCGGTGATGCTGAGCACCTCGGGCCGCTCTGCAAGTTCGAGGACGACCTCCGGGGTGGCGGTGACGGCCAGGCCGTTGAAGATCCAGAAGTAGGTCACCTGGCTGATGCGTCCCAGTGCAAGATGAGCCTCCAGTAGAGGCCTGAGCGCGCGTTGGCTGGTTGCGGCCTGCGCTTGCAGCGCGCGGATCACGCGTTGCAGTCGTTCTGTGCGGGTCAGGCCGGGTGGCGTACGGAGATCGGCCTGCTCTGTGAGGGTGACGATGACGGTGATCTGTTCTTCCGGCTTGAGCCCCGCAATGGCGGTAGAGACTTGCGGAGCGATCTTCTCGGCCCCTTGGGTCTGCTCCGCCGCGGCCGCTGGCCAAACGATATCAGCCTTGGGCCCAGTGGGTGCCGGCCGAGCGGCCCCGAACCAGCACAGGAGCACCAACGAAGATGCTGCCCAAAACACGAGTACCCTGCCCATCACTGCCCTGAGGTTGCGTCCAGTCACGAGCGGCCCCTACTGCGCGGTGAGGTGCTCGAGACGCAGACCGCCCATGACCACGGTCACCTTGGTGCCGGGCTTTATCGCGTTCTGAGCATTGGGATAGAGCAGGTAGTAGACACGCCCCGCCTCCAAGTGAGCCACGTCAGACCGCGGGCTCAGCTTGAGCTCAACGCCGCTATCCTCGGCGATGAGGACCGGCAGGTTACCGGGCTCCAGCATCGTCGCCGCTTTGTCCGCATCGACTACCTGGAAGCGCAAGTCGATCAGTCCGCCGTCGGCGGTCACCCCGAGCAGCGTCACGCGGATGCCAAAACGTTCCTCGACCGCGGCCGCACTGCTGGCGGACTGCACAGGTGTCTGTGGCGCCTGGCGCGTGGCGCCGCACGCGCTAAGGGCCAAGGGTGCGGCGGCGGCCATGAGGACGATGATCGCCAGGAGGAGGAGTCGACGCCAGGATAGCGTATGCCATCGCCTCGACACGGGTCTGGCAGTAATCCTGATCCTCGCCAACGGTCTCTTGTGTCCGCTAGCCTTCACGAACGGCGCGTCTCCTTCGACAGCATTAGCATGAAGCTGAGGGGTATGCCTGGCTGAGCCACAGTTCATACTCCTCAGCTCCGATTGTGCGCGGGGCCGGCCGCGCCGAACCGTATCTCGGGGGTCAGCCGTTCCGCGTCACGAGCGGCAAGAAGTGGTAACAGCCCGGTGATCGGAGGGAGACGAACTCGTCGTAGTACTCAGTGCCCTTCATCCCGGCAGTCAACCCCAAAGACGGCCCCAGCCAGACCTCGTCCACGAGGTAGGCGCTGGTGTTCAAGCCGCTCAGCGCTTCGTGCCACGGGCTGCCAATGAACAGATGGAACGTCGCAGCAGGGCTGGATTCCCACCAGATCGTCAGCAGGTGCGGAGCGTTGCTTATCTCGTACCAGTTGGTGAACGCCTGGCCGCCGCTGTGGCGAACCCAGGCGCGGATCTCATAGGTGTCTCCAACGACGTGCTGATACTGAATGCCGAAAATCGTTGTGCCACTGCCGTCGCGCCCTAGGAAGATCTCGTGATGGTCGCCCGCGGTATCGGTGCCGTTGGGGTGGAAGTAGAAGCGGGCGATGTAGAAAGCTTCATGATTGGGTGTGTCATCCACCACGTAGGCAGGCGCTGTGCCGTTGACGTCGGCTGCCATGCCCAGCGTGCTGGCCGCAGGGGAGGCTGCGCCCAGGAGCCCTGGGCCCATCGCTGCCTCCGGCGCAATGCGCACCGCCCCGACGACCGCAGCCCAAGCGGCGAAGTTCCCCGCCTCGAAGCCATCGGCGAAGATCAGCTGAGGGCTGGTTCCCTGGACGGTGAGTGTAGTCGTGGCGACGGATCCCCAGTTGCCGGCAGCGTCCCTGGCGCGTACTGACAAGACGTGGTCGCCCAGCGTCCACCCTATGACGTTGATTGCCGCGCTGACGTTTTCGGTTGGGCTGCTGAAGCCGCCGTCCGCTGCGACCATGGCATTGCCGTGGCCCGCACCGGGATCGGTGCCCTCGAACCACTCCGCCGCCACGATATTGGAGGCGGGTGCGGATGGGTTGAGCGGATCGGTCGCCGTGGCCGTAAGGGCGACGCCTGTCGCACCACCCGTGGGGTTGGGTGCCACATTGAGATTACTGATCTGAGGCAGGGTCTTGTCGACGATCAGACCCACCGAGCCCGTTGGGCCCCAGTTTCCTGAGACGTCCTTGGCGCGGACGTGGAGCGTGTGCAGGCCGGGGCTCAGTTGCCGAATGGTGAACAGCGGGATGTGCGAGTAGGCGGTCTCGTAAGGGCGGTTGAAGACCCCGTCCGTTGCTATCAGTGGGAACCCGGATCCGTAGGCGCCCACCGTATCGATAAAACCCTCGGCGCGCTCGATGTTCGAATTGACTCCTCCCATCACGGGGTCGGCAAAGATCGCTTCCAAGCGCACGGAGGGGATGCTGGGCAAGATGCCCAGGTTGCCGTTGTTCGGGTTGGGCGCCACGGAGACACTGCTGGCGATTGGCCCGCTCTGGTCCACGTGGAGCGCGATCTGGCCGAAGCCGCCCCAGTTGTCCAGAGAATCCTGCGCGTGGATGTGGATGGTGTGAGCTCCTTCGGACAGCGCGGCCACCGTCCCCTGTGGGATCGTAGCGGTGAGGCTGGCCACAGGTGCGTCGTGGTTGAGCGTCATCACCTCGCCAGTATCGGGCGCGCCGGTTGTGTCGATGAAGTACTCGGCGGCCACTACGTTCACGGGACCCGATGGCCGCGCGTCACCAGTGGCCTGGATGGCCACGTCCGTGCTGCCGTTCGTCGGGTCAGGGGTCAGGGCCATGCCGCTGATGACGGGGCCGGAAACCACCAGGTTGAGGACCGCGGAGCCGACTGGCCCCCAGCCCACGCTGGTGTCGTGGCCACGGACGTAGAAGACATTTTGTCCAGTGGGAAGTGCTGCCAGTGCCCCAGCCGAGATGGTGGCCGTCACGACGACCGGCGGCGAGCCAAAGCCGTCACTCATCGTTGTCCCGGTACCTGGCGCACCCAGACTGTCCACAAAGTACTCGGCTGTGTCGATGTCCGTGCCACCTGTGATGGTCGCGCTGAGGGTGACGCCGGCCGCGCCGTTAGTGGGGTTGGGCTCCACCTGGACGTCTGTGGCAAGGGGCAAGTCATAAGCTGCCGGCGACCCGGCTGTCGTTATGAATGTCAGGATCCCACCGAAGGTCGACTTCACGGCGTTGTGCATGTGGTGCGCTGTCTCGTAGAGTGCATACCGCATCCCCTCTTCTTCCGGGATGGTCACTAGCGCATCCAGCGACTGCCCGGCGGGAATCGTATCCGCCACCAACTGATAGGAATGCGGCACCGGGTTGCCATCGATCCCGACAACCGTCTGGTGCAGGCCCAGCAGGCCGACCGCGTGGTGGTCCAGCCCGGCGTTGATCATGCGCACCAGGAGCCTGTTCCCGGCTGTAGTGCTGATCAGGTCGGCGTCCGGATAGGCCTTGCCGTTGACCAGCCAGTACTCGGGCGCGTAGGTCACCATGTCGAAACCAGCGGGATCATTGTTGAAGGCAGGGTCGATCTCGCTCAAGATCAGCAGCGCTTCGTCGTCAAATTCGGTCGCATCGCCATAGGCCCAGGTCGGATGGTCGGCCGGGCGCACGATCAGCGCCCCAAACAGGCCCATCGCCACTTGACGTGCGCCATTGGAGGTCAGGCCGGCTTCGTAGGAGTACGTTCCCGGCTCGGCGGCAGTGAAGGTATAGTCTGCCACGGATCCGGTACCTACGCCGGTGAGATCAGGTATCAGGCCTTGGCCTGTGAAGTATAGCGACACGTTCTGGCCAGGTATCTGGTTGTGCAGATGCACGATGACGGTCTCGCCCTGGTTGACGATCAGAGGCGGCCCGGGCAGGCTGGCCGTCCCACCGTCGGTGTACGCAAAGCCCCACATGGGTACCGTGCCCCCTCCAGGCAAAGCGAGCGTGTCCGTCTTGGCCCACAGGTCGCAGGTGCGCTCGGATGCCCCGGTCGCGGTGCAGGTTACGGTGGGCAGCGCGGCCGCCGGTGATGCGGCCGAGATGGGGGCAGGAGCTAGCGGCGCGATGACGCTTCCGCCGGGGCGGCCGATGGCTGCGGGGCCGACGAGCAGTACGAGCAGCGCGCTTAGTCCAAGCAGCTTTCGCGTTCTGGTTCTCATCTCTCACTCATCCTTTCCCGAGCACTCGTCAGCGCCGTTACGGGCACATATTGGGCAGCGGCGGGTCGATGCGGATGTAGGTGGCCATGCCGGACATCAGGACGTCCCAGGCCACGATCATATGCAGGGCGTGGCTGTGCGCGATGAGATAGTTCTCGCCGCATTGGTTGTAGGTCATCATGCCCGGCAGCATCGGCTCCATCACCCCCAGAAACGGGCTGCCACTGTAGTACATGCCCATGGTCTGGTCTTGCTCTTGAGGGATGGTGACCGGGAGAGGCTTGCCGTGATCTGGTGCGTACTCACCCGGTTGCATGGGGTCCCCAGGAGCGTGACCGTAAATGTCGTATCCGAGTCCAGCGTGCGTATCCCCCCAGGTGTAGAGCGTGTCCAGCGTTTGCCCTGGGCCGATGGTGACGGTGAATTTTTCGTAGGACAGGTCCTCGCCGCCGGCCCCTCGCAGGAGTCGACCGTCTCGCGCGATGACTCGCCCGTGGGCGCCGTGCGGGTGGAAGGGGTAGTCAAAGCTGCCAGTGCTCAGGTAGCGCGTCAGCATGGGCAGCGGGTTGCTGACTGGATCGTAGGGATGGATCCGCTCCAGCGCACTGTAGGGCTGGTCGGGCAGCCACGAGGCATAGTTGGGCGCGAGCGTGTCGGGGAAGCCGCGGCCGTTGATCAGCCAGTAGCGCGGGTGGTACTGGGTCATGTCGAAAGGCTGGCCCTGCTCGACCGCCTGGTGCATGACGGGGTCGATCTCCGAAAGGACCAGCAGGAACTCGGCGTCCGAATTGAAGCGGGTATCTGCCGAGTCGTAGGCATAGTCTGGGCCCAGGCCGGGCCGCACGACCAGCGCGCCTGCCAGGCCCATCTGCACCTGTTTGTCGGGGTCGGTGCCGCTGTGGTACAGGTACGTGCCCGGCTCCGATGCCACAAAGCTGTAGGTGACGCTGCCGCCGGGGGCTGCTGCCTTGGTCAACGACAACAGATTCCCGTCGTCGTAGACGGGCTGCGACGGCGCGCCATCGGCCAGCACGTCTGCCTGGCCGGGGAAGACGATGGAGACGTCCTCGGACAGGGTGTTGTGGAGCACAACGGTCACCGTATCTTCCTGGTTTACGCACAGCACCGGCCCTGGGTACTGGAACGGTCCGTTACCGGGGGCGTAGCCCCACATGTAGACCACGTTGCCGTCGGGAACGCTGATGCTTCCCGCCTTGGCGGTCAGGGTAAAGGTGGCGCTGGGGTTGGTCGTGCAGACCAGACCCGATGTGGGTCCTGTCGCCGCGGCCGGGCTGCCGTTGGTCGCCAGGCCGACGGCGAGTGATGCCAGCAGTATCACCGGGACCAGTCTCCGACCTAGAAGTCTGATTATTGACAGGAACCGCATGGCTTCTCTCCTTTCTTACCCGCAACCGGGTCTAGGTGTTGGGCCCGGTCTGCGCCGGCAGCGTCCCCTCCGGGAAGATGCGAACCTCGGTCATCTGCCCACCGTAGCCGGGGCCACCGGCGTTGTGCAGGTGGGCGTAGCTGCGGTTGTAGAGCAGGTAGGTGTTGTATGGGTCTGGGCCCTGATAGGGCGGTGCGGTAAAGATGGCGTCCACACTCTCGCCCGAACCGATGAATACCGTGTTGGTCAGATAGCTGAGGTCGGTGGCGTCGCGCCCGCGCAGGAGGGTCGCGTCTTTGCCGACCACCCGCATTCTCAACCCCGTCAGGGTCATCGCCGGCAACTGGAAGCCCAGGTTGACGAGGCGCAAGAGCACGCGCTCACCCTCGTTGGCCTGGATCAGGGAAGAGATGGGCTGGTATTGGAGGTCCGGTCGCCCCGTCGGCGCTATCAAGTCGCCGGTGACTGGATCGGCGCCGCTGCCGTTGGGGGCCAGAGTGTCGGGATACACGCGGCCGTTCATCAGCCAGAAGTCGGGCCGGTAATCGCTCCAGTCGGACACCTGGATGTGAACGTCGTCCCAGTGGCCTTTTGCCCAAGAGTCGGCCAGAAAGATGGCAAACTCGCGGTCGTAAGCGGTCGAGCCGTCGCCGTCGTTGTAGGCGTACTTGCCTGGCGGAATGTCCCCCACTCCCTGGTTCTGGATGGGGCGGACGTACAGCACCCCGGTCATTCCCATGTGGATGTGTTCGGTATCCTCAAAGTGGCAGTGGTACATGTAGGTCCCAGGGTCGTGCGGTTTATAGAAGTACATCATGGTGCGCCCGGGCGGCACCGAAACGGAGCCCATCGGCTCGCCATCGAAGTAGGCGGTCTGATTGCGGAAGCCGTGCCAGTGGATGGTGTGCGAGTCCACGAGATCGGGACGCATAATGAAGCCAGGGTTGCTAAGCTGCATCCTGAACTCCGCTTCCTGGTCCACCCCGATGATCGGTGCCGAGATCTGCACCTTACCCTTTTGCGCCTGCACCTGCTGGGGCGTCAGGGCCGTGACGTCGCGCAAGCCAAAGATGTAGGTCGTGAAGGGACTGGGCGCCCAGGCGTCGGGATGGTAGGGAGGGATCGCTGGCCCAGGCATGTAGGCCCAGCCGTCCGTGCCGATGAGGTGCAGATTGGGCGGAACGTCGGCGGCAGGGACGCTGAGGGTAGCGGCGTTAGCGGCTGCTGTGGCGACGGAAGTGGGTCGCAAGAGCGCCTTGAGCCCGCGCGGCAGCAGTCCTGCGCCGATAGTCGCGGCCATGGCCCCCCCGCCGAGCTTCAGGAAGTCCCTGCGGCTGAGCGTTCTTGAACGCGATCGCTTGGTCATCGTTTCTCTCCTTCCTTACATCAGACATAAGGTGGCGAGGATGAGGGAGGCCAATGGCGATGGCGTCTCACCCTTTGTTGTTCATCACCGAGTGTTCAGAACCTCTTCAAGACCAGTGGCAGAAACTGACAAGAATCGGCCAGGCGCACCGCCCCTAAGGCGCTCCCGGGCAGCACCACAGCGTAATTGGACAACGGCCCGGTCTCGTCTCCGCCGATTTCGAAGCCGCCGGCTGATGGTCGCGGGTCTCTGTCCAGGTCGATGCGGGGCGCAAAGATCCCGGCCTTGCTGCCGGCGCCAGCATTGATGGCGGGCGAGGTCACCTGCAGGTGGTAGTCCCCCCTCGTTGTCGGGAACGAATCGACCGCCACGATGTCCACGCCGACGAGGTTCAGGTTGCCGCGCCAGGGCAGGATCGAAACCGTAGTGTCATACGGCTGCACGACCATCGGGTCAACTCCGACCTGGTTGCTGGGATCGGCCACTGTGCCATCGGTCACGTTGAGCATGGAGTAAGTGGGTTCGAGCAGGTAGGTGGTGCCGGCCACGCCCATGTCCCACAGGTTGATGGGGTTAAGGAGATCCCCGGTCAGGCCGATCCCGTCGACCGAGCCGCCGGTCCACCGCCCGGCCCGGTTGTCCCAGAAGATGTTATTGAACAACAGCGGCTTGCTGAAGGGCGGGGCTCCGGGTGGGAGCGTCGCCTGCAACATGGCGCTGTTTCTTGAGGTAGAAAGGCCGGCCGGCGCTGGCTCACCGTTGCTGGTCAGTGCCGTTGCCGTCGTCAGGTTCTTCATGATTGTGTTGTTGTAGATCCGCACGTTGGGGGCGTCGTTCAGGGAGATACCGCCGCCCTCGTGGGTGGATATGTTGTTTGCGATGAAGTTGTTGTAGACGTTGAAGGGGAAGTTACCGGCCATCAGGAAGCGGAGGCCGCCCCCGTCATCGTTCCCCAGATTGGACTGGATGATGTTGTTGTAGATGCTCACGGCTCCGGCGCCCGGCGAGAGAACAGCGGGGCTGGCGGGAAGTTCGCCCGCGATCATGATGCCGCCGCCCTCGTCGTAGGAGCGGTTGAACTCGATGCGGTTGTGGTGGATCTTGCCGTTCGGGCTGTAGCCATAGTGGCTGATGGCGCCGCCGTACTCGGCGGAGAAGTTGCCGCAGAGGTGGTTGTACGCTACCTCGTAGCTACCGCTGCCCTCGAAGAGGGCGATTGCACCAGCCAGATTGGTGCCGCCGTTGGCCAGGATCCGGTTGTTGGCGATGCGAATGTTCTCGTTGTGGTTGTCACCCCAGTTGGGCGTGCCGAGGCGAATCGCACCGTACGCGCCGCCGTTGCTGCGGATGACGTTGTTTGTGATCTGCAGGTAGCGGGCGTACGCGTTCACATAGAACGCTCCGCCCTGCACCTCAACGAAAGGCTGCTGGCCGGCGGTCCTGTTGGGAAAGCCCTGCTGGTCTCCGCCCTGGATGGTGAAGCCGTCAACTGCGGCCTTGTACGCCGAGCCAAAGTCTCCTTGCTTGGCCAGCACGTAGATCACCTGTCCTTCGGAGTAGATCGGGTTGCCATCCCAGACCAGGGTTTCCACGAAGGTACGCCACTGCCCCGAGTAGCCTGTGTCCCCGGTCATCAGCCGCCCGTCCAGCACAGAGCCGGGAACGTGGCTGGAATCGACGTCACGGACCCCCCCGGGCCCGACGCCTTGCAGTTTCACCGGCTCATAGATGACCGGGTTCTCGAAGTAAGCGCCGTCGGGGTTCCACAGAGCCGGTGTGCCTGGATACACCACGACCAGAGCCGGCAGTGGTTCAGCTGCCGCGGCGTCGATCGCCTCCTGCACAGTCGTGTAGGTCTTCCCTTGCCCTGCCTCAAACAGCACTGGATCGTAGCCCAGTCCAAGCACGTGGAAGGTCAAACCGTTGACCACGGGCTCGCCGCTGGCTGCCGTCACCAGCAACTGGTAGGGTCCAGGCTTGAGTCCTGCCGGTACAGTGGCGGTGATCTCGCCGTCGGCCCAGCTAACGATGGCGAGGGTGGTCACGGTGCCGCATGCGCCCTGGAGCGTCACCGTGCCCGGCGTGGCCCCAAAGTGCTGCCCGGCGATGGTCAGGTCATAAGTGCTGTTCGAGTAGGAGTAGGGTCGCGACACGGCGAATAGCTCCGGCGTAGTGCTGCCCAGCTTGCATGGCGCCGGGTGGTAGGGCTGGGAGCCAGGCCACTGGATGGACACGCCAATCTGCGTTGGCGCCAGGTCGGAGGGGATGATGTCACCTGGGTAGATCTCAAAGCTGGTCCCAATGGTGCGGTATTGAGGGTTGTAGTTCGCGTTCAGTTGCCCGGGCTGGCCAGGGTCGTTGCCGACCTGGTAGTAGACGCTCGGGGAGAACCCAGTGGGCGACGGAACGTTGTCGGTCACACTGGAGGGCATCAGTACCTCATAGACGCCGTTGGGGTCGGACTGCACCGTGAGGAGCAGTTGGTTGGTGAAGTCGTAGATCCCTACCGGCACGTTGGGGATGCCAGCCTTCTCTCCGAAGAAAAGCTCCTCCTTGTTGGTGGAGAGGGTCAGGTCGTCGATGATGTACCCCATCCAGCGGCCCGGTATTGGGACCTCGGTGAACAGGGTGAAGGCAGGCGCGATCGAACGCTCGGCCGACACGGTGACCAGCTTCACGTTGCACAGGGGCATCTCCATGTTTTCGTAAGGGCTGCCGCCGACGTCAGCAAAGGAGGGGTTGTCCACCGCGTTCGGGCCGTCTGGATCCACCCCGGCAACATCGACCACGTGCAGCGGGCCAGCACAAGCAGAGGGCGGAACCGCAGGGAAGTACTGGGCGCCGCCGAAGACGTTCACGTCCTCCTCGCGCGTGACCTGGTACAACGGCCGCCCGAAGGAGTCGTTGGGAACTACCACCTCGACCAGATAGTCGCCAGGCGGGATCGGCAGCGGAAACGGCAGAGGGTCCCCGGTGTCCGTATCGGTTATGATCTCGCTGAAGCCAAAGTTGCCATCGACTTCTGTGAAACCGGTCTGGAACTGCACTCCCATCAACGGCCCTTCCAGGCAATCGTAACCACCCGTCGCGGGCGGCAGGACCAGTTGATCGACCGGGTTTCCGTCCACGTCACGCGCCTGGCAGTCCTTCGGCCGGACGAACTGCTCCGTAACGGTGGTGTTCAGGAGGTGGCCTTTCACGTAGGCGCCAAAGTTTGGACCGGGGGTGGTCTCGGTTATCAGCTTGCCGTCGCCATCCGTGACCGTCGCGTACACCTTCATCGTCAGGCCGGGGATGCCGGGCTGCCAGGGGTCGACCGCCGCGTAGCGTGCATCCAGTTCGTTGCGCAGGGAGTCGTAGCTGACGGTGCCGGCGATGCCACCGTTGGTTTCCGCCTTGTAGGGCTTGACCCCCCAGTCCAGCCGTCCTGTGTGCCCGATGATGGGCAGGACACCCACGTCCACTCCGCTGCCCAGGACCGTCGTTGGCTGAGGCTGGTTCTGTGCCTGCCAGGTGATGCCCACCGTCTGATGACGATCGCTATACGCCTCGATGACCACCCATTGGGTGAGAGGGTAGAGGCTTTCCAGCATGTAGTACCCGCCAGAGTCGGTCATAGTCGAGATGATCCCGCGGTCTATGGAAGAGTTCTCGCGCCGTTTCACGGCGATCAGGTAGTCAGGCAGCCCGTCTTCGCTGCCGTCGAGTTTCCCGTTCTCGTTTTCGTCGTGGAAGACGTACCCTTCAATCCTGGTGTACCATCCGGTGAGCATGGGAGTGCCCACGTCGGATACCTGCCCGTTGACCACAGACACCTGGATCAGGTCCAGGATATACTGCTGTGGGCCGTCCCAGTAGCTCAGCGAATAGTCGCCGTCGGGCACGTGCGGGATGTAGAAGGAACCGTCGGCGTTGCCCTGCCCGACCCAGACCGCCGTGTCGCCGTGGAGCAGGTCGTTGAGGGCCAGCCACGGGTGGTCGATCGGGCCGGTGATCTCGGCGCCGGCCAGCCCGCCCCACTGCCCGCCATAGTAAGGCAGGCCTCCGTTCAGTGGCACGTAGACTGAGGCGGCGACGATGGTGCCCTGTATCCCGCCGGTGACGTTGGTGTCGGTGAGCTCGTTCTTCGGTTGCACGAAGCCGAACACGGTCCAGGGGAAGGGCTCCCCGGCGACCATGAACTCGTTGTCCAGTCCCGTTGAGTTCTCCTGGAGCCAGGTATCCCAGCCTTTGCCGCCTTCCAGCGTGGTCGTCTGGACCCAGTTCGTGCCCTGAGGGGGCGCCATCGACACGTCGTACCGGTTGGGAGCCAGGTTCGGGATCTTGATGATGCCGTCGGCATCGCTGATACATTCGCCTCCGGTCCCGGGGATGGGGATGGGGTTACCGTCGAGGTCGAAAATGATATCGCCGTTCACATCTCGCTGGTACTCGGTGCAGATGGGGTTACCGAACAAGTCGGCGGTCACCTGGCCTACGATGTCGCCGACGATGGCGCGGAAGCCGGCCAGACCGCGGTCGAGGGGTGTATCAAACTGCCCGTTGGTGGCCCGGTCATCAAAGACCTTGATCTGCATCGTCGCTGCCGGCAGGGGATAGGGCTGGACCTGCACCGTCACCAGGCCCGGATCGGGCAGAGGCACGGTGAAGTGCGCGCCGCCGATCTTGTACCCATCGGCCAGCACCGAGATCAGATACTTGCCGGGCGGCAAGTCGATCCCCATCAATTCATCATCTAGGATGGTTTGATCGCCCTGCGTGAAGATTGGTGCGTACCCTTGTTGGGTGCGAATGGATGGCCAGGGGCAGTTCGCCGGATAGGCGGCATAGTTTGGATCGCAGTCTGGGGAGCGGGGATGGCTAGGGTCGCCGGTGTTGTCCACGTTGATGAGAAACCTGTATGTGGTGACTGGGTCACCCTTCAACACCGGACCATCCGGATGCCGCGGTTCGTCGCGGGCGCTTTCGACCCTGAGAGTAAGCGTGTTGCTGGTCTGGGCGAGCGTGCCAGGCGGCGGGGATAGGGTCAGCGTGGAAGTACCGGCAGCGGCCGCGACCTGCGTCATGGCCGGCAAAGCCGGCGGCGCGAGCAGCGCCACGAGCGCCAGGGCCAGCAATAAGTCTCGGGCCGGATGTTTCCGTCGGCGTTGTCCGCCAATGTCTGCTGAGGTCTGCGGGTTCATTCCAGTACCTCCTCGCATGATACGTGGTAGCGAGAACCAGTCCGCCGCCCACTTGAGGTTGACAGGCCACTCCTCGTGTCCTTTTGGGCCGGGTCGTGAGGATGAAGCTTGGAAGCCGGTCCGCAGAGACAAGCGCTGTGCGCCCGCTTGCAGCTTGGACAGGACTCGTGTGCTGATATGCATGCCTGGGACCGGTTCCGCCACGAGTTCGGTGAACGCCGGGTCACCGCTGAACGGCCCCCTGACAATCGCCGGGGCTCACACTCGTGTAATAAAAGCGAAAGCGCCGATCTTCCCCGCCTGAGGGAGGGTGACCGGCGCTGCAATGCCCTTGGAATCCGCGTTGTCTCCGGATCAGGCCGCCGACACGACGACTGATTACTGCCGGGGAGCTGCCTCCCGATACCGGCGGAGTGTCAATCCGAATGGTCTGATTATCTTGTATTATACACCATAATTGAATGGTTGTCAAGTAACGTGTATCTGGCACAAGAATGTCATTGTCAGTTGAAAACTGGACACCTATACTCCGTTCCCTCAACATGCTTCAGGAGGGAACCATGGGTCAAGTTCACAAGCGTTTCTCGGATGAGCAGGTCGCCTTCCCGCTCCAGGCGTACTCCCAGGGCTTGATGACCAGAGTTGAAGTGCAAGAAGTGCTTGGCATCGGCAAAACTCGCTTCTTCTCCCTGTGGCGAGAGTACCATTGCAACCCAGAAGCTTTCACCGTCCGCTATCGACGCCCCAGCTCCATGCGCATCTCGCCCGAGGCCGAAGCTGCCATTGATGAGAGCTCGGCTCGCCGTATGCTGCTGGAGGTCTACCACGACTTGGGCGGCAATGTCTCCCAGACAGCCAGAGAGCTCTGCTGCTCCCGCAATACGGTCAGGAAGTGGGTGCGTCGTCACCGAGATAGCCTGGGTCTCCAGGGGCGCTCTCGCCGTCCGCAGAACTGCCCCAGGCAGACCGCTGCTGATGTGGAGAGCTTGGTGGTCAGAGAGCGAAAGAAGACCAACTTCGGGCGCGTCCGCCTGGCACATCACCTCCAGTGGCAACACGGCCTTGCCCTCTCCTCTCACACCGTGCGCAATATCCTCCGCCGTCACGACCTCTCCCAACCCCAGAAGAAGAGGGGCAAGTTCCGCGCCATCCGTACCCATGACTGGCAAAGCCTCTACCCCCTCCAGCACTTCCAAATCGAGCTCAAGCATATCCTGGACCTCAACGCCGAGCTTGTCAGACGACTGCTAGGCGAGTTGGGGCTGGGCCCGCCAGCTGGGTGAGAAGCTCTTGTACCTGAAGTTGCGCGATATCGTGGGGTTCCAGACCAGGTGATCGGTCCCCAGCTCTGGTCTGAGGGGCAGCAGAATCAATCCCAGGTGGCTCCGCGATCGCTGCTAGAATCCCCAGGGCACGGGCGCTGGAGCAGGACGCACCTGAGGTGCGGAGTTGGTGGCATTTGACCTCGAGTCGCCGGACCTTTCTACGGGCTGCCCGCACATTGATGGCGCATCCTGATCGCTTGTGTTGAGGCTCCCAGGCGAGGCTGGCTAATCGTCGTGCACGTGTCTTGTACCGGAGTGCTTGTCGCTTGGGGCTCACCTGTGCCATAATTGGCTGCTCTTCCCGTGATGAGTGTCGCCAACTGCATGCTTGCGAGAGGAACTCAGAATGATTGACTTCAGCCTGAGTCCCGAACAAGAGGTCCTCCGGGACCTGGCCAGGGATTTCGCCCAGAAGGAGATAGTGCCCCTTGCGCCACAGCTGGAGCGGGAACAACTGCACTCTGAGGAGGTCGTGGAGAAGTGCTACCGGCTTGGGTTGCTTCACTACGGCGTCCCCAAGGAGTATGGCGGCGGAGGACTGGGCAGTCTCGAGGGGTGTCTATTGGCCGAGGAGCTGGCCGCAGCCTGTGCGGGAGTGGAGGTGGGTCTCTATGGAAACATCCTAGGCTTGCTACCTCTACTGATCGCCGGCAGCCCGGAGTTGAAGCACGAGCTTCTGCCGAGGCATTGTTCAGGTTCCAACGTGGCCGCTCTCTGCCTGACTGAGGCCGAGGCCGGCTCCGACGTTCGATCAATACGCACCAGGGTTCGTCGGGTCGCGGACCAATACATAATCGAGGGCACTAAGCGTTTCATCACCAATGGAGGGGTGGCCAGCCTCTATTCGGTCTTTGCCCAGGAGCAGCGCGAACTGGGGTATAAGGGGATATCAGCCTTCATTGTCCCCCGCGATACCCCTGGCCTGTCCTTTGGCAAGAGAGAGGACAAGATGGGCCAGCGCTCTACCGACACGCGAGAGGTGATCTTCGAGGAGGTTCGTATCCCGTCCCGCTTTCGCCTAGGGGAGGGTCACGACGGGTTCAACATTGCTATGAAGACCCTGGATGCCTCTCGGCCTGTGGTCGGGGCCCAGGCGGTGGGGATTGCTCGTGCGGCATTCGAGGCCGCGGTTGCCTACGTCAAGCAACAGGTTCCATCTGATGGGGCTGGTGTCGCCTCTCAAGGCATACACTTCATGCTGGCCGACATGGCGATAAAGGTCGAAGCAGCGCGATTGGTCTGCTGGCACGCAGCTTGGCTCGGCGACCACGGTCACCGCAACACGAAAGAATCGGCAATTGCGAAATGCTTCGCGAGCGATATCGCTGTCGAAGTGACCACTGACGCGGTCCAGGTGCTGGGATGGCCGGGCTACATGAAGGACCGTCCGGTGGAGAGATACATGCGCGACGCCAAGGCACACCAGATCTTTGAGGGTACCAACCAAATCCAGCGCCTGGTGATTGCGCGGCAGCTTGTTCGCTAGCAGACCCTATCCAGACATGTGTCGGGTGCCCCGATTGGCTGGTATTGGCCCCAGAGGTGGATGAGGAACTGAGAACAGAATCGTAGAGGAGAGATCCACTTCTGGTGTAGCCAAGAACCGGTCTGTAGTATGGCCTGTCCCACTCGATGTATATCTTGGGGTGACATGAAGGCGATTTCTCAGAAGATGTATCGTAGGATGTTGCCACGGGGAGATTAGTGCTTTTGACGCGCGTATGCGGGTATCTCAGAGGCTCCGCGCCCCCTGAGCATGGGGCTTCTAAAGGGGATTGTTATCCTTGACCCGCGGCTGGAATACAAAACCCCATCATCGACGGAGCCGACAACTTCATACAAGCGAATCTTCGTAAGGGAGCCGGTTCTGCCGTAGGGTATTCTGAGGGCGTTCTACGTCCAGTCTTGTTCTGCGCATTAATCATAGATGTCAGATTTCTAGCAGGGTATACTGTGTTTGCCAAGCAGCGCTCTAGGTAGCGATGGTGGCACGAAACAACGATCGATGTCCAAGAGGAGGTTAACCCTTATGGCACAAATGGAACTCGCCGGCAAGATGTACGAAGTTGATGAGAAAGGCTTTTTGCAGGAACCTGAAAAATGGAATGAGAGTATCGCAGAAGCTTATGCTGAAATGGAAGGTGTAGTGGGATTAACAGAAGAGCACTGGAAGGTGATTCGCTATCTGAGGGATTACTATCTCGAATTCGATATTTGCCCGATGGTAAGAAAGCTTACCAAGAGAACAGGTGTAAGCCTGAGCCGACTTTGGGAACTCTTTCCGCAAGGACCTGCAAACTCCGCATGTAAGTGGGCGGGGGTGCCAAAGCCAACAGGATGCGTATAGACTCAAGCACCTGTCGGTTTACACCTTCGGTTCATTAACACGTTTGAGAAGGCCTTCTAACATCATCACCAAGATCTTCTCAACGAGCGTTTCATCTCTGTTGCCGATTCATTCAGAGCCCAAGAAGAGCACCCCCTTTTGTGTCCACTGATAGGGTTCTCTCCTTCTGCAAAACCACGTCAATGCCACTCCCACTGTATGAATGGCTGCTCTAGATCCACCATGGCATTCACTATCAGCTCGGCCAAGCCACCGTAGAATACGCTGTGCTTCTCCCTCGCCTGATAGTAGCTCAGCAGGTCCCTAAGCTGCCCCTTGCAGTTTGAGCAAGGGGCGCACACATATCTCTCTGCTTCAGGGTCCCCTACATCTTGGAATGCATCCAAGACCTGCTTGAATTTCATTCTCCCGGAGACGGTCATCTTCCAATCAGGGAAATTCCTGGAGGACATTATTGCAAACCCACTACCGCCTCCGCAGCAGTAGTTCTCAACACCGTGAGGCTCCATTTCTCGAAACTGAGGGCAGATCTTCCTCACTATTCGTCTTTGTGGCTCAACGATGCCCGTCAGCCGAACCAGGTTACATGGATCATGAAGCGTAACAGGGAAGTCATTTCTTGAGGGGTCAAGCTTGATTCTACCGTTGCATACCGCATCTTCCAGCAGTGGTAGTGCGCTCTCTCGAGGGATATTTAGCTCTCCGGTGAGTATTCTGTCAGCGATAACCAACAATGTCTTGTGCGCATGCCCACATTCTCCGATCAGAATCTTCTGCACCTTGAGCTTGTTGGCAACTTCGGCGTGTGTCAATACTATTCGAGCAAGTTGGACATCATCGTACCAAACTCCGTAATTGACCGAATCGTAACCGGCGAGATCACTCGAGAGGGTCCAGCTTATTCCCAGGGCATCAAAGATAATGGCAAAGGCTTCAGTATTGTCGGGCCAAGAGAGAAACTCCCCGGCATTATGGAGAAGTAGAATATCTGCCCCCTCTTTGTCAATAGGTATCTCTATTCTCCTGCCGGTTATTTCCTCAATCTCCTCTTCCATGAACTCGATGCTATCTCTGAAGGCAACCGGTGTCATGCCCGTGCTAGAGCCCTTGCTGAGTTGCTGAATCGTTCCAAAGTCGTGAAGTTCCTTAGGTGCGATGCCCAACTCCTGGCTGAAGAGCTTTCTTATCTCACGGCTGATGAGAGCATTATCGACACCCAAGGGGCACCATTGAGCACACCTTCTGCAAAGGGTGCATCGATAGGCCAATTCCGCCAATCTGGCGACGGTCGGCCAGTTCAGATCGATCTCCTCTCCCTTCAGCTTGGAGGAGATTCTTCCTCCCTTCTTGATATACTTGTTGATGATCCTTCGCAAGACCTCTCCCCGGTAAGTGGGTCGGTAGATCTCCTGTTTCCCACTCGAGAGATAGATCGGGCATGCATCGCTGCATGTCTGACATTTGACGCAGCTCTCAAGGCTGTAAACCAGGGGTTGCCAGAAGGTCCAATTATCGTCATGAGAAAGCAGTTTTCTCAGTCCATTGAGAAAACTCTGAACCAGTCCATCCTCCTCGCCCTTGCTTGTCGGCTTGGGAATTCCCAACGCCGATATACCATCAAGGGAGTGCTCGATTTGGCTCCTTTGTTCATCGGGGAGGGGCCTGATAGATAGAGGCTGATCAGAAGGACAGGGAAGAGTCATCCAATCCAAACTCGTAAGTTCAAGAAGCTGCTCATCCCCTGCTCTGCTGATATCACTGACCTTGGTTTTCCCCATTTTGGACGGCCTTCCACTCCCTATAGGTCTTCAGTGTCTCCAATCACTTCCCCCCATCGCTTACCAGACTTGATGTGAGGGGCTGCCCAGCTAATGGGTCGATCGAGATGTCCTTTCACCTTTCTTTCAATGGTGCTTCCTTGTCTATTGGGGACATCATCCCACCGCAAATGCTGATAGTATCTGAAAGAGATCTGTAGGACATGACTGAATGGAAGATAGAGGAGCCAAAAGGAAACAAAAAAGACGTGGCTCGCTGGCGCCAAAGCAGGATGAAGTTTGAGTTCCATGTCTTGAAAGGTAACTTGGGCTTTAACGTATCCTAGGAGTTCGGGCAGATTTGAGTCGAAGTGAAAAACAACAGCAAGAAATCCTCCAAGCAGAATAAGCAGGATCAGGACCCATTTCAAATAGTGAATGCGAGGATAGTGAACGCTCAATTCTTTATCGACAATACGCTTGATGAGAATCCCACTCCCTCCGATCAGGCTGAGCAATGTGGCAACGTGCCCAAAAGCTAGCCCTCCGGTCCAGGCAGATTCGAAGGGGAGAGTCACTGCCGTGATGAGAAGCCAGAGGTGCCAGAGGAAGAGGAGGTACAAACCTATATGGAATAGGAAGAGGAAATACCAGAGACTCCTGTTTCGATGGTAGAATTCCCTCAAGAAGAGAATATCAAGGATCACCACTCTCAGTTTCTCTCCGAAACGGGGAGGACTTCTATCCCACCAATCTGTCAGTTCATAAACGGAACTCCCTCGATAGAGTTCCCATCGGAGGTGCAGAGGGGCACGGGCATACTTCGTCATTCTCACAACAGAGGCGATGATGCAGATTAGGATGCTTCCATAGAAGAAGAAAAGAACAATACCACTCATCTCGCTTTCTCTCTGGAAATGGAACTCAATGGCTGTTCATCAGTCAATAGATATGCAACTCTCAGCAAATCCCCAGCCACCTTCTCACTCCATCGTACCACGTTCAAGCAGCATGTGCCACACTTTCAGAAGCATGAGGATCATTGCTCCAGCGCCATCTGCGATCCCCAGCTAGGCGGGGGATGCACAACGCAACCGTTGTCTGAGATGTGGACGCACTCTGCGAGTCTACATCGTGGATTCGTGTTGGTTGGCGAAGACGAGGATGCCGCTAGCCGGCCAGCCATTGCCTTTGCGGAGAAGGATGTGCGAGGATTGCGACCGGCCAAGGAGGCGATGCACACCGGCATCAATGTGCTTTTGGAGAAGAACGGGCTGACCGCTGATGAGATCGATCAGGTGATCATCGCGAGAGCTGCTGGCACGTACCTCCTGTTTCGACCTCACCACAGCTGTCCCGTGAGAGGTTGGACCAGTTGCGCTACAAGCCCAAATAGGCTTTCTTGATGAGCTCCTCCTTTAGGAGGCTCTTGCCATCTCCCTCCAGGACAATCCGCCCGTTTTCCAGCACGTAGGCCCGATCAGCTATCTCCAGACTCTGTCGGACACTCTGCTCAACCAGCAAGATTGTAATACCGTGGTCGCGGAGTCCCTGTATGATGCGGAAGATCTCTGCCACCAATAGCGGTGCCAAACCGTACGAGGGCTCATCAAACATGCATAGTCTTGGTCTTGACATCAGACCCCGACCCATAGCTACCATTTGCTGTTCGCCACCGCTCAATGTCCTGGCCAATTGCCCTTGTCTTTCCTGCAATATGGGGAACATCTCATAAACCTGGCGGAGTGTTTCCTCTTTCCGCTTCCAAGCTTCATGAACATAGGCACCCATCTCTAGGTTCTCACTCACCGACATGTGGGGAAATAGCCTTCTCCCCTCGGGTATATGGGAAATGCCTAGTTCCACAATGGAGTGAGGTGCGAGCCCATCTATCCTCTGGCCAAGGAACTCCACGCTACCTGAAGCTGGGGGCAGCAAACCGCATACAGTGTTAAGTAGTGTGGTCTTGCCGGCTCCGTTGGCTCCAATCAAGGCGACGATTTCTGCCTCATCGACCCTCAAAGAAACGTCCCATAAGGCCTGAGCCTTGCCATAGAAGGTATCTATGTTGTTGACTTCGAGCATAAGCTTACTCTCCCAGGTATACCTCAATGACTGTTTTGCTGGCAGCAATCTCCTCTGGCGTTCCTTCGGCAAGCTTCTCACCGTGATGGAGCACCATAATCCGGTCACATACGCTCATGATTGCCTTCATGACATGCTCGATCATAAAAACGGTGATCCCTTGCTCCCTGATCCTGGTCACCAGCTCCATAGCCTCCGCTACTTCAGTGTGGTTCAACCCCGCCATCAGCTCATCAAGCAACAACAGTTCTGGCTTGGTGGCCAACGCTCTGGCTACTTCAAGTCGCTTCTGGTTACCCAGGGTTAAGTCTTTAGCAGGGATCGCACTCACTGCTGACAATCCCATAAACTCCAGCAAATCTGTAGCTTCCCTTGTAGCAGCCGCTGATGACGTACCTGTTGAACACCCAAATAACGAGCCCAACAAGACATTCTCAAAAGCTGGCATATTGGCGAAGACTTTCACCGATTGAAAGGTTCTCGCTACTCCCATCCTGCAAATCTTGTGCGGCTTCAGGCCAGTGATGTTTTCGCCGTTGAATCTTATTGACCCTGCTTTGGGAACAAGAGCGCCCGATATCAGATTGAACAGCGTGGTCTTGCCAGCTCCGTTGGGACCGATCAGACCAACGACTTCACCTTGGCCCACGCCAAAGTCTACGCGTGAGACTGCGGCCAACCCGCCAAAATGCTTGGTGACCCCTTCGCCTTCAAGTATTGGCATGTTGCCCTCCCGAAACTCGTAACCACAACTTCTGCATCAAACCGACAAGTCCATGGGGCAGGTATAGGATAGCGACCACTAACATGATGCCGAAAAGGAGCATATAGTAGTAGGGAAACTCGGTGATCAAGACTTCCCTTGAGTAGGCAAGAACGGCGGCGCCCAAGATGGGACCATAGAGTTGTCCCACACCCCCAAAGATGGCCATTAACACCGGCATAAAAGAATTGAGCGGATTAAAGGCGATGTATGGGTCGATATATGTCAATTGTGTGGCCCAGATTGCGCCGGCGGCTCCCACGAAAACCGCGCTGATGCCAAAGGTGACGATCTTCAAAGCAGTCACATTTATGCCTGCATGAACCGCGGCTTCCTCGTCTTGGCCAATACTTTGCAGGGCTAAGCCATATCTAGAGCGCCTGATAAGGTAGGCGGCAAGCAGTGTCATCACAAGAATAGCGAGCATGACGTAGTAAATGGTGTTGTTATCTACGAGGACAACGAATCGGCCACGTGTGCCCGTCATATTAATCTCATACCACAGGAGAAGATGCTTGATGAGCTCAACGAGTCCGAAGGTGAAGATAGCAAAATAGATGCCCCGTAGCCTCAGGGTCAAAGCACCAACCGCGAGGGCAAGACAGGAACTTGCCAGACCACCAATACAGATAACGACAGGCAAGGGTAACGCCATGCCCAGTACGGCTGAAGCGTACATGCCGACCCCGAAGAATGCCGCCGGCGCCAGTGAGATGTAACCGGTAGGGCCGGAAAAAATGACCCAGCTCACTGTCAAGACGATGTACACTAAGATGCTGCCTACAAGTATGACCGTGTAGCCTGGGCGACGGACGGGTAAAGCAGCCAGCAGAACGAGGATGATGAGAAGCAGCCCCGGCACCCACACCTTTCTCAGATCAACTCTGGTAGTGTTCATTTCTCTACTTCCCCATAATACCTGTCGGCCTCACCAGCAGCAGGAGTATGAAGATGAGATAGTAGGCAACCAATGACAAGCCCGGGTCTATATAGGTCACCACGCTGCCAATAATACCGAGTACAAAACCCCCGATGAAACTGCCAGGGATGCTGCCCAAACCACCCAGGACAACCACGATAATGGCGATTATGGTATACTCGAGACCCATCACTACATGAACAGGATAGCACATGCTTATCAGCATGCCGGCGATACCAGCCATGGCAGCACCAAAGCCGAAGCATAGAGCAAGCACATTGTTGATGTTCACCCCCATGAGTCCCGCGGTGGCCGGGTCTTGGGCTGCTGCCCGAATCGCTTTGCCCAGGCGGGTACGAGCTACAAAGAGGTAGAAAGCCAGACCTATGACTGTGGCGAACCCGAGAGTCACGAGGCGGTTGGCGCTGAATACTGCTCCCGCGAGATGGACCGGAACAGCCAAATACGAGTATCCTCTTATCTCGGGTCCCCAGGCTATTGAAGCTATGTTTTGAATCATGAACAGGAGACCAAAAGAAGCCAGCATGGAACTACTCTCAAAAATACCCGGTGATGTTGACGAGCTTAGAAGGCGTTTGAACAAAGTCCTGTGAATGATGAAACCTAAGATGAAGGTAGTAGGACCGACAATGACCAGAGAGACCAGCGGGTTGATGTCAAATGCTGTGTACAATGTCCAGGTGGTCAAACCCCCGAGCATAATAAACTCGCCATGAGATATATTCAGCACCCGGGCGACACCATACTGCAGGCTGAGCCCCATGGCAATCAGGGCATAGAGGCCGCCCAGCAGTAAACCAGCAATCACTACGTTCAGGAATGTAACCATCGTATTGATAGCTCCTTGACTTTGGCAATCAACACAGCGCAGGCTGCCCAAAAGGCACACCGTGACTCCTCCAGAGAGAACAACCACTCTCAAGAGTTGCTGTTCTGCACCCTCTAGACAGCCTGCTCACCTACTTATCGTTGTTGCTGACTCAATGTCTACTCTGACTATTAGCCTGTTGGGAACGGCGGCTTGGGATATACCATCTCTGCGGTGGCCTTGTCCGTAGGTCCGACGACTTCAAACACTCCGTCTATCCACTGGCCAATCTCTCCGGCATGAGCATCCTTGGCCAAGAGCCCGTTCTCGAACCAGGTCGGCCCCAGAACCGTATCGACCTTCTCTGTGGCAAGTATTTCCCTAATCGCCTTCTGGTCAAGTGTTCCAGCCTTCTCGATGGCCCCCTTCCACATATCCAGCGCAGCCCAGTAGAATGGATGCCCCCACCAATCCTGCATTTCTTCAGGCTTACCTTCGTAGAGTATGTCGGCCATTTCGTCGAGTGCGGGAGAAGATCCCCGCGCGAAGCAGGTAAAGCCCATTACTCCCTCCACCGCCGGACCAAACGCTGTGTGGTAGAACCCGAAATTCACTCCGGGGCCGCCTACCCACGCCTTGGGGTTATAGCCAAGGCCTATTGACGTCCCAGTAGCAGGCATGACCTGGTCGGGATAGGCAAAGCAGCAAAAGACATCGGCCCCAGACGCGTCAGCGCCCTGGATTACGGGCGATAGGTCCTTAATGTCAGGCGGAAGGCTCTTAAGACCGACGACCTCAATTCCCTTCTTCGCGAATTCAATACCCGCCACACCGGAATACTCTACGCCGTGGAGGTCAGCGATGTAGGATATATAGGCCGTCGTCGCGCCCTTGGCGGCAAGAATGTCAGCCAGAACTGGCAGTTGGTACCAGTCGGAGAAACTCAGAGTGACGAACACGTAGGGTAGACTGGGAAGCATATCCCTGATGGTCGTGGCACCGCCCTCGGCCGTCAGCAGTACATACTCGTACTTGTTGGCTATCGGGGCTTGGGCAAAGACAAAAGCGGTGCCGCAGGCAGGCCATAGAAAGTCAACTTTGTCCTCCAGGATCAGTTTCTCCGTCAGCCTCGTCATCGTGCCTGGGTCGCTCGTATCATCGTATACTATCAACTCTATCGGTAGTTGCTTGCCGTATTCCTCCACATATATCCCACCAGCGTCATTGACCATTGGAACCCAGGTCTCATAGATTGGTCTGAATGCCGAGTCTCCAATCACAGCCAGTGGGCCTGAGAGAGGTCTTGCCATACCAACAACGATCGTGTCTTTCGTTGGCGCCGGGGTAGGCACTGGGGTAGGCGCTTTGGTGGGCGCTGCGGTAGGCTCTGGTGGAGCCTCTGGGGGAGGTGTGGCCGCTGGGGCGCATGCTGCCGCAACCAGCCCAGCGCCGGCTGCTGCTGCGCCGGTAAGGAATTTACGGCGGGTCAAGTCTTTTTCTTCCATTTCTTCCTCCTTATTCTCTTCGAGCTCTGGAACGCGGGTCGAATCTTTGGCGCTCATTTTCTCCTCCTCTTTGTTTTCGAGTTCTGGAAAGCGGGTCAAACGTCCGGCACTCACATTTTACCCTCCTTTCATAAGATTGCAAACCATTAGTCTCCTTGAGGTGCCGACTTTCATCCCATGTCACGAGGGGGTGATAGCCGGCAAGGTGAGAAGTCTCGGCCAGAGAGGCGCAACGAGATGGCCCGGGGTGGAGCGTAACACAGCCGTGAGCTACGTCTGTCTGTTGCATAGGCCCTCAGCAATTGGCTCTATTTCGACTACGAACGATATGGTCTAGTGGCTGTGCGCGTATAGATCTAGTGCCTAGGACTGAATCGTGGACTGCTCAGAGCCCTGTCCACCGCACCAGGACACAGGAGCGCCCAGATGCGTACGTAGGTGTCAAGATCCCGCTTTCTGTTGTAGACTAACCGTCCAATAGGACAATCGGGTCTCGGTAGATTTGAACAAATATTAGCACATTTCTGGATAGGTGTCAAGTAAGTGACCCATACGCGCATCTCATGGTTGACAAATCAGTACAAAACGTGCTATGGTGTATCATATCGAATATCGAACGCGGCAAAGAGGCCACGCATTGTCACCTATGGCGACAGTCGGCGACTCCGCCTCGTCTTTCATCAACGAGACGAATATCCAAGGGGCCGTCGTTGAAGCAAGCCGGGATCTGATTCTCAGCAACGAACTGAAGGTCGGCTGCTTGATGAATCCGGCCTTCGAGCCACGAAAAGGACTCTGGAAGCCGTCCTGCTGGTCGCTCTGTGCAACTTGTGCTCCATTCGGCGCCTGTCTGACTGGAGCGGACACTGAGCCGCGAGCCGGGGATGGTTGACTTCGCCCCGAGTTACGTACAACCAGCGCTGCGAGAACTGGCCAGAGGGTTCGCCCAGAGAGAGATAGCGCATCTTGTTGTGTAGGAGGAGAAATGCAGACCCTTGGCGATATGATCAACGACAACGCCCAGAGATATGCGGACAAAACTGCCTTCATCTTCGAAAGCAAACGCTATACTTACAAGCAGGTGAATCAGAGGATCAACAGTCTCGTGAATGCCTTGGCCGAGTCAGGCGTGGGAAAGGGAGACCGAGTGGGTCTATTGGCCTACAATTGCCCCCACTATTTCGAGGTCTTTGGTCTGGCCAAGGCCGGCAGGGTTTGCGTGCCGCTGAATTATAGATCTGTGGGAAGGGAACTTGCCTACCTTATCAACAACTCCGGAATCAACGTCCTCATACTTGAGAGCGAGTTCGTCGAAGTCGTCAACTCTATTCGCCACGAGCTAGACGCGGTCAGGTCATTCATCTGCCTCGGTGCGGAGGTAGAGGGGATGCTGAACTATGAAGAGTTGATAAGCCGTTTCCCTCCCGACGAGCCTACGGATGATGTGGAAGCGGATGACCCTTGTGTGTTGTTCTATACCAGTGGCACGACTGGGCGACCCAATGGAGCTATTCATACCCACAAGAGCATACTGGCAGAAGCCGAGCTTCCCCATCGTAACCTTAGCTCTGGTGACGTCGTCTTGTGTGTGATGCCTTTCTTTCATGTTGGCGGCTCCGCCGCCCACTTGATCCCTGCTTTCGCTGCCGGCGCTACGATGGTCATCCACAAGAAGTTTGACGAGAGTCTAGTCTTGGAAGCCATCGAGAAACAAGAGGTAACCTACGTTTTTCTGGTACCTACAATGATCATTCGGCTTCTGGAACATCCAGACCTAGGTCAATTTGACCTCAGCAGCTTGCACACGGTGGCTTATACCGGAGCGCCGATGCCTTTCGAGGCGTTGAGGAGAGGTATTGGGCATCTTGGTGAGGTCTTCACTCAGGAGTTGGGGCAGACCGAAACCCTCAACATGGCTGTGCTCAAGAGAGAGAACCACAAGTTGGAGGGCACAGCGAAGGAGATCAAGAGATTGGAGTCTGCAGGAAAGCCACCGAGAGAAGGTGAGATCAGAATCGTTGATGACCAAGGTCATGATGTTCCGGTGGGAGAGGCCGGTGAGATAATCGCTCGCAGTGACAGAATGATGAAAGGGTATTGGAGAATGCCCGAGGAGACGGCGGAGACGATAAAGGACGGCTGGCTTCATACGGGGGACGTGGGCACAATGGATGAGGATGGTTATATCTATCTCGTGGACAGGAAAAAGGATATGATCATCAGCGGAGGAGAGAATATCTATTCTCGAGAGGTAGAGGAAGTGCTATACATGCACCCCGCGGTCTTGGAGGCAGCGGTCGTCGGAGTCCCGGACGAAGAGTGGGGTGAATCTGTGAAGGCGGTGGTAGTCTTAAGACAGGGGACAACAGCCTCTGAGGAAGGGATAATTGACTTCTGCAAAGGACATCTGGCGAGCTACAAGAAGCCAAGGTCGGTGGAGTTCCGGGACAACTTGCCCAAGACAGGTAGTGGCAAGATAAGGAAAAACGAGATCAGAGAGCCATATTGGGAAGGGTATGAGAGAAGGATTCATTAGCCCGATCTCAACCGGGCGCGCCCCATACACCTTGCGCCCATTGACGGCATAAAGACCGCGGAAGGCGGTGAGGTTCCCAGGGGATCCTTCAACCCAGTGGAACCGAGCGTGTTGATCGCCAGCAAGAACCCTGTCTCCGCGGACGCCGTTGCTACAGCGGTGATGGGCTTTGATCCGAGCATCGAGTCCGCACTCCTCAGGAGAATGCCCTCGCGTGTTCCTCAATCGGCTTAGCGACTGCCCCGAGATCGGTGTATAATGGTTCATCGATAGATCTAGGACTGGAGCGAGTCGTCATGCAAGCGCAAAGGAGAACTCCCGGCGTGGTCACAATGGTCGCGATCTGCGTCGTGTCATTGTTCTATCTTGGATGCGGGCTGTTGTCCGGCCCGATTCCGACACCCATCCGGACCGTGCCGGTGTCGAGCGAAAAAGCACAGGATCTGGTGTCCAAACTTGGCCAGGACTTGATACTGGACGCTGAAGGCAACTACGTGCTGACCATCACGGAGGAAGAGCTGACCTCCTGGGTGGCTCTAAACATGGGAGGGACCATCAAGGACCCGCAGATCATTCTCAGCGAAGGCAAGATTCATCTGTATGGGACCATCACCACGCCTGTCAGGACGACAATGACTGCGATCCTTCTGATGGAAGCAGAGGCTGGTCAGGCTCAGACAACGGTCGAATCCATAACCTTTGGCGGCCTCCCCATCCCAGAGACCTTTGCCGAAACCTTGCTCCGGCAGATTGACGATCTCGTCACTCCTCGACATTCACAGGGTGAGGTGGAGATAACTGAGGTAGAGATCGCAGAGGGCGAGCTTACCCTCAGAGGGAGAGTGGCTTCCTGAAGCGCCCTCCTCAGTTGTGAGCAGAGCATCAGCCCCAGCGCGTGATGGAACTGGCACAGGAACTGTTGCTGGAACTGCGGACTGAACTGCTGCGGACTTAGTCCACAAGCAGATTGATTTCAAAAGTACTGCGGACTTGGCAAAAACGAAGGCCTGCGATGGGCGCAGACCTACTAGATATGGGCATTCGCCCGAGATAGCTACTACATATTGTGTGGTGCGGATTCGGATAGTGCTGATGACTTAAAATCCGTTGGAGTTAATTCTCCGCGCGGGTTCGAATCCCGCCCGCCCCACCACTACGATTTGTATTGGTCAGGCAATTAGCTTGTCGCATATCCTCGATTGCCGGGTCCTCCCATGTTGGGAGCGCCTTCCCTGTCTTGCACAGCGGGTGCCGAGGACCCTGAAAAAGCGAGTGACAGGGGATCCCTTGGGCCTCTGACGAGAGACGGTATTCCGTTGTGTTTGTCGTCCAAGAGGCTAACCCTAGATCTCGTTTCGGATACTTGACAGGAACCGTCAACCTACGCGATAATAGCGTTGCCGGTAGCGCTACCGAGAATGAAAGAGTAAGACTACGGCAAGAATTCTCCGTGAAGCGCACCCAGAGCACTGTCACAATTCAAGATGTGGCCAAGATCGCCATCTTGAGAACTGCTGATGGGGCGTAACCGGGCCTGCCAAGTTCCAGATCCTGTGACATTCTACACACCACCATTGTCACGACGATGCAACTGGGCTGCCATGGTTGCTTGGCCAGCCCCATCGGTGGCGTGACGGTGGTGTCGTGTGCTGTTCTGCGCAGACCAAGGCTGGTCCTCCGGTGATCGCTTCATCGGTCGTTGAACAAGGGGGTAATCGTGGCCAACGCAGATCAGCTAGACTCTTCGACCGTGATGTCCCGGTTGTGGCAGCGCCTCCGCGTGGTGGGTGGCTTCCGGGAATTGAACGTTTTGATCCCCCTCATTGCCGTCTGCGTCTTCTTCTGGTGGCAGAAGCCGGATGTCTTTACGAAGCCGGCCAACCTGGCGATCATCATGCGCTTCATTGCCACCGTTGGCATCCTGGCCATCGGCGAGGTCCTGGTGATCATCACCGGCGGTATTGACCTCTCGGTGGGTTCCATGACCGCGCTCACCGGGGTGCCTCGCTCCTACGGAATTCCCACTGTGTTCCGGATTGTTCCACCACAGCTCCCTCAAATGGTCGCCAAGCTTTGCGGACCTCCAAGCCTGCAGTGCGCGCAGCTTTCCCTTTAGGTGCTCAACGGGGCGAAACGCTAGCCCTAAATCTGTGAGCGCTTTTCAAAAGAAGGCGGGTCGGTGACCTCGTCGGAGACATCGTTCACAGATAAGAGCCGTGGGGCGAAGATGGGAAAGTCATCCAGAACGAGCGGGGGAAAGAGCATGAAGTGAGGGTCCTTGACATCGGTCTGTTGCTGAACCGCCTCAAAGGGTGTCTTTTTCAGATCCAAGTTGGGCCTCTCCAGGTTAAAGTATAGCATGTAGCTGGAGGCTTTGTCCAGGAGGTCTGAGCCGGTGGGAAGGTCCTCCAGGTCATAGAACTCGTCCTCGATACGCCCATGGAAGTTCTCGACTGAGCCGTTGAAACGAGGGGTGGCGGGAGGGATGGTGAAGTGCCGAGCCCCGAAGGTTTCCTCGACCACGCGGGTGAAGAGGCTATCCCTTTTGGCGAAGACGGAGCCAATGAATTCAGCCCCGTTGTCGGTTTGGATGGTGATCTTGGAGGTATCAAGGCCGTACCTGCGGAAGTGATCGAGGCACAGGGCTATGAACTTGGCAGAGTTGAAGGTGGAAAGTTGATAGGCGTAACAGATGAAAGTAGTGGTGGTGAGGACGTCTTTGATAGTATATTCGAATTTGGCCAAGATACGGCGGATCACTTGAGGGTAGATACCGGGGATGTCATTCAGGTACTTGACGTCTACTTGCCAGTGAGCTAGAGGCTGTAGCCTTTCCCGATAGCGAGCTATTTCACGTTTCTTTTGGTATTTCTTCTTCCTGGGCTGGATCAAGCTGAGTTTATAGAGCACGCGGTTGATGGTGGAGGTTGACATCTTGATCCCACACCGTTGCTGCAAGAGGAGCTTGATCTTGTCCTGGCCGATTCTGGTGTTCGGTCTGCGGCCATCATTGGTTCTGAGCTTGGCGATGAGTTGTTGGTGAGGCTCGGGGGTTTTATGAGGCGACTCATGAGGCCGTCGAGGGAGGTCACGGAGACCTTGCCAGCCATGCGTTTTGTATCGTTTGACCCATTTGATGACTGTAGGGCGAGAGGTTCTGAAGACGCTTGCGGTAAGGGAGGTATTCTCTCCGTTGGCAAGGAAGAACTCGACCATGGCTCGGTGAATGGCCTCAGTGTTCTTGGAATCTCTGATACGGTCGTAGTATGATTCATTGGGAGTCATGGGATCACCTCTGCAGATCAGCAAGGTTGTGGTTGATAAGGAATTGTACCACATCTTCAACCCAAAAGATGACCGCAGGGTGTAAACCATGTTCCCGACGAGTTCGGATGGAACTTGACATGGCTGGGAGAGCGTGTTATACTCCATATCTGCCTCGAACCTTCAGAGGCGTTGCCAATCAGGAGCCGGCTGTTGATTGGATAGTCGCGCTCGAGAGAACCAGCGCACCCTAGCTGGGGCCTTTGATGATCGAACGTCAGAATGGAGGTGAGGGAAGGCTCCAACACCTTGGCACGGTACCCGTAAGATGCACGAAAATGATCAGTGAGAATAAGGAGGAAAACGATGTATAGGAATATGAGATGGTTGGTCATCGCCAGCCTGGTGGTGCTCGCCCTGGTGGTTGGCGCCTGTGGGACCCCTGCACCGCCGCCACCTGAACCTACGACTCCGCTACCGCCCCCGGAAGACACACCTATGCCGGAGGCCGGCACGTTGGAGATCTTCAGTTGGTGGACGGCCGGTGGCGAAGCCGAGGGCTTGGCGGCAATGTACGAGGTCTTTGAGGCCCAGTACCCGGGAGTGGAGATCATCAACGCCACTGTGGCCGGTGGCGCTGGAATGGAGGCGAAAGCCGTGCTCGCCACGCGCATGCTGGCCGACGACCCGCCTGACTCCTTCCAGGTCCACGCTGGTCACGAGTTGATTGACACCTGGGTCGTGGCAGGCGTGATGGAGCCGGTCACCTCCGTCTTTGAGGACAACGACTGGCTCGACGTCTACCCGCCCGGCGTCATTGAGGTCCTCTCCCAGGACGGCGAGATCTGGAGCGTGCCGGTCAACATTCACCGCTCCAACGTCCTGTGGTACAACACGCAGGTCTTTGACGACAACGGCCTCACGCCACCCACCACTTTGGACGAGTTCTTCACGGTGGCGGATGCTCTTCAGGCAGCGGGCGTGACCCCGTTGGCTGTGGGCGACAGTGGCGTCTGGGTGGACATTCACGTCTTCGAGTCTGTCCTGCTGGCCTCGATGGGTCCGGACGCCTATCGCGGTCTGTGGGACAGCACCACGGACTGGAATGGGCCTGAGGTCACAGACGCGCTGGAGGCCTTTGCCCAGATGATGGAGTACGCGAATGAAGACCATTCCGCCCTGTCTTGGGACCAGGCTGCCCAGCTTGTCGTGGACGGTGACGCGGCCATGACCATCATGGGCGACTGGAGCGAGGGCTACTTCAAGTCGGTCGGCCTAACGCCCGAGGTGGAGTTCGGCTACGTTCCCTCGCCGGGCACGGGCGGCAGCTTCATCATGCTGTCCGACTCCTTCGGGCTGCCGGAGGGCGCGCCCAACCGCGACAACGCTATTGCCTGGCTTACGGTCTGCGGCTCCCAGGAAGGGCAGGACGCCTTCAACCCGATCAAGGGCTCTATCCCGGCGCGTACCGATGGCGACCGGTCTCTGTACGACGTCTACCTGCAATCGGCCATGGACGACTTCGCCTCCAACGAGATCGTGCCCAGCCTGGCCCACGGCGCTGCGGCCTCCGAAGGTTGGGTCACCGCCTTTGGCGATGCCATGACCCTCTTTGTCGCCGACCTGGATGTCGGTGCTGCTCAAGAGGCCATGGCCCAGGCTTGCGTGGACGCTGGCATGTGTCAGTAACGTAGAGTTTTCACGACTCTATTGGGCTCTGTGGGCGTCGCCGGGATGGTGAGAGCCCTATCGGCGGCGCCCATCTCCGAGGCTGCAGGTAGCCTATGACACACGCGCGCCGCGAACGCTGGCTTGCCTTCTTGATGGTTCTCCCGTCCATCATCCTGATCGCGATCTTCGTCTACGGCTTTATAGGTTGGACGGCTAGGGTCTCTCTGTCCAGATGGGACGGCATCCGGCCTGACTACACCTGGGCCGGGTTGGACAACTATAAGCAGCTCTTTGCTGGAGGCGGGAGCGTAGCGGCCAGACGCTTTGCCATTGACCTCTGGAACACCTTCTTCTTCACGCTTCTTTTCCTGGCGGCGTGCGTCGTCGTTGGCCTGCTGCTCGCCATCCTGCTGGACCAAAAGATAAAGGGCGAGGGCATTTTTCGCACCATCTACCTCTTTCCGATGGCCATCTCGTTCGTGGTCACCGGTGTGGTCTGGCAATGGATCTTCGCACCCGGCACGGAGACGCGGCTGCGAGGCGTCAACGCGCTGCTGCACAGTGTCGGGCTGGACGCGCTCCGCTGGGGGTGGTACACCGACACCAGCTCCATTGGCCCGTTTCACGTGGCCCTGATCCCCGTCATCATCGCCGCCGCCTGGCAGCTTACCGGGTATACCACGGCCATGTACCTGGCCGGCTTGCGCGCCGTCCCCGAGGAGCTGCGCGAGGCCGCCCGGGTGGACGGCGCCAACGAGATTGGTGTCTATCGGCACATCATCCTGCCCATGTTGCAGCCCATCACGCTTAGCGCCCTGATCGTCCTGGGCCACATCTCGCTCAAGATCTTTGACCTGATCTACACCATGACCGGCAGGGGAACCGGCTTTGTCACCGATGTGCCGGGCATTTTCATGTTTGAAACGACATTCCAGGGCAACCACTACGCCCAGGGGGCGACCATTTCCATCATCATGCTGCTCACGGTCACCCTGGTGGTTGTTCCCTATCTCATCTACAGCTTCCGGCGGGAGGTGGAACTATGACCCGGCGCTTGAACCCGGCGCGGATCGGCATCTATATGTTGCTCATCCTCTTTGCCATCCTCTTTTTGGTGCCCGTCTACGTCCTGCTGGCCAGTTCTCTCAAGGCCTTTGCCGAGGTGCAAGACCTTTCTAAGCTGTGGAGGCTACCATCGGGGTTGCACCTGGAAAGTTTTCGCTCCGCCTGGTTTGGCATCCCGGAAAAGGGGTTGCGCGGCCTGGCTCCGAATCTACTCAACAGCTTGTATCTGACTGTACCTGCTACCATCATCTCCTCCATGCTTGGCTCGCTCAACGGCTACGTGCTCTGCAAGTGGAAGTTCCGGGGGGCCAACGTGATCTTTCCCCTGATGCTCTTTGGCATGTTCATCCCCTATCAGAGCATCCTCATCCCACTGACCCAGACATTGGCCGCCATCGGCCTGGGTGGGACACTTTGGGGACTGATCCTGGTCCACGTGGTCTACGGCATCCCTATCACCACGCTCATCTTCCGCAACTATTACGCCGAGGTACCCACCGATTTGATAGAGGCGGCCCGTATTGACGGCGCCGGCATCCTGGGCGTCTACTGGCGGGTGATATTTCCCCTCTCCCTCCCCGGTTTTGTGGTGGTGATCATCTGGCAGTTCACCAACATTTGGAACGAGTTCCTCTTTGCCGTCACGCTCCTGCAGAAGCCTGAGCTCCAGCCGATTACCGTAGCGCTACGGAATCTGGCCGGCAGCCAGATCAAGGAGTGGAATATGGTCATGGCCGGGGCGCTTATCGCGGCCATCCCGACGCTGCTCATCTACGTGCTCATGGGCCGGTACTTTGTCCGGGGTCTGCTGGCTGGATCGGTGAAGGGATAGAATCGGAAAGATGACTGCCGTGAACCGTAATGAGACTGTTCTGAAGTGGGGTCTGCTCTCTACGGCCCGCATCAACCGCCGGCTCATCCCAGCCATCCGCGCAGCCGACCGGGCCGAGTTGTCCGCCGTCGCCAGCCGGAGCCAGCCGCGGGCAGAGGCCTACGCGGCCGAGTGGGGCATACCTCGCGCCCACGGCAGCTACCAGGCGCTGTTGGACGATCCCGACGTGGACGCCATCTACATCTCGCTGCCCAACAGCCTCCACGCGGAGTGGGCGGTCCGGGCAGCCGAGGCTGGCAAGCACGTCCTGTGTGAAAAGCCGCTCGCGGTCAGTGTCGCCGAATGCGACCGGATCATCGCTGCTGCCCAGTCTGCTGGCGTAGTGGTGATCGAGGCGCTCATGTACCTGCACCATCCCCTGCTTCACAAAGCTCGCCAGTTGGTCCTGGAGGGGGCGGTAGGCCAGGTAATACTGGTGCGCGGGGCTCTCTCTATCTCCCTCGACCGGCCAAATGACGTGCGTTGGAAGCCTGAGTTGGGAGGCGGCTCCCTGTGGGACGTGGGCAGCTACCCCGTCAGTTTCATCCGCTGGATGGTCGGCGACCCGCAGCAGGTCTTTGGCTGGCAGACGCTGTCCAAAAGCGGCGTGGACGAGACGTTTGCGGGGCTGCTGCGCCACAGCAGCGGCGTGCTGGGTGTCTTCGACTGCGGCTTCCGCGAGCTGTTCCGTAGCCAGGCTGAAGTCTTTGGCACCGAAGGGACGTTGATCATCGAGCAACCGCACGTTATCGCCCCGGAAAGCCGGATCCTTCTTCGCCGGGACTCTGAGGAACGGGAGATCAGCCTGCCACAGGCCGACCCCTACCGCTGTGAGGTGGATGCCTTGACCGCTGCCGTTATCGATAGGGTACCCTTGCCGGTGCCCTTGGCCAGCAGCCGTGCCAATGTGGCCACAATGGTAGCTTTGTACGAATCCGCACGTCTAGGCCTGGCACAGCTAGTCTCACATACATAGCAAGCTGCCAGCAGCCTTCGCCTCCACATAGTCCTCACCCCTGAGCTGGAGATGGGCTGCGAGGCATACGTCGCTCTGATGACCTCCGCTTGAGCATCCAGCAAACCCTCGGCCTCGACAGCCTGGGACTCGTTGTGTGTACACTTAGCGAAGATGACTCCAGCGGTGGCCCACGAACACATGGCGGGGCTCAATTTCATGCACACGGTGGCCCAGGCGTGGGAGGCAGGCAAGCTCTTCCACATTGACCTCAACGACCAGAACTATGCCCGCTTTGACCAGGACTGGCGCTTTGGCGCCCAGAACCTGAAGCAGGCGTTCTTCCTGGTCAAGTTCCTGGAAGATGTCGGCTACGAGGGCAGCCGCCACTTTGACGCCCACGCCTTCCGTACTGAGGACGTCGAGGGTGTGAAGGACTTTGCCCGGAACTGCATCCGCACCTACCTGATCCTCAAGGAGAGGGCGGCACAATTCAACGCCGACCCCGAGATCCAAGGTCTGCTGTCCGAGATCAACGCAGACGACGGGTCGATGAACGCTTTCAAAGGCGCGTACACCGGACAGAAGGCGGCGGCCCTCAAGGCGCACACCTTCGAGCTCAAAGCCCTGGGCCCCCGGGGCCTGGCCTACGAGCGGCTGGACCAATTGACCGTGGAGCTTCTGCTGGGCATCCGCTGAAATGGTAAAGCGCACGGAAACCCGTTTCGCCGGCTACGACTGTGTCAAGCTTGAGAACGATGCGTTGGCTCTATGGGTGACTCAATCGGTAGGGCCACGCATCATCGGCCTCGCCGTCCAGGGCGGCGACAACCTATTCGCCCTACTCCCCGATGAAACCCTGGAATGTCCTGGTGTGGGAATCTTTTCGTTCCGCGGTGGGCACCGCCTGTGGCATGCCCCGGAAGATCCCCAACGCACTTACATCCCGGATGATGCTCCTGTTACTATCACCGACGTCGAGAGCGGCATACTCGTGACTCAGCCGATCGAGGCGCAAACGGGCATTCAGAAATCGTTGACCATTACCTTGCCTGGTCAGGACGCCCACGTCACCATAGACCACACGCTGCACAACCGGGGCGCGGCGTCGGTGGAGTTGGCGCCCTGGGCTATCACCCAGTTGAGGCCGGGAGGTGTGGCTATCCTGCCCCAGCCATCCGAGCCCGCGGACGAGCACGGGGTGCTGCCCAACCGCCACATTGTGCTGTGGCCCTATACCTCCATCAACTCACCGCACATCACCTGGGGCGACCGGTTCGTGTTTGTGGAAGCGGTGATGCGCGAGGGTGCTCTCAAGATCGGCTTCCCCAATCCGGCCGGCTGGCTGGCGTATGCCGTGGATGACACACTTTTTGTTAAGCGCGTGGCCTATCAACCCGATGCCGACTACTTTGACCGGGGCAGTTCCAGCGAGTGCTACTGTAATCCTCGCTTCCTTGAACTTGAGACATTGGGACCACGCACCGTCCTAGCGCCCGGCCAGTCGATCACGCACTGCGAGGCGTGGGCGCTCTATGCTGTGGCATCCTTTCACCCCACCGAAACAGCAGCGCAAGATCTCGTGGACCAGCTTGGACTGACGACAGGAGGAGGACCATCATGACCTGCTTCCTGGGCATTGACGCTTCGACCACTGCCACTAAGGCGCTGCTGATGCGTGCCGACGGCCAGGTAGTCGGCGTCGCATCATCGGGATATAACTACGAAATACCCCAACCCATGTGGACCGAGCAACATCCCGACCTTTGGTGGCAGGCGACGGCTGTCAGCATCCCCCAGGTGCTGGCCGAAGCACAAGTAGATCCGGCGGACGTCAAAGGCGTGGGGCTGACGGGGCAGATGCACGGCCTCGTGTTGCTTGATCGTGACGGTGAGGTACTGCGCCCTGCCATCCTGTGGAATGACCAGCGCACAGCGGCGGAATGCGACGAGATCCGCGAACGGTTGGGCAAAGAACAACTCATTCAAATCACTGGCAACGACGCACTGACGGGTTTCACCGCTCCCAAGATCCTGTGGGTCAAGAACAATGAGCCGGAGGTATTCGCCCAGGCACGCCAGATTCTGCTGCCCAAGGACTACGTGCGCTTCAAGCTGACGGGCGAGTACGCGACGGACAAAGCGGGGGGCTCCGGCACGCTCCTCTTCGACGTCCGAAGGCGTGACTGGTCAAGGACAGTCGTTGATGCCCTGGAGATCGATCCTGCGTTGCTGCCGCCCACGTTCGAGGGCCCAACCGTGACAGGGCACATTAGCCCACGGGCGGCTGAGGTGACAGGCCTAAGGACAGGCACTCCCGTGGTGGGCGGAGGGGGCGACCAAGCGGCAGGTGCTGTGGGCACCGGTGCCGTCACTGAGGGTATCGTGTCACTCAGCCTGGGCACGTCGGGCGTGGTCTTCGCCTCGGCCAACCAGCCTATCATCGAGCCACAAGGCCGGCTGCATGCCTTTTGCCATGCCGTGCCTGGCCTCTGGCACCTGATGGGGGTGATGCTATCTGCCGGCGGTAGTTTGCGCTGGTACCGGGATGCCCTTGCCCCGGATATCGAGTTCGACTTTTTGGTTGAGCCAGCCGCCAGCATGCCGGCTGGCAGTGACGGACTTCTCTATCTTCCCTATCTCAGTGGCGAGCGCACACCGTATGCCGACCCACAAGCGCGGGGTGCCTTCGTCGGATTGACCGTGCGGCATACGCAAGCTCACCTGACCCGCGCCGTCCTGGAAGGGGTGGCCTTTGGCTTGCGTGATAGCTTCGAACTGATGAAGGGAGCCGGGTTGGCGGACATCACCCAGGTACGCATCACCGGCGGTGGGGCGAGAAGCCCAATGTGGCGTCAGATCCTCTCCGACGTGTTCCAGGTGGACCTGGTGACGGTCAATACGACTGAAGGTGCTGCTTACGGAGCCGCGTTGCTGGCAGCGACCGGTGCGGGCGTCTTCCCCGACGTGGCCTCGGCCTGTGAAGCGGTTATCCAAACGACCGGCAGCACCACGCCTGGCCAGGCGAGTGCAGTTTACGAGCAAATGTACCCCTTGTACCGAGGACTGTACCCGGCGTTGCGTCCCAGCTTCGATGCCGTCGCACGAATAGCGACGTAGGGATGATTGCGATAGGAAGATCGCTGAAGATGGCGTGAGCCGTCATTGGTCCATGAGGTGCTCAAGCAGATGACAGCGAAGAGAATCCCAGAGGTTGTTCTTCAACCTGCGGTCTATCGCGGTATGCAAAGAGGCATCAATCAGCTAGCGGAGGCGGTGCGTCCGACAATGGGGCCTCTTCGGCGGGTCGTTGCTATCGACCGCGTTGGGCTTAACCGAATGCCAGAGCTGCTTGACAGCGGTCGGGCTCGGTGGGGCGGCAATGCGTGATGACGCCTCGTCAGAGTGGTGACTGTGCAGAAGGCGGAGGGGGTGGGATTCGAACCCACGGTGGGGTTGCCCCCACAACGGTTTTCGAGACCGTCCCAATCGTCCACTCTGGCACCCCTCCGCGTGACAGACGATACCGTTGGTCAGGGCGGCGACTGCCGCAACTCCTTGAAGAACGACTGCAAGAGAGCCCTGGCCTCGTCAGCCAGAACCCCCGTGATCACCCTCACCTGATGATTGAGACTGGGCCAGTCCAGGATGTCCAGCACAGACCCCGCCGCGCCCGCCTTCGGGTCATCCACCGCGTAGACCAGGAGCGGCACTCGGGCCAGCACCAGTGCGCCAGCGCACATGGGGCAGGGTTCCATGGTGCAGTATAGGGTCACATCGACCAGGTACCGGCTGCCTACGTCCTCGGCTGCCTGGCGCAAGGCCAGGATCTCCGCGTGGGCGGTGGGGTCCCCCCAGGCTTCCTTGCAGTTGTGCCCCCGGCCTATGACACGTCCGCCACGCACGGCCACAGCGCCCACGGGCACGTCCCCCTGTCGATACGCGGCCTGGGCTTCGGTGAGGGCCTCCCGCATATAGGCTTCGTGACCCTCTCGTGCCTCTGTTTCTTCATTATAGCACATGGCGGGCGTCCATCCAAGACCTGTGTCACTTGCCAACGCAGAATTCGCTGAAAATGATCTCCAATAGATCCTCTGTTGCCGTCTCTCCGGTGATCTCTCCCAGGGCGTTGACCGCTGCGGTCACGTCGATAGCTATCAGATCCACTGGTGTATCCGACGTGCTTGCTTCCACCGCAGCCTCTGCGTGCTCCAGGGCCTCGTGCAAGGCCTGCTTGTGGCGAGGATTGGTGACCAGCGGAACGTCAGAGGCCGTCACCTTTCCTGAGAAGACAGCCTCTACCATCGCCTCCTCCAGTTCTTCCAGTCCCTCGCCGGTGAGGGCCGACACTCTAACCCTTCTTACACCGGGTAGGAGGTCGTCAAGCGAAGCCAGTTGTGGCAAGTCGATCTTGTTCGCCACCAGGATGGCCGGCTTCCCGCCTATCAGCTCTGCAATCTGGCTGTCTGCCTCCTGTAGGGGCTCGCTTACATCCACAGTCATAAGAGCCAGGTCAGCCCTGCTCAAGGCCTCACGACTGCGTTCTATGCCCAGTTTCTCCACGAGATCCTCGCTCTCGGCGATTCCCGCCGTATCGACCAGGGTTAACGGGATCCCTTGAAGATTGATAGTCTCCTCCAGGGTGTCACGCGTGGTGCCCGGGATGGGGGTGACGATGGCTCGGGCGGTGCGCAGCAAACGGTTCAACAGGCTGGATTTGCCGACGTTGGGCCTGCCCACGATGGCTGCCCTTATCCCTTGGCGATAGATCATCCCCCGGTCGGCGCCCTGGAGAAGCTCCTTGATTGCCCCCGCAGCTTCTTGCAACGGGACTGTGATGTCGCGTTCCGGAATCTCATCCTCGGTGAAGTCTATGGTCGCCTCCAGATAGGCGAGTGTGTCCACCAGTTGCGCCCGTACCCCTCGTATCTCCTGCGAGAGATGTCCCCCCAACTGTTCCACGGCTACCCTCAGCCCCGCTTCTGTCTTGGCCCGCACCACGTCCAGCACCGCCTCTGCTTGGGCCAGATCCAGGCGACCGAGCACGAAGGCGCGCAGGGTCATCTCTCCGGGGCTGGCGAGTCGCGCTCCCTGGCGCAGAGTCAGCTCAAGAACACGTCGCAGGGGCACGATGCCTCCGTGACAATTGATCTCCACCACGTCCTGGCGAGTGTAGGTGCGAGGGGCCTTCATGTAGGACACCAACACTTCGTCCACGACCTCTTGACTCTCTGGGTCAACGATGTGACCGTGATACAGATGGTGCGAGACGGGCTGCCAAGGGCCATCTCCTTCAGGTCGTGCCCTGCTGGGTAGGAAGACCTTCTGCAGGGTGAGCAGCACTTCCGGCCCACTCATCTTGACGATGCCGATGCCCCCCTCTCCGATGGGGCTGGATATCGCGGTGATGGTATCATCGAGGCTGTACATGGCTTTCGACCCTCGCCTTTATTATACCTGCGAGCATACATAGGGACAATGGTGGGATTCTGTCCCTGAGGGCAACTTTGGAGCGCTTTGGGCCGAATTCGCCTGCTTGACAAGGTGGTGGAGTTGTGCTATTATTGCTGGATAGCAGGGAGGCCTGGCAGATGCTTGGCGCCCCGGCTTACGGCTAAGCACGGGGTCGGCTACGCCAGGTATCCAAGAATCAAGGGGAGTAGCTCAAGCTGGCAGAGCAACGGTCTCCAAAACCGTAGGTTGCGGGTTCAAATCCTGCCTCCCCTGTCTGTTTGAGACCAAGGGACGGGGCGCCGTTCTCGTCCATTTTTGTATCAAGGGGGTGAGAGCTTTCGCTAGCTGGCAAGGCAGGCTGTCGGGAGGCGTGTTGGTGCTTAACGCCACCTTCGAGCCGCTCCATGTCGTCTCGGTCCGCCGAGCCGTCGTTCTGCTATTGAAGGAGAAGGCTGAGGTCATAGAGGCAACTGAGGCCCAGATCCGGTCTGAGAGTCTGGCCTTGGACATGCCTCTGGTGATCCGACTGGTCTACTACGTGCGGGTTCCTCATCGCCTACTCATACCTCTGACCAGGCGTACAATTCTGGCACGCGATCACTACACCTGTCAGTATTGCGGTGCGCAACCTGTCAAGGGGCGACTGACGCTGGATCACGTCGTGCCTCGATCACGTGGTGGGGAAAATGCGTGGGAAAACGTGGTGACCGCCTGCATACCTTGCAACCAACGGAAGGGGGATCGGGTACTTCAGGAGGCGGGTATGACCTTGCTGGAGCGCCCAGCTGTGCCCCGCTATGCGGCTGTGGTGCTCCTGGGCAAGATGCAAGGTCATGAGGTGTGGAGGAAGTACGCGTACTAGACGTACTAGGGTGGGGGCGGATTACTGCGTTGGGACGTCACCAACGCCGTTTTGTTTCCATTCTGTCGTAGGGGCGCGAAGAGATGAGAAAAACGGAGCTTTCTGCATGCGATGTGTACGAGAGAGGTTGCTTTCGTCGCTCTCGCCATTTCTTCCAGCTTGACAAAACCTGACCTCCGTGCTATAATTTAACGGTTCTAAAAGCTTGGAAATAGTACTGTGAGGGAGCGTATGGATTCGGGCTTTTCGCAGGAGGCGATCAAGGTATTCAAAGCTCTGTCCGACCCGACTCGCTACGAGATAATGAGAATGTTGCTCAATTGCGAGGAATTGGGGTGCGGGGAGTTTGACAGCGCTTTCCACAAGAGCAAACCGGCCATGTCCCATCACTATAGGGTGTTGGTGAACGCCGGGCTGGTGGCATACAGGAAAGATGGTCTCCGTGTCTATTACAGGGTGGAGAAGGGGCAGCTGGACAGGTTTCTTCCTCATTTCTTCCAAGTCCATTGCGAGAACGACCGTCAAGCTGCTGAGTGAGGCCACGGGGAGACCTTCCGACGGATTGTCCTACGCTGATCATGCTTTATTCAGCTGTCTTCAGAGATGGCTGTTACAGGGGGAGAGTTATGAGAGTTAAGGAGTTGGAGCTAGAACAAAGCGCATTGACTGCCGCTGAGCTGGAGGAGGATATCCAGGAGAAGGCAGATCCTGCATTAGCCAAGGGTGTAGAGAGCGATGACGTCATTTCGCTGTACATGAGAGAGGTGGGGACTATTCCTTTGCTGAGCGCTCAGGAAGAGACAGAACTGGCTCTGGCCTTGAGGGAAGGTAACGATGCGCGGAGACGACTGACGAGCGGTGACCTCACTTTGAAGGAGAGTATGCGGCTGCAGGAGAAGGTCGAGCAGGGGGATAGGGCTCGCCGACGCTTCATCGAGGCCAATTCTCGCTTGGTAATCAGTATCGCCCGCAGACACTTGGGACGTGGGTTGCCTCTTTCGGACCTGATGCAGGAGGGGAACCTAGGCTTGATCAAGGCTGTTGAAAGGTTCGACCCGGACAAGGGGCACCGTTTCAGCACGTATGCGACGTGGTGGATTCGGCAGGCCATTCTGCGAGCTGTGGCCGACCAAGGGCGTACGATCCGTCTGCCAGCACACATAGTTGACGAATTGAACAAACTCAACCGGGTGGGCAAGCGGTTGGCACAGGAGCTCCGTCGAGACCCGACTAACGAAGAACTGGCTGCAGAGTTGGGCATATCTCAAAAGCGGGTGCACGACCTGCGGCGCCTGGGAGGTCAACCTCTTTCCCTCGAGACCCCGGTGGGCGAGGAGGAGGAAAGCACCCTGGCCGAGTTCATTGAAGATGATGTGACGCCCACTCCCTCTTCCATGGCGTCTCATGCGTTGATGGGAGAGCGAGTAGAGGATGCTTTGGACTCTCTCACGCCCCGCGAGGCGCGTGTTCTGCGCTTGCGCTACGGGCTTGAAGACGGGGAAGACTACACTCTGGAGCAGGTGGGCGAGAAACTAGGCTTGACCCGTGAGCGAATACGACAAATCCAGGCTCAGGCATTGCGACGCCTTCGCCACCCGAGCCGTAGCCGAAACCTCAAGTCGTTTCTGAACTGACCGGGCAGAAATCTTCAGGGAGCCAGCATGAGCGCTGGCTCCCTGGGTCTTTGCGAGCAGTCTCACCTCGCCGATGCGGGGAGGAAGGGCGCCAGGCAATGCAGAATACAGTGAAGTTGATGCTCGGCGCAGGTCTCGTCTTGTTGGTGCTGGTCCTCGGCTTTCTGGCTGCGTCTTCCTGGACCAGAAGAGCTGAGCAGCAATTCATCGTAGCCGCGGACATCGACCCCGAGTATTTGCCACTGCCCGGAAGCCGAGCTGGCCAGCCAGCTGAAGCTCCCTCCGTCGAGCCATCCGCGACCGAGACCTGGCCGAGTGTGGAGCAGGCCGCGAGTCCTTCGGTTGAAGCTCGCGCTCTTTGGGTTCCTCGCTGGTCCTACAAGACCAAGGCCGATGTGCGGACCATCGTCAACAAGGCAGCCTCGGCCAACTTCAATATCCTTCTCTTTCAAGTTCGCGGAAACGGAGATTCCTATTACTCTTCGGTCTACGAGCCTTGGGCGGACCGCCTCACTGGCACGTTGGGCCGGTACCCAGGGTGGGATCCCCTCCAGTTGGCTATTGACCAGGCTCACTCTGCGGGTCTGGAACTACATGCCTACGTCAATGTCTATCCTTCTTGGCTGGGGGTGACCCCGCCCAAGAGAACGACCCCACGGCATATGTATCAGCGATTCAACGCCCTGTACGGAAACGAATGGGTACAATGGGACCGCAATCGCAACCCCATGGGGCTAAACCAGCATTACCTGTCGGCCAATCCCGCTCATCCAGCTGTCGTGGAGCACGTGGTGGCTGTGTGCAGGGACATCGTTCTGAACTACGACGTAGACGGCTTGCATCTGGACTACGTGCGCTATTCGGGCCCCCATTTCTCCTACGATCCAGTGAGTGAACAGAGCTGGCGTGAAGCTGGGATGAGCAACAGGGGTGATTGGCAACGAGCGCAGGTCACGGAACTGGTGAGTCGCATCTATGACGAGGTAGTGCCCTTGCGACCGGGTGTTGCTCTCTCCGCCGCCGTGTGGCCTATCTACAAGGATCGGTGGCAGTGGGTCACCTACGGGAGCAGCACGTACGAGGGATATGGCGGCTTCTTCCAGGACTCTCGGGGCTGGCTGAAGATGGGGAAGATGGACGCCCTCGCTCCGATGCTGTATGGGACCGCCGTGAAAGGTAGTCGTGAGCGCTTCCAGACCCTGGTGCAGGACTTCATGTCTGAGTCCCATGGCCGGCATGTGTACGCGGGGATCCACGCCGACTATGCTTCCTTCTCTGAGATCCAGGCGCGAATTCAAATGGCGCGGAGGGCGGGATGTCAGGGTCAGGCCATTTTCGCGTACTCGGTGGTGGATGGGAAGGGGTATTGGGACGAGTTTCGCCGCGGGCCTTACGCCCAGCCCGCCCAGGTCCCACCAATGCCCTGGAAACAGTAGGGCAATTCCCGATAAAGGACAGCACATTCCAACCCCCGCCACCAAGTCTTACAGCATGAAGAATCCATACGAAACCCAAGCAGCTTATCAGGAGGATAGAAGTCATGAAACTAGAAGACGAAGTGGCTATCATCACTGGTGGTGGGACAGGCATAGGAAAAGCTATTAGCCTGGCCTTTGCCGATGAAGGAGCCGCAGTGGTAGCGGCCGCCCGCAACGTTGCTAGACTGGAAGAGGTAGCTAACCAGATCAAATCTAAGGGCGGCAAGGCAAGAGCAATACAAACCGATATTTCTGACCACCAGCAAGTCAAGCGGATGGTAGCTGAAACTGTCAAAGAGTTTGGCAAGCTTGATATATTGATAAACAATGCCGCCGCTTACTCATATAACAATGCTGACGTCCCCGACATGAACCTGGACAACTGGTATGACACCTTGACTGTAAATGTTAGCGGGACGATGCTTTGTGCGAGAGAAGCGATGAAGGTTATGATTCCTCGCAAAAGCGGTGTTATTGTCAATGTCAGCAGTGTGGCGGGGATATCCGGGCATCCGACGGAGAGCCCCTACTGCGTTTCCAAGTGGGCCATCATCGGCTTTACCGAGGTGCTGGCTATTGAGGCTGGCAAACATAATATTCGCGTAAATACCATAAGCCCCGGCGCTACCCGCACTAAAGAATTCGAGGAGATGATAACGGCTCTGGCGAATAAACGGGGTATCACCGAAGAGGACATGTGGAGAAAACTCAAGGCTAGTAACTCCCTGAATAGAATAGCCGAGCCAGAAGAAATTGCCCGCGCTGTTGTGTTTATGGCTTCAGATGATTCCAGCGCCATGACCGGCCACAATATGATTGTTAGTTGTGGTTTCCATCTAATTCACCCGCAAGAGATTCATAGGCTGTAAAAGTGAGGAGGACTTTAGACAATGGCTGCAAGAGATTGGGAGAAGAACCTTGCCAGGAAACCCCGGTACGAAGTGTCCGCCGGTAAGATAGCCGGTCGACAATATCCCACCATGACGCTGATGAGCAACGACCTCGTGCCTGGAGTCGACACCTATATCGAAGTGGGCTGGGTATATGAAATGCCGGAGCCAAACCCCCATATCTTTGAACATCGGCATGGTGAAGGCTGTAGAGAGATTGTTCTACATATAGGGAGCGACCCAGACAATCCGGAAGACCTGGGTGCCGAAATAGAGTTTCTCGTTGATGGTCAACGACTGGTATTCGACACCACTTCAGCACTATATGTGCCAGCGGGTGTGAAGCATGGTCCGGTAACCTGGAAGAAACTCACTCGACCACACCTACAGATGGCAATCGTACTTGGTGCTGGCACCGTGGCCGAGGCAGACCCCGGAGGACACGAGAAACGTAAGGCATAGAAACACATTATTTGAGAGAAGCAAACCGGGGAAGGAGCCACATTCTTTGTCGAGTTACTGGTGATGGCCGTCGAATGAGGTTCCGTGTCAAAGAGTGGCTCGCCTGATAGTCCTTCACCTCCACCGGCCCCGCACACTCGTGATCCGCGCCTGGATCTGGCTGGTAGCGGAAACAGAAGATTTGAGTCAAGCCAGTTCCAGAGGTCGGCCCGATCCAGGCCGCGCAACCACCTGGCCATCTTCGTAGACTTTAGCTCCCCGCAGGTAGACCCTTCGTACGCGACCCTGGACCATCATACCCTCGAACGGAGTCCAGCCGCACTTGGTGAGGAGTTGTGCCCCCCGCAAAGCATATGTGGCCTCCGGGTCCACCTCCACGCTAGCTGCCTCTGGCGCGCGTACACCCAAGATGCGTGCCGGCCCGTCATGGGTCAGTTGCACGAGCCTTTCCAGGGATAGCCTACCGTGGGCCACCGCATTGAGGAGCAAGGGCAGCGTGGTCTCCAGGCCGGGGACGCCTGGAGGGGGAGTTCTGCCTTCCTTCTCTTCTTTCGTGTGCGGGGCGTGATCGGAAGCGACGGCGTCTATGATCGCGAGGTTGGCCCACAGGGCTTCTCCGTCTTCCAGGGTTCCCAGAGAGGGCTTCATCTGACCGTAGCCACCCAGTTCTTTGGCGTCTTTCTCCGTCAGGAGAAGGTGGTGTGGGGTCACCTCGCAGGTGATACTGGCGCCTCGTTCCTTCGCTTGCTTGACAAGTTCTATCTCCGACTTTCGGCTGACGTGGCAGATGTGCACCCGTCGATCATACAGCTGCGCCAGCCCGATGACCACAGCGGTGGATAGCCCCTCAGCGTGGGCAGCGATGGGTCTATTCCTCGGCCAATACTTGAAGTGCGCCATCAGGGTAGAGAGAGACTGTACTCGGAGTGGGCCATAGGTCTCATCTAGGTAGATCTTCAGTCCAGCGACATGGCCATTCGCCGGTGCCTGCGTCGCATTGTTCGCGGTAGCCCCCAGGTAGAACGCGAAATCGCAGCGCGCCTTCTGCGAGGCGAGGCCGAGCTTGTGGCGGAGAGTCTGCTCGTCCACCGTTGGTGGGCTGTTGTTGGGCATGTCGACCACGGCAACCACTCCCCCCGCCAAGGCCGCAGCGGTGCCGGTGGCGAAGTCTTCTTTGTGGGTCGCGCCCGGGTCGCGCAGGTGGACGTGAATGTCAATCAGGCCAGGTAGCTCGAGGGTAGCCATATCCCCTTCCAGAGGCCAATGTACAGCCGCGCGCCGAGCATCACCGCTCTGGGGCACGTCCGACACCGCGGGGTTTTCAGTAGGCGCCGCGGCCGAAGAGGACGGTGGGAATCGTCCTCAGCAGAATCTTGAAGTCCAACCAGAGAGCCCAGTTCTCGGCGTAGAAGAGGTCTAGCATAACCATCTCGTCGAAGCTCAGATCGCTTCTACCCATCACCTGCCAGAGCCCTGTTATCCCTGACGGAATGTTGAGACGGTCGTGATGCCAGTCCTCATACTGCTCCACCTCCGACGGGAGAGGCGGTCGAGGACCCACCAGACTCATGTCGCCTCGGAAAACGTTGATAAGTTGGGGCAGCTCGTCGAGGCTGAAGCGGCGCAATATGCTGCCAAGCCTTGTGCGCCGAGGATCGTCCTTGATCTTGAAAATGGGACCCGTTGTCTCGTCCAGGCTGGTCAGTTTGGGCAGTTCCTTTTCGGCTTCCTCCGTCATGGAACGGAACTTGTAGCACGTAAATGGCTTTCCTCCTCGGCCAAGGCGCGTCTGCTTGAAAAAGACGGATCCAGGGGAGTCCAGCTTGATCAGTACGCCGATGAGGAACAAGAGGGGAGCCAGAATCAGTAGCGCTGTACTGGAGATGGCTATGTCTATGAAGCGTTTGAGGGCTATCTTCCAACCTTTGAGAGTGGGTTCTTTCATGCCTATCAGGGGGATACCGTTTATCTCGTCGGTATCCACCCGGCTCAAGCTCATCTGAAGCAGATCGGGCACGAAGCGTGCTCGCACACCTCGTCGTTCGCTATCTGCAATGATTCTGAGGACCTTGCGGTGCGAGATCCAGGGAAGGCTGATGATGACTTGATGCACAGTCTCCTTTTGCAGAATGGCGGGGAGATCCGCTGTGCTGCCCAGGGCTTTGAAGGGGCCAATATCGTTTTCCTGTTTGCCGGGATCATCGTCAACGAAGCCCACAGCACGATATCCTAGCTCAGGCCTAGCCAGGATGCTGCGCATCATGGCCCTACCGACCACGCCGGCGCCAACGATGAGCACCCGATCCACTCCGACGCCGCGGCGTCGGAGGCGGTCCCTGATCTGTCGTTCGATTAAGCGACTGAGGCTGAGGAAGCCCCCGATGAGCAGAACAGCATAGAAGAATATCAGTCGAGAGTAGAAATGGGCGCGGTACAGGAAGAAGACGAAGATCATGATGGCTATGCCGATGAGAGTGCTGGTGAATATGGTGTATATCTCGTCCAGCCATGTCGTTCCACGTCTTCGGTCGTACAGTCCCTCTGCCTTGAAGACGATTAACAGGATCACCGTCAAAATCACGGCGACAGGTATATACTCCTTGAACGGCACATAGTACGCCTCGGCCACAGCCCGTATCCATTGCAGTTCATACCGCATGTAGTAGGAGAGGACGAAGGCGACATTGATGAGTACGATGTCTGTGACAACCAAAGCTAGAGTTGACCAACGCTTGTATGTGCCAAACACCTCGTCTCCTACTCTCTGGAATCGGTCATGGCCCGGTCATAAGCCTGCACGGTCTCCCGAGCCGCCCGCTGCCACGAGAACGCCCTTGCCCTGCTCAGCCCTTTTCTTCTCATGTCGGCCCGTAGCTCAGCATCTGTCAGCACACTTTGCATTGCCTCTGCTATCTCCTCCACGCTGTCAGGACTGACCAGTATCCCAGCTTCGCCTACGACCTCGGGCAGCGAGGAGGTGCTAGAAGTGATCACCGGGGTCCCGCAGGCCATGGCTTCCAGAGGTGGCAGGCCGAAACCTTCGTACAGTGAGGGATAGATGAAGCAGTCTGCTGCACTGTACCAGAGAGTCAGCTCGTCTCGTGGTATGTAGCCCGGGAAGATGACAGATTCCTGCAAACCCAACTCCTGGGCGAGGGTGAACACCTCTTGATGGTGCCATCCTTTCGGCCCACCGATGACTAGTGGAGGGGTTTGAACCTGCTTTCTCAACAGTGCATAGCTCTTGAGCAAGGTCATGAGGTTCTTGCGAGGTTCTATGGTACCTACAAACAGCAGCATCCGCTCTGGCAAGTGCCGTTTCTTCCGAAGGTCATTCAGTAGTAGGCGGTTCTCGACTGGTTGAAAGTCTTCGTCTACTCCACAAGGCACCACATCTACTTTGTCTTCTGGGACACCCAAGAGGTTGACGATGTCCTGCTTAGTACTGGCCGAGATAGCGATGATGCGTCGAGCACTGCGAACTGAATACCGGGTACCCCACCTCAGGTACAGTCGTCTCCACGGCTGAAAACGCTGCGGAAAGAGGATGAAGCTGAGGTCATAGATGGTGACTATCCCAGCACACGGCAAGAATAGTGGCTGAACGAACGCCAGAGAATGCAGCAAGTCTATCCCCTCCTGCAATAGGTGCACCGGCTGCACCAGTTGCTCCCATAGTATCCTCACCGCAGGATTGACCGTAGGCAGGGAAGTCATCTTCGCTTTCAGCCCAGGGAATGCTTCCCTTGCCTCTTTGTCGCGCAGGAAGACAGTGTAATGGTGCCGGTTGTCGTTGGTTGCCAGACACCGGAGGAGATTGTAAATGTACCAGTTGATACCGGCGGCGCGGTAGCTTCTTGAAGACGACAGCAGGTGGGCGTTCAGGCCAATGTGCATGCTACTAGCGTATTATAATCACGTGCATGGTTGGAGGCAAGAGGCCTTGGGCAGTTTCGGCACGTGCGAGCACACACAGGTCAATGCACGTGCCCCATGATGTTGACATAAACGCGGTGCGTCGCCATGGCGATTTCTTCTTGAGTGTACTCTTGTATCATACGGTCTCGGCCCCTCTTCGCCAGTGAGTTCCGCGTCTCTGTATCGTCCATCAGGCGGCTCAGGAGGGCGCTCAAGGCCTGCTCATCATCCTCTGGAAAGATCAACCCTGCCTCCCCGATGACGTGTGGAATCTCCCCGCAGTCAGAGCCAATCACCGGTACCCCGCAAGCCATCGCCTCGATCAACACTCGACCGAACTGCTCCTTCCAGTGGCGCCGGGTCCTCGAGGGGAGAACCAGGACGTCGAGTTGCTTGTAGTATGAAGGCATCTCGGCTGAAGGCAGCGACAACTGGAAGGTCACCCGATTCCCTACGCCCAGCTCCGTGGTCAGCTTTTCCAACTGTGGTTTGAAAGGCCCGTCCCCCAAGACAGACAGGACCCATTGGCCTTTCAGGCGAGCTACCGCCCGCAGCAAGAGGTCCACTCCTTTCTCTTCCACTAGTCTCCCGATATAGCCGATTCGGAAGTGAGGGGAGACGCCTTCGAGATCGTGGGGGGAAGGACAGTATATCTCGGGATCCACACCGAACTGGGGTATGACTGTCACCGGCCCTTGATAACCTTTGCTACGCAGCACGTCGACGCCTTCCCGGTTGCCAGCGATGGCATGAGCTGCGTGCCGGTAGTTGTATCTCTCCATGCAACTGAACGGGAAGGGGTAGCGGCGCAGAAGGTTCTGCCAGGTGAAGAACAGGGCCTTGGCTCCGGCGGCAACAGCCAGGCGCATGGCGTGGAAGGTGGCCAAGTTATAGGGCTCCTCATCGATGTGCACAATCTCTGGCTGCAGGCTTCGCACGTGGGTGCGCAGGTTCGGGTAGAAGTGAAGATGGAAATGCCCGTTGAGGGCCATCTTCTCTATCAGGAGTTGATACCCAGCCGTGTGACTCTGCTCCAGCTTGATCTTCCGCCCTTTTTCTTGCCAATATTCGGGCACGACGACGGCCAGTTGGATGTCGTCTAGCTTGGCCAGCTCCTCTAGTTTCTTCTGATAGCTGCCCCGCACGCAGGCCTTGGAGATCATCAGCACTCTCATATGCTATCCAGCGCACTTCATTTTCCCGCCGCCACTAATTCGTATACTTCCATCGTCTGCTTCGCGGTCTTCTGCCAGGAGAAAAGCTGCGCCCGCTTGAGGCCTTTGGCAGCGAGCTCCCTTCTCCGGTTTTCGTCTTCCAGCAACTCGGCCATAGCGCCGGCCAGGCCATCCGCATCGTGGGCATCAACGAGCACGGCCGCTTCTCCCACTATTTCCGGCAGGGAAGAGCAGTTAGAAACTACCAGCGGAGTGCCACACGACATAGCCTCCAGGGGAGGCAGGCCGAATCCTTCGTAGAGGGAAGGAAAGACGAAGAGGGCGGCGTCACTATACAAGGCCGGCTTGTCTTCCTCTGGCACCCAGCCGACGAAAATCACTTTGTCTCGTAAGCCCAGTCGTTCCACCACAGGTCGTGGATCGGGAAAGAAAGCGGAGTCCTGCACCGGGAGGCGCCCAGCGATCACCAACTGGGCCTCGGTGCTTGAATGCTTGGCCAATGTGGCAAAGGCCAGGAGGAGGGTCTCGAGGTTCTTGCGCTGATCGACCCCCCCCAGATACAGGGCGTACTCCCCACTCAGGTGGTACTTCTGCCGAATCATCCTGAGTCTCTGGGCATCACGCACGGGTTTGAACATCTCGCTGACGGCCAGATGGACTACGTGCACACGGGCTGGCGATACGTTCAGCAAATCCAGTATGTCCTGCTTGGAGGAGACGGAATCGGTTACTATGGCCGTGGCCCGTTTGGCCCCAGCGGCGACGAGCCGCGCATACAGACGCACGGGAATTGAGCCGCGATAGGCAGGTAGGATAAGAGGGATGAGATCGTGGATGGTGACCACTATTCTGCTGCGAGTCCTCAGGGGCGAGGCGAAATAGGGCACGTGAGCCACGTCGACCTCTTGATCGGTGCAGGCGCGTGGGAAGGATACTTGCTCGAACCAGAGCTTGGACAGGTTCTCGGTGAGGGAGATAGGTGGGGCCAAGTAGACTTCCTGCATCCTGCGTCCCGAGGCAAGGACGTTCCGACTCCGTTCCGTTCTTCCGGGTCTGAAGAGTACACATGCGGGCCCCTCTGGGAGGGTCAACAAACCATCTACGAGGTTTCGCGTGTATTGGCCGCTCCCCGTGCTCTCCCGATTCCAGAAGAAGCCGTTAATCCCCAGGCGCATTCATGCTTCCTCGTTGCCGAGGATTTCATCTATCCCCTTGGCGATTCGTTCGTCCTCTTCTTGGCTGTCCGTTACGAAGCGCTCCATGAAGTCGCTCCTGCGCTGACGGAGGGCCAGAGGCGAAGTGACGGCGATGTCCTCGCTCTTTGCCTCGGTTCGGCCATCAGCAGCAGCGCGGGCTCGAGCCGCCTCTAGGAGAACTATCTCCGCCCGATGCGACTGGATGTTCAGGGAGTTGATCAGTGTTATGGCGGACTGTGCTACATTTGGCGAGACGGTCACGCGCGGCAGAAGGTCTTTGGCACGGGCTATCTCGTCTGCCAGAGCCATGGTTTCCTCGGCGTATCCCGCAGCGAAGGTCACAGGGTCGTCGGCGAAGCGTCTGTTCCGCTCATAAACCTCAAGACGTTGTTCAGGATCCTGCAGGGGCACAACCACTACGCGTAGCCCCAGACGATCCATGAGCTGGGGACGAAGCGCCCCCTCTTCGGGATTCATGGAGCCGATGAGGAGAAACTCGGAGGAGAACGTGCCTATCAAGCGTCCCCGCCGCACAACGTAGTAGCCCCTCGATGCCGCGTCCAGGATACAGTTCACGATCTCTTCATCCAAGAGGTTGATCTCGTCCACATACAGCATATTCCTGTGGGCATAGTACAGTACCCCTTGTTGCAGTTGCCACCGACTCTGTTCCAGGGCAATTCGGGGATTGGGCCCCCCGATCACGTCATCCATATTGGCATTGAGGGGAAGCTCGACCAACTGCATCGGGGCCAGGTAGGTGACGTCCTTGCCCGCCTCCAGCTTGGCCGCACAATCAGGACAGACGTACTCCATAGAGATGGCCGCCAGCCGGGGTTCGCAGCCGTGAGGACACGTGCTGCGCGGCACAGGTGGGAGCAGGTCCACCAGCCCCCGGGCTGCCGTCGTCTTTCCGGTCCCCCGGGGACCCATCAGAAGCACACCCCTAACCCGAGGGTTGATCGCCGCCAGGATGAGTGCGGTCTTCATTTCCTCTTGGCCCACCAATGCTAGTACGGGGTAGATGATGATCTCGGCCAACGTTCCTCCTATGAGATACTCACCTCGAACGGTCTATTGCAGCGCTCCCGTTTGCCGAGTCGGGAGGTCAATCAGTATACCCTCGAGGGTGAGCCTGATGCCAGCGCCAGGCGCTCTGGATGATGTCTCTCAGGTCGGGACAGCGCGCTTCCCATCCCAATTCACGCCGTATCAGCTGCGAACTCGCCACCAGAGTTGCTGGATCACCGGGGCGCCGGGGAGCGATTCGTACTGGAATGCTATGTCCTGTGACCTCTCGCGCTGTAGCCACCACCTCTTGTACGGTGAAGCCCTCCCCATTTCCCAGGTTGCATATGCGACTTCCGTCGTCCAGTGACTCAAGGGCCAACAGGTGAGCCTGCGCGAGGTCCACCACGTGGATGTAATCACGCACGCAAGTTCCATCTTGAGTGGGGTAGTCGTCACCGTAGATGTCCAGATGCTCGTTCAGACCCAGCGCGACCTTGAGCACAAGGGGGATCAAGTGAGTTTCGGGGTGGTGGTCTTCTCCGTAGGCGTCTGAGGCGCCAGCGGCGTTAAAGTACCGCAGGCTAGCGTATCGAAGCCCGTACCTCACCTCACACCAGTAGAGCATTCTCTCGATCATCAATTTCGACTCGCCGTAAGGGCTGCTAGGAGCGAGCCGGTCGCTCTCACGGATGGGGACGCGTTCTGGATCCCCGTAGACATTGGCTGTGGAGGAGAGGATAAAACGATTTACCTCATGGGCAGCCATGGTCTCCAGAAGGTTCATCGCGTTATCTACATTCTCTCTCACAAAGCGGATGGGGTCGCGCATAGAGGCCGGCACCACGGTGTGGGCTGCGAAGTGCATGACAGCGTCAATGTTGTGTCTTTCGAAGACGGTATTCAATTTCTCGCGGTCCGCCAGATCTGCCTCTACGAAGGTCGCTTCTGGGTGGACCGCTTGGCGATGTCCCTGGATGAGGCTGTCGTATACGACTACCTCATGGCCGGCCTTGATCAGCTCCTCCGTGGCGACACTGCCGATATACCCAGCGCCGCCTGTGACCAGTATCTTCATCATCTGGCTCCTGGGCTATTATAGCCTCTCTTGCCGCATTGCTCAAGCCCATCACGTTTCGGAGAGAATGGAGTGCTATTCCATGACCCACTCACCAAGCTTGGAGTACAAGATGTCCAGCAACCTCGTCTCCCTTGGGTCATGGTATCGCAGATCATACTCGTTGCTCGAGATTGGTTGGCCATCTTGCCACAAGGCGGCCGTGAGCTTTCCCTTCTGCTCACCAATACGGTGCTCTACCTGACCCACCACCTGGGAGGAATCTGGGGGCAGCGACACTGTGCGAGAGAAGATGTTCTCGCCGTTCACGTGTATCTCCAGGAGACAGTCTTCGCAAGGGGTCAGCAAGTCGTTGATGACCCAAACGCGAGCCCCGAAGAGGTCCCCAGCCCGATACTCCCGCAAGGGGTATTCAAGGCTGATGAGGACAGGGCTATAGAGGGCTTCTAACTTCACATAGGCCAGCTTTGGTTGGCGATAGTAGTCGATCAGGCTCCAGGAAATCGCAGGCCAGGGGTCGTTCAACTGCCAGATTATGGTGCCACTGGTCCGATACTTGCGCCGACGAAAGTGCTCTATGGCGACCTGTAATCCGTAGGCCTGGACCTTCTGGGAGGTCTCCACGCATTCCTGCAGGCTGTTTGGGCAGAAGGGGCGCACGTACCGCTCTAGCTTCTCAAGTTGCGCGCAGTGATACTGCCAGCCTTCGCGGGGAGGGTAGAGGTCCTTGTCTGGCAAGAAGCGTGATAGGGAAGAGACCTGGGGGATGGACTGGAGGCCGAACTCGCTGACGAAGGGGGATGGGTCCTTGCGGTAGTCAAGGATGGGAGCCTTGCCGTGCCACACGAGCCAGTTGTGCTTGTCGCCTTGTCCAGGAGAGGTCTTACGGAATGGGCGTGTGCCATCTTCTTTCAGCACAATGGCTTCCAGGCGATCCACCAGCCTGCGGTTGCGTCGGTAGCTGAACTCGTTGCCACCACACCAAACTATCAGAGAGGGATGATTACGCAGCTGACGAACGATGCTCGTCGCCTCCCGGGTCACGAGGCCGAGGAAGGTGGCCTGGCGAGGGAAATGCCCCAGTGGGAGGTACGACAGAGGGAACTCCTGCCAGACCATGATCCCCTTTGTATCACAGAGATCATAGAAAGCCCTCTTCTCGCGCAGACCGCCTCCCCAGATGCGCAGTAAGTTGATCCCCGCCTTCTTGGCCATGTTGACAAGAGTCGCGTAGTCCTCAGGTCTGACCCGTCCAGGCAGGGCGTCGATGGGCACCCAGTTGGCTCCACGGACGAACTCTCGTGCTCCATTTACCACCAGCGTCCAGTCCCCATTGCCGGGCGGCGTCTGCGGATTGGGCGCCATCTTCACGGTCCGCAGCCCGAAACTATCGCACAGGGAGTCCAAGACCTGCCCCGCGCGCAGAATGCGCAACCGCAGATGGTACATGTCAGGGGCTCCTCGGTCCCATGGGTGCCAGAGGCGAGGTTCCGGGAGAGTAAACTCCAGCTCCCTTGTCTGTCTGCCAGCCTCCAGGGCGAGATCGAACTTCCATCGCCAGTTCCTTGAGCGCTGGGGGCCCGACTCTGTGACCTCGATTTCTGCTGCTATGCTCTGCGCTCTGTCGGAGTCCAAAGTCGCCTGTACCGTGATTTGCGCTTCACTGTGATCAATTCGCGCCGCGATGAAGATATCGCTCACGAAGACGGAGCGGGCGATGATCAGAGACGCTTCGTCCCACAGGCCCATGGTTCTCATTCGCGGTGCGAAATCCCAGCCAAAGCCCATCTGACACTTCAACGTCGCCGTCCGGTCCGGGAAGGCCTCCGGAGTCCGTGGTATAGCAGTGACCAGGCAGGACCACAGCTTTTCCCACCACGACAACTGTCGTCGGGGCAGCGAGTTCGAACCCCAAATACGAACTGCCACCTGGGAACCGTCTGGCCTTATCAGGCCCGTGATCTCGTAGACCTGCTGGGAGAACATGCCCTCGTGTCGACCCAACTCGAGGTGATCCAGGTACACGGCAGAGATATAGTCCACGCCCTCGAAGGACAAGAAGGCCCGTTCTCCTTCCTCCAGGTCAACACTGAGGGGGCGGGCATACCACCAGTCGAAGTTGTCCACCCACTGACTATCTTCGTTATTGGCACCGTAGAAGGGGTCCTTGATGCGGCCCAGGGCCAGGAGGTCTGATCGCACGTTTCCTGGTACGTGGGCTGGGAGCCACTCGTCCACTTCAGCCCGATCATCCAACCGGGAATCGAGCGGCTTTGGCGACACGCAACCGAAACGCCAATCGTCTCCGCCTAGATCTACCGCCGTGCGAGTCATTTCCTGTCTTGGGTTTCCTACGAGAATCCTCGGCTACTGGGCCCTGGCCCCGAAGAACAGACAATCGGCTTTCTCAAACGAAGCACTCGGTTTGGAGTTGAATGTTGGTGGCTGATGCCATGTCTGAGCCACAAGGATCTCACGCGCTATGGCGATTGGGCCAGGGCAATGTACATCAGTCTAATGCAGATCCTACACTAAGCCATGAGCGAAGTCAATAGACGGAACTTGCTGAAAGCATTGTGCTGCGGTAGAATGGACGGGAACCATCATTGCGCGCGGTTGAAGTGGAAGGGGGGTGCATGACCACCGAAGCGCGAGTTGCCGAGGAAATCGTCAGAAGCTGTTGCCGCATGGATCACGGAGGATGTGGGATACTGATCCAGCTCAGAGACGGGAAGCCGGTCAGCATAGAGGGTGACCCCGATTGCCGTATCAATCGAGGCACGCTGTGCTCCAAAGGTCTGGCGGGCCTGCACAAGCTTCACAGTCCCCATCGTCTGAAATACCCCTTGCTCAGGGACGGAGACCGTGGAGAGGGCAAGTGGAAGAGGATCTCGTGGGATGAAGCTCTGGATCTCATCGCTACGAAGATGACCGAGGTCAAGGAAGAGTTCGGTGCCGAATCAGTTGTCTTCGGGCAGGGGACTCACCGCAGTTACGAGAATTTCCTCTGGCGACTGGCCAATGTTTTCGGCTCCCCCAACGTGATGGCCGCAGGATACCTGTGCTACTATCCTCGGGTCATCGCCTCTCACCTCACCCACGGTTTCTACCCCATCCCCGACTACGAGTACCCGCCGAGTTGTGTCATGATGTGGGGCAACAATGTGGTCACCACTAGCGCAGACGGGGTATGTGGTGCCCAACTGCTGCGGGCCTTGGATCGCGGCTCCAGATTCATTGTTATTGATCCAAGATACACGCCTATGGCTGCCAGGGCTGACGTTTGGGTTCAGCTCAGGCCTGGCTCCGACCTCGCCCTGGCGCTGGGCATGATCAACGTCATCATCGAGGAAGGGCTATACGACGAGGACTTCGTCAGGGATTGGACGGTTGGCTTCGACGAACTGAGGGAGCGCGCCGCCGAGTACCCGCCGGAACACGTGGAGCGCATCACGTGGGTGCCGCCTGGGATACTGCGCGATGCGGCGCGACTGTATGCTACGTCTAAGCCGGCTGCCATCCAGTGGGGTGTGGCCTGGGAGC
>NJBK01000051.1 GCA_005223035.1 Chloroflexi bacterium B3_Chlor
GGTAGTTATGTCTTGCCCATTCTTGCTGTCTACGACCTGGATTTCCTCCCCGGCTCTCACCAGGGAAGAGATGTCCGCCAGGGCGACATACCGCTTACCCTCCATGTCGTAGAACTTGCGGTTGGGGTACTTCCTAATCAGGCGCAAGGGAGTTGTCTCTCAGCTAGAAGAGGGGGAAGAGGGCGTCCTGCGCCTCTTCCCCCTCATGCGATTCGGCGCTGTTACTTGACCAGCTTGTCCAGCTTCTTGTTCAGTTCGTCGAGCTTCTTCTCCACGGCTTTGAGATCGGCCTTGGTGGGCACGTTCATCTTCTCCAGGGCTCCCTCCACCCGGGCGTCGAATTGGGCTTCGACCTTCTCTCGTCGCTTGGCCATCATGTCCTGCATGAGTTTCCTGCCCTCTTCCCGGGCGATCTCGCCTCGCTCCACCAGCTTGTTGATCAGGTCTTCGGCCTCCTCTTGGGCGATGGCTACCGCCCCAATGCTTGCCAGGACGACCTTGCGCAGCGGCGCCAACACGGGACTGACCTTTTTCTCTTCTTCCGTTGTGGTTTCTTCCTTCTTTCTTGCCATTTCTGGACCTCCTCTAGACAAACCTACCGAACCGATTCACAGTCATGACGCACTGCGTCATAACTTCATTGTACCAGAAGCCATCACGATAGTCAAACACAGTCTTCCTGTTACTGATCTCGTTGCGAGGGGGCATGCACAGTTGCGAAATGGTTGTGTAGCGCAAGGTGCCAACTTGCGGTGCGCTCTTTGGAGCGGTCGCGCCCCGAGTTCGTCGAAGATTCTAGACTTGCGACTCGGACTAGTCAGATGTACCAGCGTTGAGGTTGCAGCGAGCCCAGAGACTTGGGTCTCTTGTTCACGAAGGAGGGTGTTGAACAAGCCGAACGCCCCGTGCTCCTGCATTTCAGCCCCGGTGGCCCCCGCGGCGAGCCCCAAAGGGGCTCGATCGCTTGAGCCAGGAAATCCCATTTCGTGGCGATCTCCTGGCATCGTGCCAGGGGCGCACCGGAATGAACTCCAGCGCGAGCGTCACCAAGCTGCTGCGGGACTCCAATAGTCGGTGAGGCGGCGGGATTAGTAGTCGAGCGGCACCTTTGAGATTCGTTTTTCCACACTCTCCGAAGCTAGCTTGACAAAGGGTGGATTCTAGCAGATAATTCGTGCACAACTGCTCCCTCGGCTGATCGAGTCGGCCTGGAAGGCAGCAGCAGGAGGTCATTGCATCGCGAACAGCTTTCATTAACGCATTATTGGCGAGCCATTCTATATACAAGGAGGTGGTGCCAATGGACGATAGTAGATTTGTTAGCACCCTGGCTCACCTCCCGAGGATGAGCTAGGGTGCAAGGCAAGGGGCCCCCATCGAGGGGCTCTTTGCTTTTCTCAGGCTTGTTCAGGTAGTCCGTCGAGATTTGACAGAGGTCGTTCGCACGACTATACTAGGTCGCAGGACTTGACGGAGTTGAGGTGGGCGTGAATGCGATACTACGGAAACGTTGTTCGACCGCCAAGTGAGGCGGGAAGCTACATACTGCAGGTGACCTACGGCTGCTCTCATAATGAATGCATCTTCTGCTGTACTTATCTGGACAAGCCCTTCCAGGCCCGGCCAGCCGCTGAGGTGGGGGAGGACATCAGGATGGCTGGATCGCACATGCCTGAGACGCGTCGCGTATTCCTGGCCGATGGTAACGCTCTGGTGCTCAGCAACCGGCGGCTGGTGTCCATCCTGGACGCTCTGGACTCAGCGTTCCCCAAACTGGAGAGGGTGGGCATCTATGGCAACGCGCAGGATATCCTGCGTAAGACCGACGAGGAGTTGAAGGAGCTCCTGGACGGGAAACTGTCCATCATCTATCTCGGGCTGGAGAGCGGAAATGACGAGGTACTACGCCGAGCCAAGAAAGGTGCCACTGCAGCCGAGATGATCGAGGCGGTCAGGAAGGCGCAGGAAGCGGGCTTCGCCGTGTCGGTCATCGCTGTTCTAGGCCTTGGCGGTGTGGATCTGTGGCATCAACACGCCGTGGACACCGGCCAGGCAGTGAGTGCGATGGATCCCACCTACTTCTCATTGCTGAGCTTGATGGTGGTGCCCGGTACGGAGCTTCACCGGTTAGTCAGCGCCGGTGAATTCGTGGTTCCTGAGCCACTTGAGATGCTCAAGGAAATGAGGGTCATCATCGACAGCATAGAGGGAGTATCGCACTGCGTATTCAGGACCAATCATGCCTCCAACTATCTTGCTCTGGCAGGGACGCTACCGCGAGATCAGGAAGGACTCCTGCTGACCATTGATCGCGCCTTAAATGAGGGAGAGTCGGTCCTGCGACCAGAATTCCTCCGAGCGCTGTGACCTTCGTGCCAGGTACGATATTCGAGAACGGCCATCCGTCCGAGCGCGGATGGCCGCGTCTTTCTGTGGCGCGAACTCCGCCTTCGACCCGCGACTCCCTCCTCCAAGAGGCGCACAGGGAGCACGTACGGGTCTTAAGCGGTGCGCTCCAGCCCGGCGCTACTTTGGTTTAGGTCATCCTAAGGGCTGAAGCCCTCACTCTGAGCCTCTCTAGAAGTTCCGCTTTCCACATCGAGAACCGTTGCTGGCGATGGGTTCGCCGCTCTGCAGGATCTGCGTTATCTCACAGTGATTCTCGCAGTCCTGGCAGATGAAGGACCTGATCTGATATTCGAAATCAGCCAGTTGGAAACCCTTGAACCGCGTCTGGGTGGTGCCGTTCTCGAGGGCGAGAATGGCGGCACCAAAGGCTCCAAGACACGCGGCGTATGGAGGCACGATCACCTCGGCACCTAGTTGCTGCTCCAACGCATATCTGAGAGCCACATTTCTACTGGTGGCGCCCTGAAAGGTGTAGGGAGGGGGACTGACCTTGCGGTATAACATGGCCAGGTAGTTGCGTACAAGACCATTGCAGACGCCCATCAGAACGTCTTCCAGTCTGTAGCCGGAGTTCAGTTTGTGAACGGCATCCGTTGTGGCGAAGACGGTGCACCGCGAGGCGATACTCACCTCGTTCTCCCGCTCAAGGGCCAGGTGACCTACGTCACTGATAGGTATGTTCAGTCTGCCGGCCAGGGAATCCAGAAACGCACCGGCGCCGCCAGAGCAGATCCTGTTCATTTCAAAGCCGGTGATGATGCCATTGCGCAAGAAGATGACCTTCGAGTCCTCACCGCCGATCTCGAAGATGACGCTTACATCGGGCACAAAATGCAACGTGCCTATGGCATGAGCCAGTATCTCTGTCTTGTGGACGTCAGCGCCGATCAGCACCTTGGAGAACCCTGCACCGCTTCCAGTAGCGCCAACCCCGCTAACCTCGATGTCGGAAGGGAGCTGTTCCCTGAACTGGGCCATCCCCTTCTTGACCGTGGGGATCACACCGTGGTTTCGCATGTAAAGCGTATCAATCACATTCTTCTCTTGATCTATGAGCGCGAACTTGACTGACACGCTTCCCACGTCAACTCCCAGGTAGTGCATGGCGCCGCTCCCCTCGCTCTTTCCTCAAGCGGATGACGTCTACAAAGGTCTCGATTCGGATCCTGATGGCCCCCTCACTGATGACTTCATCGAAACTCAAGGTCAGCACTGGGAAGTTGTAGTCCTCGCTGATCTTGCGCAGAATGGGCCTTACCGTGACTTCGGGCATGCAGCCCATGGGCAGAAGGTGAAGCACTCCATCATATCCTGCTTCGTAGAACCTGATGGTGTCGGCCACCGACTCCCTCCCGTGGCCGCCCACTGAGCAGGTTAGGTATGGCTCGGCGATCTTGGCCGTCTCCGAACGTGGCGGGATACTCTGGTTTAGCCACCAAGCCATCAACTTGCCTAGGACAAAGCCGGGCGGATAACGAAGTATGGCCTCGCCCAGGCCCAGATGTCTGTGAACCTCGGCTCCCAGTTCGCCAAGCATCTCGTATATGTGGCAGTTGCTTGCTGGTTCTAGCAGCAGGTAGAACTCGCCCACGACTCCAATGCGCAGCGGTTCCCGTTCAACGGTCTCTATGCCGGCGAAGAAAGACTCGAGATTGAGCCCATCAAGCTCCTTGAAGCTGTCAATCCCTTGCAGGACCTCCAGGCCCTTGTTGAGGGCCTTGCTCGTCGCACCTGGGTGCTTCTCTACGGCGCGGTATCGCCACGATAGCTCTTCCGTCATCTCGATGAGGCGCACCTTCTTGATGGCCACTCTCAGCGCCTGGATTATCTCCCAAGTCCCTCTGCCGGTTACTTCCTTTATCTGCCCGATGAGCCCCCCGTTTTCCCCGAGGATGAGGAAGTCCACATCGACCCCGGCCCGCTTCATCACTAGCTGCTGCAAGTGACCGTAGTGTCTGAGACGGCACATGCCGCCGCCGCCTCCGCCATGGTTCTTGGACCCGGCGCGGCTGTTGATATAGAACATCATCGTGTTGGCACCTTGATCCAACGCTTGGAGGTAGTTACCGATGATGACTTTGAACGGGAGGCAGATGCCCTCGGGGCTGTATCTGGCCCCTAGAGCGATGGTCTCATTGGTGATAGGCGGTGGAACCACGACCTGGACACCCAGTTTCTCGGCTGCCGTCTTGAAGGGCATCCACGAGTTCCCACAGAGTGGCAAAGTGAAGATCCTCTCCTTCACGCTCGCTCCCTCATCTTCACCGTATCAACGAAGGTGTCCACTCTGGTTATCATGCCTGCCTCGCCGGTGTGCTCATCCAGGATCAGATGCATACAGGGAATGTCATGTTGCTCTAGTTCATGCTCGACGAAGGGCACGGTGATGGCATCCACCCCGCAGTTGAAGTTACTCAGCACGATCACGCCAGCGATGTCGTGAGACAGTACCTCTTTCAACTGCCCCATGGTCTCGTAGGCAAAGTCCCATTTGAGAAAGGATTCGTGGGGTGCCGGCGGGACGCTGTCAGTGGTGATGGCTTCCATGCCTCTGTCCTGTAGCTTCGCCAGCAAGTTCAGGTTGGCGTATGCATCGTGGATCACGTACGCGTGGCCTATGACCACGATCTTCCGTTTCTCGGAGGCCAGTTGCTTTCGGTATCGCTGATGAAGTCTGTGTTTGTGTTCTGCCCGGCTATCGAGGGCCCGCGAGATGACCCGCTCGATCGTGTGCCGATCCTTAGTGAAAGTATGCGCCAGTTGCCGCATGCCTGGTTCGAACTCGCCGTCGTCCACCTCGCAACGCAGGAACTCAATCCTCTCCCTGAAGATGCTCTTGGTAATGTCGGGCACACCCAGGAACTTGGGACAGCTGTAGCGCCCGGGCTGCAAACCATAATAGGCTGGGGCGACGATGGCGTCACATTTGTCCATGAGATATGAAATGTGGCCAAAGACCAGCTTCACTGCCAGGCAGCTCTCGTCCTCCCCAAATCTTACGGCAGCTTCCAGCAAGGTCTTGTTGGTCGGAGGCGAGAGAACGACTTCCTGGCCCAACTCCTCGAAGAACGTGACCCACAGGTGGGGATGCTTGTAGTAGAATAGGCTCCTGGGTATCCCGACTTTCATCGGAACTCCACCTCCTGCGAACTCAGTCGTCTTCTTTGCTCCCTGATTATAAGGTTGGTTTCAGCTCTTTTCAAGCCCTTCTTCCCACCAGGCCCCACTCTGAAGAATCGGCGACTAGGCACACTTTTCCGAAGACATCGGAGCCGTCCAATGCTTGCTTAAATAGTGGCTTTTCGGTATAATCGAAGTGGAATTCAGATCGTGGTGTTAGGGGAGGTTGCCATGGAGAAGGAAACTGGAACGGAGACCGTTAAGAGGGGTCTCGCGCAGATGTTGAAGGGGGGCGTGATCATGGACGTGGTCACCCCTGAGCACGCCATAATAGCTGAGGATGCCGGCGCCTGCGCCGTCATGGCTCTGGAGCGGGTACCGGCGGACATTCGTGCCCATGGTGGGGTGGCCCGCATGAGCGATCCCGAACTCATCCTTCAAATCATAGATGCGGTCACCATCCCTGTTATGGCCAAGTGTCGCATCGGTCATTTCGTCGAGGCCCAGGTATTGGAGGCTCTCGGAGTGGATTTCCTCGACGAGAGCGAGGTTTTGACTCCAGCCGATGAGGAGCATCACATAGACAAGCAGGCTTTCAAGATACCTTTCGTCTGCGGCTGTCGCAACCTTGGGGAGGCCCTGAGGCGCATCGGTGAGGGTGCAGCCATGATCCGCACGAAAGGGGAGGCAGGAACGGGCAACGTGGTGGAGGCGGTGCGCCACGCTCGAGCCGTCATGGGCGAGATACGACGGTTGCAGCATATGGCTCCTGAGGAGTGGATGGCGGCTGCGAAGGAGATGGGCACCCCTTATGAACTGGTGGTCGAGACCGCGCAGCTAGGTCGGCTACCGGTGGTCAACTTCGCGGCAGGAGGTATCGCGACGCCTGCCGACGCGGCCATGATGATGCAGCTGGGACTGGACGGGGTTTTCGTAGGCAGCGGGATCTTCAAGTCCTCGGATCCTCCCCGCAGGGCGAAGGCCATTGTGGAGGCCGTGACCCACTACAATGATCCAGGGATCATCGCCGAGATCAGCAAGGGTTTGGGAGAAGCGATGCCTGGCCTTGAGATCTCGGAGATCCCTGAGGCGGAACTTCTGGCTCAGAGAGGCTGGTAGGCCGCTTTCCCTATTGCAAAGGTGCGAATGAGCAGGATCGGGGTCCTTGCGCTGCAAGGGGCTTTCATAGAGCACATCAAGGTGCTGCGTAGCCTGGACGCAGAAGCGGTTGAGGTGCGGCTGCCAAGGGAATTGGAGGGCCTGGAGGGTCTGATCATCCCTGGGGGTGAGAGCACCACTGCTGGCAAACTCGCAGTGACGTACGGGCTGATAGAGCCGATCAAGAAGCTGGCCGATGCAGGCAAGGCCGTCTGGGGCACGTGCGCCGGTTTGATCCTCTTGGCCAAACACATTGAGGAAGGAGAACAGCCTGTCATCGGGGTGATGGACCTGGCGGTTCAGCGCAACGCCTTTGGACGGCAGGTTGACAGCTTCGAAGCCGACATCCCGGTGCCGGCCCTGGACGCCGTAAGCGCGCCGAGCGAGAAGGGGTGCCTTTTCCACGGTGTCTTCATCCGAGCTCCTCTCATTGTGTCAGTGGGCGCAGGAGTGGAAGTCCTATCCCGTTTCGCGGACGGAGGTATTGTCGCTGCCCGTCAAGGAAGCTTGCTGGCGACAGCCTTTCACCCGGAGTTGACCGACGACGCACGTTTCCACCGCTACTTCCTGAAAATGGTCGCGGAAAGTGAGGGGACTTCCGAGGCGGTGTGAGGTCTGGTCACCTCCCAATTGGCTGGGTCTCCTCTCCCTTGTGTTTCTCGGCTTCGCCCGAAGGTTTGTCTTCTTGAGTATTGCCGCGTGAGCTTGGGGTGGTCAGTTAGGAGGTGAGATGTGCTGGAGAAAGTAACTTGGCTGGGACACGATGCGTTCAAGATCGCAGCATCGAAGACGATCTACATAGACCCCCTCGACCTGGTCGGCGAGCCTGAACCGGCCGATATCATCTGCATCACCCACGACCACTACGACCATTGCAGCCCAGAGGATGTGGCCAAGATACGACGGAAAGATACGGTTGTCGTTGCCGCCGAGAACTGCAGAGGGAAGCTGAAGGGCGATGTGAAATGGGTGAAGGCCGGCGACAGAGTGACCGTCGACGACGTGGCCATAGAGGCCATGCCTGCCTACAACGTCAACAAGCGCTTTCATCCGAGGAAGGCTGGAGGGGTGGGGTTCATCCTGACTGTGGAAGGTACGAGGATCTATCATGCCGGCGACACGGATCCTATACCTGAGATGGATGGGCTTGAGGTGGACATCGCAATGCTCCCCGTGAGCGGCGTCTATGTGGCGACAGCGGACGAGGCGGTGGAAGCTGCTAGCAAGATCAAGCCCAAAGTGGTGATCCCGATGCATTGGGGAGGCATTGTGGGCTCTCGGGCCGACGCTGAACGGTTCAAGGAACTGTGGCCGGATGAGGTGGTGATCATGGAAGCGGAGGGTTCGTAGCTATGTCCCGCGGGTCTTGGGGGAAGCCGAACTGAGGAGACACAGCGTAGGGCGACGGCGGACCCGGGCCGGGCTCATTGTGCTGACATAGCCGTGATCATCTATCCGCTGGAGAGACTCCTACTGGTGAGCAGGTTCATCGGACACTGAATCCTGCTCTCTCTTCTGTCTGAGTGTGCAGGGGTTACATCCGACCCCGACCCGCATTTCTTGCGGAAGGCGGATGCGGCGAGCCTTCGTAAGCCCTCCCACGTATCGAACTTCCGGCCCCAGCTCTCACGATGTCAATACCGGCGCCGTTGCCGTCTGCGCCACCCAGTCGACGTGGCCGTCTTGGCCACCAGATCGTCTCTCCAGTCGCATTGGGCGACCTAACTGAAGACTGTAGACTGGTGAGAGGACCGCTATTTGGCCTTAGCCGAGACAACTTCCTCATCATGCTCTCCATGGTTCTGTGGGGGAGCGGTAGGGGATGTGGTTCTACATTCAACCGCTGTGCGTAAAGAGCTTGGGAGCCAACTCCTTGCAGATTGGGTTGGTGCTGTCCCTGGCGCCGGTGGCAATGGTCTTCGGCTTCATCCCCGTGGGCATCCTGGCCGATCGCTATGGTCGAAAGAAAACCCTGCTCAGGGGCTGTGTTGCAGGCACTCTGGCGGTTCTGCTCCTGGTTGCTGCCCGCGACTGGCGTCAGTCTATTCTTGGATTCCTGCTGCACTACAGTTCAGCGTGTTGCCTGCTCGCGATTCACGCCTATGTTGCTCACGGGAGTGGAGGCAAGGATCTCAATCGTGTCTTCACCATGCTGTACTAGGCCTTCGCACTGGGCCTGGTAGTCTTTCCCACCATCGGGGGGTGGTTGGGGGAGCGAGCAGGTTTTGGGGCGGTCTTTGCAGTAGAGGGGTTCTTCTATGCTCTATCCACTCTCGTGACCACGCAGGTCAGCGAGCAGCCTGTTGACTCGTCCCCAGTCGGCTTTGGCTTGCGGCAAGTCCTAGCCAACAGGCGTCTACTCCTTGTCTCGTCCCTCGCCGTTGTGATCTTTTTCGCCCCATATCTGGGGCAGCCATTTACCCCCAATTATCTAGAGGAGGTCGTCGGGGTCGAGCTCGCGTGGATCGGGTTTCTCGGTTCAGTTCACGCCTTGGGTGCGACCGTGCTCAGCCTATGGCTCGGGAGGCTCTCCGAGGGTGTCGGTGGGTTCGTCGTTGGGCAGGGCCTGGTTCTTGTCTCCCTGCTGGTTTTCTTGAGGTCTCGGGCACTGCCACTCCTCGCGGTGTCGTTCTTCCTGAGGGGAGCCTTCAATGCTTGCCGGTCGCTCGCGCTGGCTCTAACCGGCAGAGTCGTGAGTACCACGAGTGTCGGCCTGGCTTACGGCTTCTTCAACACCACGTTCAACGTTTCGATGGTCTTGGCCCCCTACGTGGCCGGATGGCTATATGCCTCTCGTCCGGATTTGCCTTTCCTCGTCTCTGTTGCCATGATTGGGATCGTGATGCCCCTATCACTCCTCCTGGCAAAGGGAGACGGGCGATGACGCCCGTGTGAAACTAGATCGCTCCTGTATCCTGGCCCACCTTCTTGAAGATGCCCAGCGCTTGATCGAGATCATCTTGGCTGTGGGAAGCGGAGAGCATGACCCTGATACGAGCCTTCCCACGGGGCACGGTGGGGAATCCTAAGGCCATGGCGAATAGCCCTTCATCGAAGAGCCTCTTGGAGAATTCGAAGGCTAGGGGAGCCTCTCCTAGCATCACCGGGGTTATAGGCGTCTCGCTCTGGCCGGTATCGAACCCGAGATTCGTCATCTCTGCCTTGAAATAGCGCGTGTTCTCCCAAAGCCTGTCCACTAACTCGGTTGACTCCTCCAGCAAGTCGACTGCGGCGATGCAGGCTGCCACATCGGCGGGGGTCACGGCGCTGGAAAAGAGGAAGGGGCGTCCTTGCTGACGCAGCCATTGCACCACCCTTCTCTTTCCGGCCACATAGCCGCCCATCACACCAAAGGCCTTGGAGAGCGTGCCAACCTCGATGTCAACTCTGCCGTGAAGATCGAAGTGATCCACGATGCCTCGTCCGCCACGCCCCAGCACCCCTTCGCCGTGGGCATCGTCAGTCATCAGAGCTATCCCGTGTTCGTCCGCGATGTCGGCCAGTTTGTCCAGGGGCGCTATGTCTCCATCCATGGAAAAGACGCCGTCCGTGATGATCAATCGCCTTCTATACTGGGTTTCCCCTTCAACGGCCTCTCGCAGCGAGTCCGCGTCACGGTGCTTGAAGCGGACAACCTTGGCCCGAGATAGGCGGCACCCATCTATTATGCTGGCGTGATTCAGTTCGTCGGAGAAGATCACATCCTCTCTGCCCATCAGCGCGGGGATGACGGCCAGATTGGCGTTGAAACCCGATTGGAACGACAGGGCGTCTTCCACCTGCTTGAACTCAGCAAGCCGCTTCTCTAACTCCAGGTGCAGAGTCATGGTGCCGGCGATGGAGCGCACCGCGGCCGGTCCCACGCCGAACTCGTCAATGGCCTTCTTGGCCGCCTCCTTCATCTTGGGGTTGTTGGCTAGGCCCAAGTAGTTGTTGGCGCAGAAGTTCAGGACGCGCTTCCCGTCAACCGTTACCCAGGCTTCCTGAGACGAGCCGATGGTGTGGATGGTGATGTACAGTCCCTGTTCCTTCAGACGCTCGATGTCCTCCGCGAGGAATGCAATTCTATCCTGGGCCATTTTGGACTTTCCTTTCTCCCTGCCAGAGTTCAAGGGCGAAGCACTACCTTGCCGCATTGCCCCCTGCTCATCAGCTCCAAACCTTTCTCGAAGTCCTCCAATGGAAGCCGGTGAGTGATGATAGGGTCTACGTCCACCGCGCCAGAGCTCAGAAGAGCTTTGGTCTGGTACCAACTCCTCCAAATCTGGCGGCCGGATACACCATACACTGTCGCACCCTTGAAGATGACTTCGTTGGTCAGGTCCAGTTCTACCGGCTCAGAGGGGATTCCCAGCAGCGCGGCATACCCTCCTCTGCGCAACACAGCGAACCCCTCGTGCATAGCCGAGGGGCTCCCAGACATCTCCAGTAGCACATCTACACCCGATCCATCAGTGGCCGTCATGATCTCGCGCGGTACGTCGGTCTCCTTGGGATTGAGAACGAGATCCACTCCAGTCCGGGAAGCTAGCTCCAGACGGTAAGGGACGACCTCAGTGCCGTAGACTGCTGACGCACCCGCAGCTTTCGCTATGCCAATCGCCATCAGGCCAATGGGCCCGCAACCGGTCACAAGTACGGTCTTGCCTGCCAGATCTGTAGAGAGAGCAGAGTGTACGGCATTCCCGAAGGGCTCCTGTATGGAGGCCACCTCTGGTGGCATATCCGGCGGGTTCAGCCAAGCGTTTTGTTCCGGAATGCTGACGTACTCAGCGAAAGAGCCAGGGCGGTCGACGCCGACGATGGACACACTCTCACAAATGTGAGCCTGACCTGTGCGGCATTGATAGCAGACACCGCATACGATGTGAGTTTCGGCAGAGATATGGTCGCCCGGCTCTAGGGTGGTGACCCCTTTGCCAACTTCTGCGACTTCACCCGCGAACTCGTGTCCGAAGACCATTGGTGGCTTGATTCGACGCCGGGCCCAGGGATCCCACTCGTAGATGTGGACGTCGGTACCGCAGATGGAGGTAGCCTTGACTTTGACCAAGACCTCCCCCGGCGCAACCTTGGGGATGTCAACCATGGCTATCTCGGCGCCTGGCGCTGCCTCTGCCTTGATCACGGCCCTCATCTTCCCTGGCATTCTTGCCCCCCTGCTCCGTGCCCGCATCGCTATGAACCCAGACCATTATAGCACGTTCCACACGTGTCGTCAAGGATACGCACGCTTGATGTGCAGGCATGCAAATGGTACAATGAAGAACAGGAGGCTTTTGGCCAGCAGAGAGGCAGGCGAGGATGGGACTTAGGAAGGGTCGAGCTTTTATCGTCGTGGGCGCTTTTCTTGCCTTCGTAGCTGTCCTCTTCTTCCTGTGGAACGCACGCAAGCTGATGATTCAACCTCTTCCGAGACAGGAAGAAGCGGCCGCGTCGCCGGAAACTGCCGCCACTCCATCACCCACTTCTGGCCCTGCGGAGGATGCGTACGTCGAGGAGAGGGAGCGCATGGTGCACTACCAGATAGAGTCGCGGGGTGTCCGTGATCCCGAGGTCTTGCAGGCGATGAGAACAGTGCGTCGACATGAGTTCGTACCTGACGAGTATCTTCATCTGGCTTATGGCGATCGCCCCTTGGCCATCGGCTACGGCCAAACCATCTCTGCCCCTGACATCGTGGCGGTGATGACGGAACTCCTAGAGTTGGAGAGGGGTGACAAAGTGCTGGAGATCGGCACTGGCTCAGGCTATCAGGCGGCGATACTGGCCCAGATAATCGATGAGGTTCACACAGTGGAGATTATCCCCGAACTGGCTGCTTCGGCCAGGGAGCGGCTGGAGAGGCTTGGGTATGACAACATACGGACCTCGAACCATGACGGTTACTACGGCTGGGAGGAACACGCTCCCTATGATAGGATCATCGTCACGGCGGCGCCTGACCACGTGCCCCAGCCTATCGTCGAACAACTGAAAGATGGCGGTCGCCTGGTCATCCCCGTGGGCCCTCCGGGGTGGTACCAGACTCTATGGCTCATTACGAAGGAGAACGGAGAGATCCAGTTCCATAACATAATGGGTGTTGGTTTCGTGCCCTTGACCGGCGAGCACTGATTCGCGTTATGCTGTCGACCGGTCTGCTGACCGAAGAAGGCTAGATAGCCAGCATGAATGACAGATTCAGATTCTACCATCCCATCAAGGTTAGGTATGTGGAGACAGATGCCCAGGGCCACGTATTCTTCGGGCACTACTACACCTATTTCGATGTGGCTATGATGGAGTATATGCGGGCCATTGGGTACAGCTACCAGGATCTCTTGCACGAGGGGATGGATTTGCTGTACGTGGAGTCCCTCTGTCGCCACCAGGCCCCGGCCTACTATGATGAGGTACTGAATGTACATACCCGGATTGGCAACATAGGTAGTAGCAGCCTGACCTTCGAGTTCTCGGTTTACAAGAACGGTTCGGATCAACTGGTTGCCACAGGCCACATTGTCGTCGTCAATGTGGACAAGGACAGTCGTCGGCCGGTGCGGGTCCCCGAAGCAGTGCGCCACGCGGTCAGAGAACACGAGAGCTGAGAGACCTCGCCGTCTGCATAACTGCACTGATTTGTCCTTCTTGCCTCCACTTTTCGCACTTGCTATAATGTGAAATAGCTGATGGGATCTCTATGGATGCGACGATGTCTGTGATGCGTGTAGGCGTAATCCTGGGGGGCATCTCTTCGGAGAGGGAAGCTTCCTTGGCCAGTGGGCGACAGGTGTGTGTGCACCTCAATCCCCAGAAGTATGCTGCCATCCCCCTCTTCATGGATCTGCAAGCGCGGTTGTGGCACATACCCCAGAAGCTGTTGATCCAGAACACCACTTCTGACATCGTACCTCGTCTGGAGGGAGAAGCGGAGAGGGTGTGTTACGAGGATCTGCGTTCTCTCATCGAGTTCGCCTTCATCGCTCTGCATGGCAAGTATGGAGACGACGGATGCACCCAGGGGCTTCTAGAATTCCTTCGAATCCCCTACACCGGCTCTGGCGTACTGGCCTCGGCGGTATGCATGGATAAGTACATGGCTCACATGGTATTGAAGCAGGCAGGTGTCGAGGTGGCGAGGGAGTTGCTGGTGGAGGATCTAGGTTGGGAGGAGGATCCCGAAAAGGTTCGCAACGAGATTGTCGAGATCATCGGTTTGCCCTGCGTGATTAAGCCTGATCGAGAGGGCTCCAGCATCGGCGTCTCGGTGGTGAGTGAGAAGAGCGAGATAGATGGTGCGTTAGAAGAGGCTTTCTCCTGGGATAATCTGGTGCTGGTTGAGGAGTATCTTGGCGGTCTGGAGTTCTCGTGCATTGTCCTCGGCAACGACGAACTGCAGCCGCTGGTACCCACTGAGACTGCCACAGAAAACCAGTATCTAACCTACGAGGACAAGTACATGCCTGGGCAGTCTCAGAAGATCACTCCGGCGCGCGTAGATAGGGAGGTCTTGGCGAAGATACAGGAAGAAGTCGTGAAGGCCTACCAGGCTCTAGGGATGAAGAACTATGGTCGCATTGATGGATTCCTAGTGGGCGGCAATCGGGTACTGATTACCGACCCCAACTCCTCATCAGGCATGGCTCCTTCCTCCTTTCTGTTTCACCAGGCGGCGGACGTTGGCCTAAATCCCATGATGCTCTTCGATCGCATGATCGAGCTCGCCCTCGAGGCGCACGAGGGCAAGAGGGGGCCATTGTAGGACGCAAGCAAGCTGCAAACGAGGAACGTATGACGGAGCAGAAGAACAGGGAGAAGTTGCGTGTGGGGGTGGTCTTGGGCGGGATGTCGTCGGAGAGGGAGATATCCCTTGAGAGCGGGCGCAACATCTACTTCAACTTGAACCCGGAAAAGTATGAGGGCATACCCATCTTTCTCGACGCGCAAGGAACCTTCTGGCAGATTCCCCTGCAACTCTTGGTGCAGAACACTACAACTGACATAACTGCTCGTCTCGAAGATGAGGCTAGTCGAATTGCTTACGAGGAGCTGAAATCCGTTGCTGATTTCATATACATCGGGCTGCATGGCAAATATGGGGAGGACGGCTGTCTCCAGGGGCTTCTGGAGCTACTAGGAATCCCCTACACCGGGTCAGGGGTAATGGCCTCGGCGATAGGGATGGATAAACTCATGCAGCGCAAGCTCCTGGCCGGAGCAGGGATACATGTCCCCAAGTACCTGGCCATCACCGAGAGGGAATGGGGCGAGAACGAAGAGGACTTACTGGGCCAAGTGGAAGACACCTTGGGCTATCCATGCGTTGTCAAACCTACTCGGGAGGGGTGCAGTACGGGTCTGTCGGTGGTGCGAGAGCCAGGGCAAATGGGATCGGCTCTGAAAAACGCCTTCCAGTGGGACACTACCGCCCTGGTGGAGGAGCTTCTGGTCGGTATGGAGATCACGTGTGGCGTGATCGGCAATCGGGAGATGACGGCCTTGCCACCCACCGAAACCCTACGGAAGGGTGACTTCTTGACGGTGGAGGAGAAATTCCTGCCAGGTGAGGGTGAAAACATCACGCCGGCCAGGCTGCCTGAGGAGGTGATCCGCAGGGTCCAAGAGGTGATGGTGCAGGCATACAGAGTCTTGGGGTTGAAGGTATATGCTCGCATGGACGGTTTCGTGGTTGACGGCGAGGTGATCGTTAGCGAGCCCAACACCTTACCCGGAATGACCCCTTCCACCTGTATCTTTCACGAGGCCGCCGAGGTGGGGATCAGCCCTATGGAATTCGTGGATAGGATCATCCAGCTCTCCTTGGAGGCCCATGCTCACAAGAAGGGGCCGCTGGCCTGATCCACGATTGCTACCGCTTGTATGCCTCTCGTTGTAGCTTCAGCAGCTCAGTTATCCCCTG
>NJBK01000015.1 GCA_005223035.1 Chloroflexi bacterium B3_Chlor
TCATTGATGCCACCGTACACGATGCTCTGTGGTGCATGACCGAGAACTGGCACATGGGTAACGCAGCCGAGCTCATCGCCGACGCGATGAGTATTACCCGTGAAGAGATGGACGAGTTCGCCTTGGGCAGTCATCAAAAGGCAGTGCGGGCCATCAATGAAGGGAAGTTCAAGAGAGAGATTGTGCCCATGACCGTGCCCCAACGCAGGGGAGAGGCCATCATCTTCGATACGGACGAGAACCCTCGTGCCGATACCAGCATGGAAGCGCTGGCCAAGCTGCCGCCGGTTTTCAAGAAACACGGCAAGTGCACCGCTGGAAATTCCCCTGGCATCACCGATGGCGCGGCGGCGGTGGTGATTACCAGCGCGCAGAAAGCGAAAGACCTGGGCGTCGAGCCTCTGGCTCGCATCACCGGCTTTGCACAGGCAGCGGTGGAGCCAAAGTGGATCTTCTTCGCACCCGTCCACGCGGTAGAAAAGCTGATGAAGAAAACGGGCTACAAGATAGATGACTTTGACTTGTTGGAGATGAACGAGGCCTTCGCTTCCCAGAGCATCGCTGATGGCAAGAAGCTGGGCCTGAACTGGGGTAAGCTCAACGTCAACGGCGGAGCAATTGCTCTGGGACACCCCGTCGGTTGCAGTGGTACCCGCCTGTTGGTGACCCTCACCTACGCCATGAAGGATCGGGGCGCCAATCTAGGCCTGGTTGCTCTCTGCCTGGGGGGAGGAGAAGCCGTGGCCATGAGCATTGAGATGTAGGCGTGCACAACAGGGACGATCAGGTACTCGGTCAAGCATCAGCCGACAGGACTGGGAGCAGGGCATCGGTGTGACCTATTCCTGGGCGATGAAAAACCTGCCCATCGCCGTTGGCCTCGCTTTCACCAGCTTTTCGTGACTGACCGGCGTGCCGCTGGCCTTGGCTCTCATTTTCTAGATCCTCAGCGCCAGCACGTCCTACCGTTTTGTGAGAAGGGAGGAGAAGAGGCAGGACGCTCCAGCCTTGGCCGCAGCACTCATAGTTTCATCTCCATAGCAGAGGGGCTAGGTGTTCCTGCCAGCATCTATCCCCTGACTCTTGTCCGTTGTATCAGGGGGCGGTTCGCTGCTATGCTGGGCGTCCCCACCTATATTCTGAAGCCAGACGAGCGTATGTGATGGGCGAGAACATAGTCTTCGTCGTCTCCGCCAGTCGGACTTCCCAGTCAGGCGTGGAAGCGCCTGGAGAGGGGAAAACCGGGGCAGTCCTCACGCGGTTGCGAATGAATGAGTGACTCTCGCCGTGGGCCGCGGGTCTACAGTCGTTGGAGCTTAGGACTAATGTGATTGACGATATTAAGTGCCCGCGACCAATTGACTTGCCAGTCTCGGTCCTGCGGCTTTTCGGGGACTACTTCGTAGTCGGCCACGCATCTCAATTCTCGCAGGTCGTCCAACTGGCACCCGGTCGCCCAATACCCTGCTTGACTCTTCACGGCGTTGATCGTTCTGACGTGCACGCGATCACGCCCTGTGATTCCTCTTCTATCTCTGGCCAGCAGAAAGAGCCCGTAGTATGCCCGTCCCACGGCGGTTCTAAGCTCGCACTCTGTGGTGGCCACCTGTGCTAGCCGCTGGCCTAGGCCAACGAAGTGAAGAGGGTCAAAAGGGGCGGACACCTGTCTCCCACCTCACCCGTACAACTATCTGCTGAAAGAGAACGTTGGCCAACTCGCCTACAAGAAGGCCAGCCCATCTCTCGATTTTGCCGCCTAGCCGATCCCAATAGCGCAACGCTGTCTCAGGCGCCAACACTACCCACTGGGTCACTACGATCTCTTCCGAATCATCATCTGGATCAATGAACCGCCGAACTTCGACCCTTGTTACTACGACGCCGCTTTGATACGCGTGCATCTCTAGGAGGAGCAGCAAGGTCCTGAGCAACCCGCTCACCGTCTCTGTAAGTAGAGGGCGCACGGAAGGGTCCATCACCGGGTTGGGATACGTTGTCTCTGGATGTATCTCGCCCATTAGACTCGCTGTAGCATGTGCCCAGAATGGATATGGGCGGATTCTCAGCTTCTGTTGCTCTTCCTCCGCCACGTACACACCAGGGTCAATCTGAAGAGGGCTATAAATCAAGGTCCCTGTAGCGTAGATGATAGAGCCCGATGTACCAATCGAAAGGACGGGGTCAGCCGCCGGTTCAACCGAGCCGATCGAGGCCGAAGTATTCTCACTTATAGCCAAACCCATCGCAACTATTCCCCCTCTACCAGCGATATCAACCCATCCAGGGTCTCTTCAAAGCCACTAACAAAGGCAAATACCTTGTCCCTATTAGCTCCACGGAAGACTATCTCCAGATAGTGAGAATCGCGTGGGGACTGCACCTGTGGCTCGATGCGAATCTCGCACCAATCTGGTTGATTGGGGACCTGTCTCACGGGAGCGAGTCTAAGCCCGAAGGGCGACACTTTCATTCCCATTAGTCGCGATGCTTGTTGGACAAGAGGCACGTCGGCAAGATGTCGGTTCCAACTCTCAAGAGGGCTCACTTTGGCCCTTACGGTAAGACTAGCCAAGAACTCATAGTACTGCGCTAGGCCAGGGCTGTCGACGCCCGTTCCATCCTTCAAGAGAGATTCCAGCGAGTCCATTTCGGTCAGGGCAGTAGACGCATTTGGCGCAACTACTCCCAAGATTTGTCGGTCCCCGTCAACCCGAATCCCAACGTCAGCTTTCCTAGCTACGAGTCCCGACGCGCCGAGTCGGGCGCCGAAAGGAACAGCGGCCGTGGCCTCCTCCAACGACGGCGTCACAAAGTATCCTTGTTCCCTCAGCACCTGTAAGAATCCAGGGATGTCAAAGGGCAAGAATACCGAGATGTACTTCACCGACAAACTGAGACGATTGTACGTCGGTTGCAAAGGACTCATCGAACCTCCTCACTTGCGCAAGAGTTTGGCACCAACCTGAGCAATAGTAGCATACTAGACATTGTACTCCCTGTCAAGCGGTGCCACTGGCCAACCATGGGCCGCCACTGGCCGGTCAAGCTCCCAGTCGGTCCTCCCGCTCCTTCAACCACTCCTCCACGTCCCTAATCAGGCTGTCCTTGTCGTCTTTCTCCTCCCGATCCTCCCGCAGCCTTCGCTCAATCAGCTTCTTAGCATCTTCACGCTCTGTCTTACAGGCGGGGCACTCCTCACCATCATACGGCGCGTCGCCTCGGCCCGCCCGGTAATGCCACGCTGTGTTCATTGCGTGCTCAGGAGACCCAGCATAGCTGCCATCTCGGAGATCTTCTGTTGTAGTACTATGGGCTCACTGGTATCGTAGAACGCCGTCAATCCGTCGTAGTAGTAGCTCCATCCCGGCGAGTTGCCCATCGCCCGCAGTTCATTGCCAGCGAGCCACCTGCACAGCTGAGTCCTATCTGCGCGGGTAGCAGAACGCCAATCGTACCCGTCTGCATGGTCTATCTTTTCGATCAGGGACGCAGCTGGCACCCTTGGTGGAGTGGAAGTCGCCAAACTCGTTGGTAAGGGCGGCGCTGACGTATCTGTTGGAGGAATGGTTGTCGCAGTCTGTCTCGGCAATCGAGTTTCTGAGATGACAGCAGTCGCTCTGTCGATCGGTTCCAGCCCCTTTGCCCTCTCAGAGGGTCCTTCCATCAAATATGTCAAGGCAAAGCTGCCTAAGCAGCCAAAGACAAGCATCACCGCTGCTCCTAGCACCGCTATGACCATCCACTGGTTCCTAGACATCTTCCCGCTCTTTCTTGCAGGTTGGGCATTCATCCTCACCATACGGCGTCCCACACAGACCACAGATCACAGGTAGCTCCTCGGTGGGGCCAAGAGGCGCTATGATGAGCACTACCTTCTGGTCTTTCAGTTTGTAGAGTAGCTCTTCAATCTCGAACTCAGCTACATCAAAGCGTCCCTCGCGCCCTGGATAGCCCGCAGTGCCACGTCTGACCTCAGCTCCTATCTCTTGAGCTATGAGAGCCAGCTCCTCAGCGTTGTCTTTGAGTGTCATGGTTCATACTCCCTCACCCAGCGTCCTGTTCGGTATCTTCAGGGGCTTCCGACGCTCTTGACCTCCGCCAGCGTACACCAAGCACAATGCCGCCAACGATCCAGGGTGCCAGCGCCAACGCAGATGCTCCGTAGATGATGGCGATGCCTCTATCCGCATACCACTGTGCATCATGAGGCGGGTTGAAGCCCCCAGAACTCATCCCCACAAGTATCCCGAAGCAGTAGCCTCCCGTCCCAACCAGGATTGTCCAGCAAGCCATACCAGCGAGTCCTAGGCCCCATCTGATGTACCGCATCTGCTTTGCTCCTGGCTCTGTGGAATCCTGTGCGTCTCCGTTGACAGACCTAGCTCGCGCCATCCGCGCTCTCGCCTTCTCAGCCGTCTCGCCAGTGGGGGCGCGTGTCAGGCTCATGCCACACTCCGAGCAGGTGACAGCATCAGCGGGGTTCTCAGTATCGCAGTTCATGCAGACTCTGATCATGTCTCTCTGCCTATCCTCCACTGTCCGAGGTTGGCGGCCACCTCAAACGGCACAGAGCCAGACAAGCCGCCGAGGATGGCAGATGATAGCCTCAGTCAAGCTCACATTGCTCGATTAGTTCACTCGCCCGCTCCATGTGTCGAGTCCCCTCATCCAGGACATCGCTGACCCCCATCAAGCCTGCGATATCAGATATGTCGCCCCGTGCGCACCACTGGCTGATGGCCTCACTACCCTCAAGCACTCTGGCAAACGCCAGAGTGTATTCATCCCGAATCGGTGCAAGACAAGGCGTGGTTGGCTCAGGACATGCGCTGTGAGTGGCCGCGATCCTCCCTGCTTCGGTCTGGTATGTTACATCCCAATATTGCGAGCAGAAGTTGAGTGGGTCTTCTACTGCCAAGCTCATCGCGCTCCCCATACCCTCACTCAACTCAACTATATCTTCAAGACATTCCATTTCACACAATAGGTAGCTGAGGTCATTCTCGGTCGCCGATGGCGTGGGTGTCGGCGCAAGGGTGGGCGTATCCGTCGGTCTAGGGGTCTCGGTGATTACCGGCAGAACCTCAGTGGGTGTCGGCGGGGCAGTTGCCTCCTCGGCAGGGGCTTGAACCGGGGGAGCTTCCGGCGCCGTGGAGGGGCAGCACTGAAAGAAAAACCCCAGGAGAATCGCCGCCATTCCAAGAAGCGCAAGGGTTCTCATGTAGTTCCTCCTCTCTTCTTATTGACAGTCTGAACGACAAGATCTGGCAGGACGAGGTAACGTATGTCAGCAAGTTGACGAAGTGGGGAAGCCAACTCAGTGGATTGTACCACAAGTGGCAAGAGTTCGCAAGTTGAGTCGGGAATAGTAGGACGAGGCCCCGCTGTTGAGGAGGAGAATGTATCAAAAGGTAAGCACTGTGTGGTCTGTACTGAAACAGCAGGGCCTCAGAAGGAATGTAGGATGAAGACGGGTAGCCTGCAATGGTGGGGTGCGCCAGGTGTCTAGTCGTGCGCCTCTCCAGAGCGCAGCGCCAGCAGTCCCACCAAGTAGGCTCTGATCTGGTGGGCGCTGATCTCTTCAGGGGAATTGATGCCTTGCTCTTGCAGCCAAGCCACGAAGTTACCTACACAAAACTTGTAGTGGTTCAACGACAGAAGGGCTACAGGTCCTCAACAAAGCGGGTGATGGGATTCGAACCCACGACATTCTGCTTGGGAAGCAGACACTCTGCCAACTGAGTTACACCCGCATGCAAACCGCCCACATAATGGCCCAAGATTGGGGAAAAGTCAACTTCACACGGGCAGAGCAATCCTTAGGATGCTCCCCTTCCCAGGAGCGCTCTCCATGTCAAAACTGCCTCCCATGAGGTAGGCGCGCTCTTGTATTCCCAAGAGACCAAAACGCTTCTCCAGCTGAGCCCTATCGAGCGCCTCCTGTAGATCGAAACCTCGACCATTGTCCACGATGCTCAACTCCAATTGCTGCTCTGACAACTCCAATCGTATCTCCACTTCGCTGGCCTTCGCATGTCTGCGTACGTTGGTCAACGCTTCCTGGACAATACGGTAGAGATTCTTCTTCACCCCCAGGGGCAGTTCCTTCCTCATCCGGCCGACGTCCAGATTGACGGAGATACCGGTCCTCTTTTGGAACTCCGTCGTGTATCGCCTCAATTCGTCCAACAGGCTCAGCTTTTCTAGGTCTGTGAGGCGAAGGTCATAGGCAAAATGACGAAGATCCTGAAGGCATTCCATCGCCTGGTCCTTGGCTCTGGCTAGCTCCTTCTGGGCCCGCTCGGCATCATCCATCATGATTCTCTTGTACAGCTCGATCAGCAAGATCACCGACGACAGTTCTTGCATCGGGCCGTCGTGGATCTCCTGCGCCAAATGCTTCCGCTCCCAGGCGCGGCTTTCGGCATCCGCCTCCCGCTGGGTCAGGGTCAAGACTATCATCTTGGCTGCCGGCCGGGCAATGGCCACAAGGCGGTCCAGATCCGCCTGATCGAAGTTCCCATCGTCCCTCCTATTGCTCACCGACAGCACACCAATGACCTCGTCCGTCGTCATAAGGGGAACGCACAGTGCGTCCTTGATGCCTCGTCCCACGCCCGAGAACCGGGAATCCTTGATCGGCCCCACCAACAAGAGAGGTTCCTTGTGCTTGGCCACCCAACCAGATATCCCCTCTCCCAAGTGCCTTCTGGTACCTTCAACAATGTCTCTGCCGAGACCCCTGGCAGAGGTTATGGTCAGCAGTTCACGGCCCTCATGCAGGAGCATCAGCGAACCTTCGGTGGCATCCGTGGACAGGACAATCAGGTCCACGAAGCAGCCAAGGATCTCCTCAAGAGCCCCGACCGCAAGAGCTGCCTCCTCGAAATCCTCGGATGGGCGCTGGTCTCCCTCAGGCACCCTAGTCAACGATTGCTCTGCCACGACCCTCCCTCTCCCTGGTGCCAACGTGTGCCACGGCCGCACCAGGCCCACAAGCTGCTGTTGCCCCCACGTAGTCCAACATTCCAAGAACCGTTGCTACCCATACTCTAGCACAATCGGCCGCGCCTGTCAAAGAGGAACAGGGCACAAGATCCAGTCCGGGGTCAACAGGCCTTTACTCTCACCTATCGGATAGCATATAATTCGGCCACTATGCCCCATGCAGAAACGCCACTCCGCAAGGACCATTTCTTGCTCCCCGTCGTATTCCTCAGTGGCATGACCGTCCTGGGTGTGGAGATGTCTGCCTCTCGCCTTCTCTCCCCATATTTCGGCGATTCACAGCTCATCTGGGCCAACTTGATAGGCTTGATGATGATCTACCTGAGTGTGGGCTACTACCTAGGGGGACGTCTGGCAGACCGGTATCCGCGCGGTGAACTGCTTTACCAACTGACCGCCTGGGCCGGCTTTACCATTGGGCTCATCCCTTTCCTCTCCCGACCTGTTCTGAGTTACCCGACCTTTGGCTTTGAGACCTACTCGATAGGCATCATTGTGGGCTCCTTCTTCGCCATACTACTCCTCTTCACAGTTCCCGTTATCCTTCTGGGCTGCGTCTCACCCTTTGCTGTTCGTCTGCAATCGCGGTCAGTCGCCTCCACTGGTCACACGGCGGGCACCATCTATGCCTTGTCCACGTTGGGCAGCATCTTGGGCACCTTCCTGCCCACTTTGGTCTTGATCCCTCTTGTGGGCACTCGAACAACCTTCCTGGTCTGGTCCCTGATCCTGCTCGGAGTTTCCGTGGCTAGCCTTTTCTCAACTGTGGGGTCGCGAGCCCGATTGTATGTGCTGCTTCCGGTCCTGATTCTTCTCCTCCACCTTCTCTTCCCCGGCGGTCTCGTGAAAGACACGGAAGGATTGGTGCACGAGGCCGAATCTGCCTACAACTACATTCAGGTCGTCGACCGAGACAGCAGACGAGTCTTGATGTTGAACGAGGGACAGGCCATCCACTCGGTATACTGGCCAGGTCACGTGCTGAGTGGCGGCATCTGGGACTACTTCTTGCTAGCGCCCTATTTTAGCACCCTGCCCGGTCCTGAAGAGATAGAGAGCTTGTGTATCATCGGCCTCGCAGCCGGCACGGCAGCCAAAGAGTACACAACCATCTATGGATCCATACCCATAGATGGCGTGGAGCTTGATCCTGAAATCGTGGAGGTAGGGCGCCGTTTCTTCGATATGAATGAGCCAAATCTGAACGTGATTGTTCAGGATGGCCGCTATTTCCTGGCCCAAAGCGACAGCAAATATGACGTCATCATTGCGGATGCGTATCGGCAGCCTTACATCCCGTTTCATCTTGCGACCAGAGAATTCTTCGATCTAGCCCTCAAGCATCTGAATCCCGGAGGAGTTGTTGTCATTAACGTTGGCCGAACCGCCAGCGATTTCCGTCTGGTGGATGTCCTGGCCGCCACTATGGACCAGGTATTCGATACAGTCTTCATCCTCGATGTGCCCGGCGACAGTAACAGTCTGGTTATCGGTACCGAACGAGAGACAAGCCTGGAAAGTCTCCACGCAAGACTGAACAGTATTTCGAACAGTTGGCTGTTTGAGGTGGCAGAACGGTCAAGGGGGAGAGTGAGGGACTTCCAAGGCCAGGGCCTTGTCCTCACCGATGACCGGGCTCCTGTGGAGTACTTGACGCACCTGATCATCTTCAGATACTTGCTAGAAGGAGAGTAGACAGTGACAGCAAAGAAGGTACTCCTGAGGATCTGCGCCATCGTGATGATCGTCGTCACTCCGTGGTTCTTGGCCCTGACCACGATGCTCCCTCTCATCTCGTCGCCCTTCCTGCGTCTTCAGTATGCCAGGCCAGACATACCACCCTCCAGCAGGTTCTCTCCGGAAGAGAGGCGGTCTGTCGCAGAGGCCGCCGCGCACTACCTAATCTCAAGGGAAGGCATCGAGTATTTGGCGAATCTATCAGACGACGATGGACTACCCTTGTTCAACCAGCGAGAGCTCACCCACATGGTCGACGTCAAGGTCCTACTGGGGCAGGCGGCCAGACTAGACTTGGCACTGGGTTTGCTGGCGGCAGGATCCCTTGGCATCTTGCTGAGCCAGGAGGAAAGCAGAAAGCGAACCCCTTTCTATCTGCTCATCACTTCGCTGGTAACTCCTGCCCTGTGCATCTCTGCCCTCATAGCGGTTCCTCTTCAGTTCCGCTGGTTCTTTGTCGAGTTCCACCACGTCTTTTTTGTGGGTGATTCCTGGCTGTTTCCCAGGTCCGACACCCTCATCCAGCTCTTCCCAGAGAGGTTCTGGTTCAACGGGCTTCAATCCTGGCTCTTGCTGATCATCGCGGAATCAATCGTTCTCGGCATTGGCGCCTATGTCTGGATGAGGAAAAAATGAATCGCTTCCTCACGGGACACAGAAGATGCGATTCACGATCTTTGCAGCCGCAATGTGTCGTGTCTTCAGCCAGATAATTGCGTCTCTGGCGATGACGACCCTTCCCTCATCAGGCCCGCACATCAGTCGTTGGAGGGCGAGAGACGGGGTGGCAGATGATGCGCCGGTGATGATCACCACGCAGGTCCTCACAGTTGTCGCCTCCTCATACTACGCACAGGCACAATCCACCAAGAGGTCTTCGTCTCTCCTCGGCCGAACTGCGCCACACGGGCGGGTTCTCCATTAGACCTGCTAACCGAGTTGCCGCAGCAGCGTGTGAGACTACCGTACAGGACCCCACAAGAAAAAGCCCCGGGCGACCGTTCCGGGGCTTGGATTCACGACCGAACCTGGCGATTGGCTCAGCTCTCTTCCTCATAAGGAGGGGAGTAGATATTCAGCCTCACGACATCCACAGCTTGAGGACCTTTGGGGGCTTCCTTTGTGGTGAACTCGACCTCCTCCCCCTCATACAGAGTCTTGAAACCGTCGCCTCGAATCTCCGAATAATGCACAAACACATCCTCGCCCTCAGGCGGTTGGATGAACCCATATCCCCTTCGGGGGTTGAACCACCTCACCAGGCCAGTGAGTCTCTCCGCCATGTGCTGTCCTCCTTGTCAACGAACTCCAACTGAGGCCTGTTCCTCGCAGTGAGGCTTATCTAAGATAGGTCCGAAGCTTTCGGCTGAAGTGCGGATGCCGTAGCTTTCGCAAGACCTCACCTTCGATCTGGCGAATGCGTTCCCTGCTGAGGTCGAACTCTTCCGCGATCTCCTGCAGGGTCCTGGGGTCGCCATCACTCAGCCCAAAACGCAGATCTATGATGCGGCGCTCCCTGGGCGGAAGCTTCTGCAGCGCATCGTGTAGTTGCTCCCTGAGTTGTGCATCCAAGACCACGTCCACCGGTGGCGGGATATCCTCGTCCTGGATGAACTCGCTTAGCTGGCTTTCCCCTTCCTCCCCAACCGGCTTCTCGAGAGAAAGTGTATGGGTGGGCGCCCTGAAAACCCGCTCCATTTGCTGGGGGCTGAGATTGAGGGCCTTGGCTATCTCTTCCCTGCCTGCCTTCCTCCCCAACTCCTTCTCCAGCTGGCCCGCCACCTGTTTGACCCTGCGAAGTCGCTCCCCCATGTGGACAGGCAGGCGGATGGTGCGACTTTGATACGAAAGAGCCCGGGTTATAGCTTGGCGAACCCACCAGGTGGCGTATGTGCTGAACCTGTTGCCCTGTCGATAGTCGAACTTGTCCACAGCACGCATCAGCCCCATATTGCCTTCCTGGATGAGATCCAAGAAGGTGAGCCCTTGTCCTCGATAATTCTTGGCGATGCTTATCACCAGGCGTAGGTTAGAACGAATCAAGTACTGGCGCCCCAGCTCCCCGTCCAGCACCTTCATCTGTCGCGCTCGCTTGGCCCTCTCAGAGCGGTAGAGGCCACGAGCCAGTCGGTCCTTGGCTCTCTTGCCGGCGTTCATCCTCTTGACGAGAGCTACCTCCTCCTGAGCTGCGAGTATGGAGTGTCGAGCGGCCTCACGGAAATAGAGAGAGATGGCGCTCTCCGCGTCTACGTCATCGAGATCGATCCCCCTCTCTGGCTCCTCATCGGTTTCCTCTGTCTTCGGCAATATCTCTAAGATACGGTCCCCTTCTTCATCGACGATGGAGACACCTTCACCTTGGAGCAAGGCATATACCTCGCCAATCTCTTCAACGTGAAGCTCTGGCTGAGGGTACTCTTGGAGTATGTCTTCCAGAGTAACGTAGCCCTGCTCTTCACCCTTCTCCAGGAGTCTCTCTTTCGGTGTATTGCCTGTCTCTTGTATACTATCCATTAGTATCCCTTACCGAGATGCGGCTTGGCAAAGAAAATGCCGCCACTCTCTACTGGGCGGCAGAAGAACAAGGAGCTACAAAGAACGCATTCTGCGACAAAGCACACAAGACCGCATCTCTCCGGCCAATAAGATATCTGGCTACCATCCAGCCCAAATCTACCCCATTATACCACAAAGTTCGCCTTAAATCAAGCCCCTAAGAGTCGATTCTTAGGTTAAATCTTCATAGACTCGTCCAAGATCCTGTCCCCTTTCGGGCGTATCCCCAGCGCCTGACAGGAATGATCCCAACTCTGAACATGCTTCCCTGCGACTCGACACAACAATCGCCGCACGGATTCCATCGATGTTCAACCTCCTTTGACCTCTCTTGCGGTAGTGGCAGAGAGATGATAGAATGTCGCCACGGAAAAGGACATGGATATGAACGCTGACGTCGTGCTTGTCACCGGAGAAGCTGATCTCATCGTCGCCGTCATCTTGATCATCCACTGGTTCTTCTTCCGGCGAGTGCTCTCCACACAATAACGCGCGCAGACTCAACTGCCCCAGCTCGGCCAACAGGAGGCGATTCCCTCGAATCTCACAGATTTGCCAGAGACGTGGCCATCTCTGGCGGGCAGAATGGCGGAAGCCTGGCTTCTCGTGCTAGAGGGATTGAGTACAGGAGCACGTCACTTGGCAGGCGAACGCACAGGCGTGATTGGTAGAGGTAGCTGCCACCTCTCTCCGGCATGCCTGCATCGTTAGGCGAGGAGCTAGGTTCTTCACCTACGACCTTGGCTGGACGTTCGGCACCTTTGTCGACGGAAAGAGGGCAGATCCCTCAGCTGGAACTCGAGTGAAGCATGGCTGTGTCATAGGCATAGGCCATTCAAAGCTGGAATTCGACCAAGCCCAAAGAGCCAGCAAGCTCAGATCTGGGGCTGACGCGGGAAAGGAATCCAGATGAGGCAAATCAGATTGGGCAGGACAGGACTGATAGTTTCCGAGGTGGGGTTTGGCGGCATCCCGATCCAGAGACTATCGGAACAGGAAGCCGTGACACTAGTGAGGCGTTGCCTAGATCTGGGAATCACCTTTCTCGACACGGCCAACGGCTACTCTACCAGTGAAGAGCGCATCGGCAAGGCCATAGCTGGCAGGCGCGATGGTCTCGTTCTGGCTACAAAGACAGGTGCCAGGGACGGGGCAGGCGTTACAAAACACCTAACGCTGAGCTTGGAGCGACTTGGTGTGGAAACCATAGACCTATACCAGTTCCACGGTGTCAGCAGTGATGAGGATTATGACAAAGTCCTGGCTCCTGCCGGGCCATTGGCGGTTGTGAGGGAGGCGCAGGGCTGTGGGCAGGTACGACACATCGGACTGACCTCCCACTCCATGCAAATAGCGCTAAGGGCCGTCAAATCGGGGCACTTCGAGACCATCATGTTTCCCTTCAACTTCATCACCAACGAGGCGGCTCAAGAGCTCATCCCTCTCGCCATCGAACGAGATGTCGGCTTCATCGCCATGAAGCCATTGGCCGGAGGAGCACTGGACAATGCCACTCTCGCCTTCACGTATCTGCGCCGGTTTCCCAACATACTACCTATTCCAGGCATAGAACGAGCCGAAGAGATCGAAGAGATCATCGCCGTCATGGAAGGGCCCGCGGAGATGACACCTGGCGAGCAAGAAGAGATAGAGCGCCTGCAAGCCGAACTGGGGACCCGTTTCTGCCGCCGCTGTGGCTACTGCCAGCCCTGCCCTGAAGCAGTATCCATCCAACTACTGATGATCATGGATAGCATGATCAAGCGCATGCCTCCCGCTGATGTCTTCGCCGACTTCACCCAGTTGGTGGAAGCCGCTGATGCCTGCACCGAATGTGGCGAGTGCGAGGAGAAATGCCCCTACGGCCTGCCCATCCGCGAGATCATCAACTTTCACGTGGAGTTGTTCCACAGCGAGATGGCGCGGGCGGGTTTCCCCTGAAGTGAAGATGGAGTGAGGGAATGCCCACCACATGCAGGTTCTACTACGAGGATAGCCACCGTAGGAGCCCCAAGAGGGAGTGTCGCCTCATCCAGCGTAGCCCTGCGTCCAAGCCCTGGCACGATCGGCTCTGCAGCAAGTGCCCGGTGCCGGAGATCCTGGAAACGAACCCTTGCGCTAACCTCGCTCTGGAAGCCGAGGTGATCTCGAGATGGCGGCTCTTTCCAAGGGTGAGCGTCTTCGCCGTGTGCACGGTGAAACTGGACCAGATCCGCGACGCGACCGGCTGCAGGGAAGGCTGTGCCCAGTTTCAGACTCTCCTGTGACTCGGGCTAGTTGCCCAGCAACGCTCCACATATCATGCGCATGACGCCTACTGCAGTCGGAACGGCAGAGCTCCCCTATCACCTCGTCGCTCCAATCGCCTCTGGGCCCCCACGTGAAGGTCAGCCCAGCCCTCATTCCTGGCACCGCGCGCAGAAGTAGGTCCCTCTGCCTCCAACGGTGGCCTTCTCAATCGGCGAGCCACACACCTTGCAGGGTTTCCCCTCGCGCTGTTTGACCTGGAAATGCTCCTGGAAGGCTCCCTTCCTGCCATCCAGATGAACGAAGGCCATCTCTGAGGAGCCCCCCATCTCCAATCCTCGACGCAGAATGTCGACAATGCTTGAGTGCAACCTCTGTAGTTCTTTGTCGCTCAGTGATGAGGCCTGTCTCGTAGGTGCTATGTGACCGTCAAAGAGGATCTCGTCGGCATAGGTATTACCTATCCCGGCGATGAGGCTCTGATTCAGCAAAAGAGGCTTGACTTTGCCTCGTCGTCCGGCCAGAGTGCTCTTCAGGACCCCCACGGTGAAACCCTCGCTCGTAGGATCGTGACCGAGCTTCTTCAGCTGGGGCAGTTCGTCAAGCTCAGAGGTGGGCACCAGCTGAAGAAACCTCAGAGCCACCTGGCCGAGGGAGAGTTGCTCCGATGCGAACGCTAAGATGAGGCGCACGTCGTTGGGATCTCCGTCATGGAGGCTGGAAAGCAATAGCTGACCTACCATCATCAAATGAATCAGCAACGAGAATCCGCTGTCGAATTGCAGGACCAGCATCTTGCCCCGCCGCTCCACCCTGACGATGGTGGCTCCTTCGATCGCCGATTTCCATTCTGGTACGGGACAGTCACCTCCCCTACCCTCAGGGACGATGACCTCCTTCACCTGTCGGCCCAGTACATGGGCGTTCAATTCGTCCTTCAGAATCTCCAGTTCAGGAAGCTCCGGCACCTGGGCCCTCCAAGTTGGCCGTCATCACACTATGACCTTGGCTTCGTCTGCTCTCCCCAAGACGAAAGCCGTCGTAGGGCAGCGAGTTTCTCTCTGTCTCCCAATCTGGCCCGTCCCAGTGCGTGCTCCAGGGTGGCGATGGAGTGATCGTAATTCGTCCGATCAACGGGATAGGGATGGCCGTCCTTGCCACCGTGGGCGAAACTGTACCGCACAGGGTCACGGAAGCTGGGAGCGACTCCGTATACCAGCTCGGAGATGAGGCTCAGCGCCCGGATGGTCTTGGCCCCCACTCCTCGCATGCCCAACAGCGACTCGAAGTCGTCTGGCTGCTGTTCGTAGGTCTTGAGGAAGATTGCGTGCAGCCTATCTGGATGTACGTCACTCAAACGAACTTCGTGATGCGAGGGTAACTCCAGACGCTTCAGTTTCTTGAGTTCTGTCACTAGCCGCTCTGGCTCTTCCCGGCTTAACGTAGTGCTGGTCTCCCGGGCCTGCTCGCTCTCTCGCGCCACCATATTGAGGACCTCGCCCTTCTCGTCACAGCAGATGGCCGCGTGGGGCTCACAGATGAAGTCCTCAAGGCCCTCGCTGAGCCAGTGGTACCGTCTGGCAAACCTGGTGGATGCGTTCATCCCCTGCTGAATCACACACCACATACCCTGCTGATTGAAAACGAAAGTGTGGTGATAGATCTGGTAGCCATCCTGCAGACCGGCACTGTCCACCTTCGCCGCCATCCGGCTAGCGTAGATCAGTTCTGCAGGGTCCTTGTCAACGGAAGGGCAAAGGCGCTCGATTTCCTGAGGCGTGCGACGGGAGGCGGCACCCTTGCCTCCAGCCACGAATAGCCCGAGTTCTCTCTGTCGTACCTTGAGCCCTTCCTTGAGTGCGCCACAGGCAGTGGTCGTGAGGCCGCTAGAATGCCAATCGAAGCCCAGGACGCAGCCGAAGGACTGAAACCAGAAGGGGTCAGCGAGACGGCAGAGCAGGTCTTCAGTGCCGTGCTCTTCCACAATGACAGTGGCTATTTCACCCGCAAGCTTGCTCATACGGTCGAACAACCAGCGAGGTGCTTTTCCGTAGTGCAGCGGCAGGTTGGCAGTGCCCGTTCTCATGATTCTGGCCCTCGTATTACACTAAAGGCCTGGCTGTAGCCACCCTTCTATCTCTCTGGCAAGGGTCTTGCCAATGCCCTTGATGCGTAGCAGGCCTTTCCTGTCCTCCTGGCGATAGATAGATTCTATGTTCTCTTCCATCTCGTCTACCGCCCACGCTGCCTTGCGATACGCCCAAGTCCGATAGCTACTCGCTTCCTCCAGCGTGAGGTCATAGGCCCTCAAGAATAGCTTCTCAGCGATCTGCTTGTTTGCGGCCAGCGGGTCCTCAGGCAGGATGGGACGAGTCATGCGGTCGGGAATGCCGTGCTCAGCACAGATATCTCTCACACGGCGCAGTAGCTCTGGACCATAGCTACCCCGCGTCTCAAAGCCGTCGCCATACAGCCGTTGGTGAAGAGAGAGGGCCTGCGGGTAGTGCATCCCCAGGAAGGTCATGTACCTCTCCCGCTGGGTCCCTTCCTTGAGGGTCAGCCCCCCGCCCAGTACGAACTGCCCCCCAGCGTCCTTCACGCGCTTCACGATGTCCGCGATATTAGCGTCGTCATCAGAGATGCCCGGCAGCAAAGGCATCATGGCTACCCCGGTAGTCACTCCAGCCTTCGCGACTTCGGTCATAGCCACGAGTCGCTCTTCAGGGCTCGAAGCCCCGGGCTCAAATTGGCCCGCCACGTATGGGTCGAAGGTGGTGATGGTGAAAAAGACGCAGGCCCAGGCCCCACGGTTCACCTCCCGGTACAACTCCAAATCGCGCAGCACCAGGTCGGACTTGGTCAGCACCTGGACAGGGAAGCGGTGGCGGTGCAGGGTCTCCACCACCTCCTTCGTAAGCCGTCGGTCCTTCTCTATCGGCTGATAACTGTCGCAAACGCCGCCCATGCTCACCACGTCTCGCTTGAGCCGAGGAAGTTGCCTCTCCAGCACGGCTACGGCGTTCTCTTTGACGAGCACCTTCTGGTCGAAGGATTCGGACAGCCCATACTGGTTGGCCCGTGCATCGCAATAGACGCACCCGTGTGAGCATCCCCGGTAGGGGTTGAGAGTGTAACGGCCCCAGAACCAGTCGTCCACGTGACGAAGTCTATTGATCATGGACTTGGCTTTGTACGACACGTACTGGGCCTTCATTTGCGGACCTAGAGGACGAACTTATGTTCTATTGTAGCATGAAGGATCGGTCTTGGCAAGGCTGTTCGGGGCTAAGACTGGACCAGGCACGCATCATGGGCCAGAGTCCATCTGTTGCACAGCAAGCGTACGAGAGGGGTCAGGCTCTTGGCGCCTCATCGAAGATCTGTCTCAGCGCACTCATGGCCTCGGGCTGAACATCCGACTGCGGTGATGCCCTGCGAACGTAACTCTTCAGCCTCCGCAAAGGCAGGACCGGCACGGAGGAGTCTGTCACCTCAAGGCGCGCTTTTGGATTGACGAAAACGACTAGCCCTTGGACATCCACTTCGAGTTCAGGGTTGTGCTGCTCTACGTATTTCTGAACCCTCTTCACTTGCCGTTGCACTTCCTTGGTAGGGTTGCCCAGAGATTCCTCTGTGAAGAAACGCAGGAGTCGGCGCAGGCTCAAGTCTCGCACCCATTTGTCTTTGAAGGAGCGGATCCTCCCGTCCACCCCCTTCAGGACCAAGACGAAGACGCCATGAGGCGTGAGGAGGACATGGTCCCCGGGCAAGACGTGGCTGTAGAGATGATACCGGTCGTCAAAGCCTGCCAGGGCGTCGACTAATTGCCGAATGAACCGTGGCTCGCGAGCCGCCTGCTCCACGCCGCGGTGGCCTACGGTGTACATGAGCACACCCAAGGCTATGAGTGCGACGGATATCAGCTTCCACGGCGTGAACGACACGAGCAAGCCCCCGAATACCATGACCAAGGCTATGAAGTTGGCTACCTGGCCTACCCTACCCCCTCGAGCTATCAGCTCCTCATCACTGGTTGTGCGCATGATCTTACCCTTTCTCCTTGCGTATCGGTGGTTGACTGCCACCCACCGTCGTCGGTATCGTCTTGTCTAGCGACTTTCCTGCGGTTGCCTGTGTCATTCACCGGCTGTGCGGAACTCTAGACCAGGCCAAAGTACCAGTCGATGATCTCTTGCCCAAAGACAAGAATAGCTAGCCCTCCCACTACCAGGAACACGCCATAGGGGATGTAGCTTTGAAGCCTCTTTATCCTGCTCAGGACCAGAACCAGTGAGACCAGCCCCCCCAGGCAAACGGCGATGATGAGGGCAAAGATGACTTCAGGAAAACCGGTGATCACACCGATGAAGGCGGCCAGATTGGCGTCGCCCCTGCCCATGGCTGTTCTCTTGAAAACGAGCCTGCCGATAATCGCCACCAGGTAAAAGAAGGCAAAGGCAAGGGCACCACCCACCAGCGCCCGACGCACACCCAATCCTGGGTAGAACAAACTGCCAAGGATGGCCATCCCGATTGCAGGGAAGATCACCACGCGCAGGACAAGGCGGTGCTCCAGGTCTATGACGAAGACCAGAAAAAGTGTACAAGTGTACAGAGTGATCAAGATCAACCTCAGCGAGGCGCCGTATCGCAGCCAGAAGAAAGCGAACGTGAGCATGGTAACCAGTTCCAGTACCGGCCTGCGCCAGGGATGAGGGGCACCACAGTGGCGACACCTTCCCCGCAGCAGGAGAAAGCTGAGCAGCGACACATTGTCCACCAAAGCAGATTCTGTCTGGCGGTAGGGGCAGCAAGCCAAGTTCAGGGTCCCGTGGCGCTGGGGAAGATGATCGGCGGCAAGATTCAAGAAAGCACCACTCAACAAACCCAACAAGGCATACAAGAAGACCACACAACGCTCCACAGTTCGAAGTGAAGTGAATTATACCACAGGGATTTGACAAAAACCAAAGGGCGACTATACAATAAAGCAAATAGCCACCGTACGGACCGCGGATTTCTGCCTACGGCCAACTGGTCAAGCGCAAGGTTTGTTAGAAATGCCTCGCTACGACAGGCTCAGCATGCTGGTGAGTCTGATCCTCCTCGGACTCGTTGTCTCGCAGGTTATCGAGCTCCCGACCAGGACCGTCTCCTTCGTCGCTCTTGGGGTTCCTACGACCGTTTATCTGTCCAGCCGCTGGTTCATCGGCGCTCTACTAGTGATTCTTACCGGGGCAGGCACGGACTCAATCGTCCGCTCTCATCCGGAGGCTCGCGATGGAGTCTGGGGGTATAGCCTCTCCTTCTGGGGACTGCCCTGCGCCGTTACGCTCCTTTCCCTGTTGCTCCTGCCACTGTCGCCCGACAAGCTCTTCTGGCTGGCAGGGCTGGCCCTGACTGGACTCCTTCTGTCCCTGATCATCATCGCTCAGTACCATACCATTGACCAACGAGGTCGCTACTACGGCGTCGCTCGCTGGGGATTGAATCTAGCGGTCTACGTCAGCATCTTCGTCTTCAGCGCTGCGATCTACGGAGCGAGAGCGCGGAGCCTGCTGTCAGCGACGGCAATCTCGGTCCTGGGTGCCACCCTAGCCGCGGAACTGCTGCGCGGCAAACCCTCTTGGCAAGCAATGAGGCGCGCATGGCTCTACTCCCTGATTGGGGGGATCCTCTTGGGTGAGGTCGCCTGGGCACTGAACCACTTGAGTCTTGGCCAAGCAGCAGGGGGCTTATTCTTTCTCCTCGTCTTCTACGTCTTGAGTGGACTGGCCAAGCAGCATCTAAGAGGCCGGCTCGTCGGACGTGTGCTGGTTGAGTTCGCCATCGTATCACTTCTGGGATTGGGGTTAATCCATATGGTCTGATTTCGAAGACAGGCTTGCGTGAGGAGGTGGAGGGGAAATGGTGTGGTTGCAACGTATGGAAGAGGAAGCCAGAGAGATTCGCATGCCGGAGGAGTGGGGAGGTGTAGTGCCCTCGCCTGTTTTCCTCGATGAGGCGCGCAGAATAGTTGAGGAAGGGGAAAAGCAAGGTCTCATCTTGCGAGCCATGGGAGGCGTGGGAATAAGACTGGACACACTAGGGCATGAAGAACTGGGGCAACGGTTGGCCAGATTGGGTGAAGGCGAGCAGGAGTTCACTGACCTCGATTTTGTCAGCTACAAGAAGCACCGCAAGCAGATGCAAAGCTTCTTCGAAGGCCTTGGCTACCTGAAGAGAAGAGCTACTCTGTCGTCAGCAGCTTCGGAGAGACAGATCTACTTTCACGAGAACGGATGGTTCTTCGTCGACGTGTTCTTCGACAAGCTAATGGTGGCCAACCATCGCTTGGATTTTCGCGACCGGCTGGAACTGAACCCCCTCACCTTGAGTCCCACGGATCTGCTGCTCGAGAAGCTGCAGATAGTTCGCCTCAGCGAGAAGGACTTCAAGGACACGCTAATGCTCCTTTTCACCCACCAACTGGCTGAGGAGGACAGAGAGGACACTATCAACGCCTCGTACATAGCAACTTTGCTCTCCAAGGACTGGGGATTCTGGTACACGCTCACCACCAACCTCAAGGGAATCATGGATCTATTGCCTACGGCAGAAGCTCTGTCAGACGATGAGAGGCGAATCATCAAAGGCAGAGTAGACGAGCTACTAGCTCACATCGATGCGCAGCCCAAGACCATGGGCTGGAAAGCGCGCTCCAAGATAGGCCCAAAGAAGAGGTGGTATGAGCCGGTGGAGACCGAAGATACCGTAGGGGACTTCGGCATCTGGCGCATGATGACCGAGAAGCGGGAGGATTAAAGCCTCCTTGAGCGTTCACCTCAAGCCGATTCCCTGAATCAGTGTCGGGCTTAGTCCAGCAGCGGCCAATTTTGGTCACCCTTCTTCAACTCGAAGGAATACTCCGTCATTCCGCGTGTCAAAGAATCGCCTAAGTGAGCCTGGTGGCAGGGATGGAACTGGCGACCGTCTTTCCACGTCCGTGGTATGCCTCGCGGCTCCGCTGGCCCGGTACGAGTTCCGGCCGGATTCTCCCCATCCAAATCACTAGCCGACAGATACGGGGGCTCCCGGGGATCTGATCAGCAATATTGGCGCGCTGGTACCTCGCAGCACCCTGGAAGCAACACTGCCCCACACCCAGCGACCAACCCCACTGCGGCCGTGAGTGGACATGGCGATCAAGTCAATATCGTTGACGTCCGCGTAGTCGACGATCTCGGCAGCGGGATCTGCTCCGTGCCTGATGGCTTTGCGGGCCTTGACTCCGTCTTTGATGAGCTCGTCTTCCACCTCTGACAACTCCTCCTCAGCCTCCTGCCGCTCCTTCGCTGCGACATCAGGGACAACTCCCGTGGCGGGGAGCACGTGAAGGAGGATAACCTCGGCCTGATGACCCGCGGCCATGGCCTTGACATGAGGGATTATGGCCTTCGCTAGCTCAGACCCGTCGAGAGGAACAAGTATTGTGTCGTACATGCAACCACCTCCTGTTTCGCTTCTGGAGTTTCATGATCAGCTTTGGCTATTGGGACCAGAAATGGTATAATCACTGAACAAGCACGCGCAGATGGTCCACACGGCTGGACGCAGTCTGCACCCTAGGCGCAAGAAAACTGAGAGGAAGGTAGACGAATAGATGGCAAAGACGAGATTCCTTTTCTCCACCGATTTCCACGGCTCAGAGACAGTGTGGCGAAAATTCCTGAACGCCTCCAAGTACTTCGATTTGGATGCCTTGGTCATCAGCGGCGACATGACGGGAAAGCTGTTGGTACCTATCGTCAAGAGGCCTGATGGTAACTTTGATGCCTCCCTCTACGGTGAGCCTTGTGTCTTGTCAGAGGATGAAGTCCCCGAATTCGAGCAGAAATGCCGCATGATCACCTATATCCCCTACCGCACCACCCCAGAGGAGGTGGAGCGCATCGCCGGGGACGACCAGTACAAAGAAGATGTCTTCGAGAGATGTGAATGTGAGACCATTGGACACTGGCTGACCCTCATTCCCGACCGCGTACCCCCGGAGTGCAAGGTCATCATCAGTCCCGGCAACGATGACAAACTCTCCATTGATGACGTGATCCGGGCCGACTCCAACCCCCAGGTGATCTTCGGGCAGGAAGAGGTCGTGGCCCTGGATGATGAGCACGAGGTGCTGTGCTTCGGCTGGTCCAATCCCACTCCATTCGATTCCCCTCGGGAATGCTCAGAGGAGGAGTTGGAGGAGAGATTGGAGCAGACGGTGGCCAAGGTCAAGGATATGCAGACAGCCGTATTCTGTATTCACGTCCCACCACATAACACCTTCATCGACCAAGCGCCGATGCTGGAAGATGATCTATCCGTCGCTGTCAGGGCCGGCCATACGCACATGCTGCCCGTCGGCTCCACTGCGGTTCGGAAGATTATAGAGAAGTACCAGCCGCTGTTGGGATTGCACGGTCACATCCACGAAAGCCCAGGACGCATAAAGCTAGGCCGCACAGAGTGTCTCAATCCGGGCAGCGAGTACGGCGAGGGCATCCTGAAGGGATTCCTGGTCGAGATTGACGGCAAGAAACTGACCCAGTTGCGAAGAATTGACGCCTGATCCAAAGATCCCGCCAATCCCCCAACATGCTCAGCACCCCACACGAGTGTGGGGTGCCTTCTTTTGCCCACGGGAAGCTGCCAGACTGCTAGACCTCAATGCTGGTGGGTCACCACATCTTCCGGCAAGTCGTACCAACGCCTCTTCTCGCCCACCCTGGCTCTCATCTTCCACTTCATGGACTTCGGCTCCTCCTCGATGATGCGCCGCAGGCGAGACAGTCGCTCCACAACGGCTTCGCTCTCCTTCTCCTCCAGATAGTCGGGGGCCAGTTCGCTGATCTTGTCGATGTTCATGGTCAGCGTCTTGTACCATCCCCAATCGTCGCTGCACAGCTTGGCGATGAACCTGGGATCTATGGTATCGAGGTCGTCAACCTCCGCGATGTCGTGATCATGAAGCATGGCGAAGCTATCTTTGACGTCCTTCTCGTTCAGCTCGATGACCTGCATCTTGGATAGCAGTAGCTCCTCGATGGGCACGGTGTACTCGTCCCGTTCCAGGCGGCCGACGAAGGTCAGTTCGTGGCACATGACGAAGACGTCAAGCATGATATCAGCGTCATATCCCAGCTCCGGATGGTCGAAGAGCAGTCGCCGGTGCCCTTGGAGCGCATTGAACCGCACGTTGGGCTCGTAACCCAGGTCTTCCATCAGGCGGGCGACCTCCGTTCGCTGAGTGCGATAGCCGATGAAATCCACATCGCCATAAGTGCGGGCCATGGATCGATGTGCGGCGCTGGGGCAATGCAACTTCACCGCCACACCCCCGATCACCCTCAGGTGCAGCCCGCGTTCACCTGCAGCATCAACTACTCGCCGCACCTCCTCCTCCATTGTTATCGTTCGCTTCGAATTCTCCTGTCCTGCTTCCATCCACTATGACTCCTTTCCGGCGTTTCTCGACCCTTCAGCCGGCGACTTGCTCTCGATCAACTCCATCACTTCAAAGCGGAAGTCCGAGGGATCCAGCTTCAAGTCGGATGCCGGTATGTCAACCCTCGCGCCATCGTCCTGGTAGAGCCTCACCACGAATCTGCCATATCCCTCATGAAAGAGGGACACTCGAGAAAAATCCTGCCACTCCTTCGAACTCTTGTTTCCGCTGCCCCATTGTAGCTCGAAACCTTCCTGGTCCCAAGAGAATCTGGCATGGTAGCTCCTCTTATACCACCACCAGCCCACCAAACCAGATATGAGCACGTTGCCAATGAAAATCGGCCAGCCGATGGGAAAATCCCGAAGAATGACATAGTTGGCCGCGATCCACGCCAGGGAAGTAACCAAAAAGAAGATGACAAAAGACTTGCCAAGGTTCATTACTTGTAAAGGCGCGATCGTTCTCATTTGAAGCACTTGATAAACCTGGTCATCCTCCGGGACCAATATGAGGCGGCGTTGATCATCTCTAAAGAGTCCAGATCAACTAGGGCGATGCCGATCTCTTTACTATCGCTATGTTCCACCATGGCCCTGGCTTTCCTGGAGAAAGAACCTTCGTGGGGGATAACCAACCAGGCCCAGGCGAACTCCTCCTCCTTCAGGAATTTGGAGATGGTGGTCAGGACCTCGTGGAAGCGCTTCAACTCCGGGTCCTTGGAATAGGCGAAGCAGGCGACATAATAGTTGGGGGTCGTGAGCCAAGCTGCCACTCTGGAGAGGAAGAAACCCTTGGCCCTCACCGTAGCTGTGACAAACATGTCGAAAACCAAGTCCCCCATGGGGTAGTCCCAGAAGGACTCGTTGAAGTCGGCCACCCACTTTCCGCCCCCAAGCATCAGGTTATCTTCCAGTTTTAGTAAGTAATCTTTGACTTTCATCTTCTTAGCCTGCACTCTGGCTGTCCTTTCGTCCGTAGCTATTCTTATTGTAGCACTAGATCGCTATGAGGGCAAGCTGAGCGCCTCCCGCCCAAGCACGCGAAGTTCGGTGACATTCCCTCTCGAATTCAGTCCGAGTAACATCGCCACTCTGGCCAGAGGCGAGCGCCGATTGAGTAGCGGCTTGGGTTGAGTAGCGCTAGCGTATCGAAACCAGCGTATCGAAATCCTTGGATTGAGTAACGAAGCGTATCGAAATCAAGCGAGCGGGTCTGTACTGCGATGACGCTTGGCTTCGATAGGTCTCTTCGCTGCGCTTAGTGCCTGCTCAGCCGGCGCTCTCAAGAGTGGAAAGTACACGGGTCACCATGGCCATTTTGGGGCAACGATCCAATGCTTCTGCTAGAATGTGACTGATGGCGGTACTCACTATCGAGAGACAAGTTTGCAGGGTCCCAGAGTTCTTCGCGCTTGGACCTCTCCCTGAGACTCCATTCTGACCAACGAACAATCCCCAACTTGAACTTCTGCCGGACTCGTCCTGAGCCTGACTCGACCCTCCCGCAGGTTGGGAACCTGCGGGAGGGTGGCAAACTACGGCTTGAAAAGAAGGCTCTCCGTGAGACCAGCTCACGGAGAGCCTCAAGTTACGCCACGAACGCCCGAGACTCTATTCCGGTGGAATCTCGGCAAAGATGGTGGTCAAGTCCGCGCCAACGCGCTGAGCCCTGCTCCGACCCCAGTAGTACACTCCTAGGAAGATCAGGATCAGCGCAATGGTGAACCAGAAGTTGATGCTGATCCAGTTGCCAGTGAGCGGCCCCCACCCGTAGGCGTTGGGGTGGAAGACGATCAACAGGGACAGACCAGCATTAGCAATCAGGGCCACCCATCCTAGGGTCTGCACCACAGTCTTGCTCTGTCTCCATGGCGCCCGATCGAACACCTCGGGCATCCTTGACGGGAACAAGGCGCAGGACAGGGCCACACCGCTGAAGAACAGAGCATCCCACAGGTCGGTAGCCACTACAGCGCCGGCCGAGCTTATCCACTGCTGCCCGAAGGGGTGGTGGATGAACGCCAGGTTGAGGCCGCTAGGACCGAACAACTCCGCCTCGGCCACTACGCCCAGCAAGGCCGCCACGGAGGTGACGATGATCGCGTTCACGGGGGAGTGCCACTTCTCGTTGATGTCTGCCACCCACTCCGGCAGAATGCGGTCGAAGCCCATGGCGAACATCATCCGCGAGCAAGTCAGGATGAAGGGCGGGATGTCATTGGCAATCCACAGAGCGCCGAAGGCTAGTATCAGCCAGCCGAAAATACGCCCGCCCGCCATGCCGAACTGCCCATAGGCCACCAGGCCGGCGAAGGTGGGCATCCACGCGCCTATCGCGGGCAGGTCGCCGAAGTCACCTCCCCCGAATTTCAGGAAGCCCACAGCATCTACTAGGTTGAAGCCCGTCGCCGAGTCCACGCCAGCCAAGCTGCCCGCCCGGGCCAGCAGGAAGGAGATCGACATGTAGATCGCCATGATGACGATCCCCGAGATCAGGATGGCCTTGGGCAGGCTCCGGCTCGCTTCCTTCACCTCGCCAGCCACGAAGGTGGCGGCCGCATAGCCGATGTAGGCCCAGTAGGCAAAGAAGCTCGCCGTGAACACAGCGCTCCAGTAGCTCCCCGAGGACGCCAGACCTTGAGCCAGCGCCGCCTGCGTGTATTCCGAGGCCGCGTGCCCTGTGAACAGCTGTACGCCTGCCTCCATGTTGGCGGGGCTCGCCATCACGAAGACCAGGTACACCAGAGCCAGGATGGCCGCCGGGATCCAGAACATGACGTGGAGAACGTACCCCGTCATCCTGGCACCCAGGGATGCTAGGGCGCTGAAAATGGCGATGATCACGATGCCGAAGATGGTCATGAACCAGGGGTTCGCCAAACCCCCGGTGTTAATCCCCGCCAGGTCGCCGAAAATCAGCGTCGCCTCGAAAGTGGCCACGGCGATCAGGCCGTAAGAGACGGCCACGGAGAGGAACTCCAGAAGGGTGGCCACAAAGGCGAAGCCGGGGTTCAGGATCCTGGACATAAACACGTAGCCTCCTCCAGAGCGGGGCATCGCCGCCGACAACACCATGAAGGTGTATATCGACAGCAACATGAGGAGCCCCACTATGAAGAAGGCCATGATCATGGGGTGTATGCCGAGGAAATACTCTGACGGCAAGACCGACTCGGCGCCGATGGACTGGAAGACACGTTTCTGCCAGCCCAGACCGACCACGTTGGCGATGGCCAGGATCACAGCTGTGGTAAACCCGATCTCCCGCACCAACCCGGTGGCCTTACGAGCAAACAAAGTTCTCTCTGCCATTGTTGAAACCTCCTATTTACCCTCCTATGGGCTTTCTGGTATCACGCGGTTTCACAACAGAATGGTCAGTATTCTCGATTGGCATCACCTCCTCGTGTTACTGATACTAATGTGCGAACCTGACCTGAGAAGCCTGTTCGCGGCGTTCCCGTCTGCTCAACTATAAATATTAGCACATATTCCAGGAATTGTCAAGTTCCGGAAACCCCCTGAGAAACCGGAAGACCCTAGAGATCCAAGCCGTCCCTCGGTCTGTGAAAGTGCTCCTGCTCACACAGGCCGAGTGGGCACCCAGTGCGATGTCTAGCGCCTCGCCGCTCGCTATGATCTCAATGCTACAACACCTCAAGGCGAAAAGAGTTGCGGACGTTCACAGTCGGCTCGAACTCCTGCAGACGCACCGCAGGAAACAGCGAGCCACTTGGTAAGTGACCATTTGTTCTGCACGCAGGCACTGACACGACCCTGTCGAGCGTGCTGAAAACCGCTGTGCTGGATTCTGGAAGGGTGTCGGCGCCATCGTGAGACGGGCACAACAGATAGTGATCTACTCGCTCGGCCCCATGAGCGGCGGCGACGCGCGTCCAACGTCGACACCGGCGTGGCCCCTCAGCATGCCGTGCGGCTGCGGAGTTCGGTTGGCCTCGCAGGACAACAGATGCCAGACCTTCTGGGGGGTGCCGTCTCATATTGTGGGGCCCGGCACACCGAAACCGTAGGACAAGTTGGCAACTTGTCCTAGTGACAATATTTTGCACGATACGCCATCCGGCGTAGGACGCCGAGAGATCTCCCTCTTTGCTGCATCCAGCATGGCGGCAATCAAGCCAGCCTCAAGAAAGCAGCACTACGCCACCACAGTGCTCGTGACAAGACAGCGATGCGGCAGGGCGAGGAAGTGTGGCCTATGCCAGCAAACCAGCACACACGCCACACACTGTGTCGAGAACGGCGGACCCCGCTGTCCTGTGCCGGGACTTACAGTTCAGCCCAAGCTTTGAGAAGCGCCTTTCCACACTATCCCGGTGACCAATTGCTTTGCTACCTGCCATTAAGTATAATGGGAATGGCTCATCAGTTAGACGCCGGCAGAGGAAGACGACATGCAGCAAGAGTTGCGTAAGTTGCCCAGCGTTGAGAAGGTTCTCCAGAATCGGGAGATACAGAACTTGTTCGAGGACAAGGGACGCAATCTCGTGGTGGAGAGCGTGAGGCGGGTTCTCGAAGAGACCCGTCAAGACATCACGAACGGTCACCCGTGTCCTCCCCTGGCCGTGCTCCTGGAGAGAGTACTCCTAGACGCCTCGACCAGATGGAGGCCCACTTTGCGCAAAGTCATCAACGCCACCGGGGTCATCCTTCATACGAATCTCGGCCGCGCTCCCTTGAGCGATGAGACCAGAGCAGCCCTGGAGCTGGCAGCCAAGGGCTACAGCAACCTGGAATACGAATTGCATCTGGGCCAGCGGGGCTCGCGCTATGCTCACGCCGAGGAGTTGCTATGCCACCTTACCGGCGCCGGAGGCGGACTGCTCGTGAACAACAACGCTGGGGCGGTTCTGCTCGTGCTCGCCGCTCTGGCACGAGGGAAGGAAGTAGTCATCTCGCGGGGCCAGCTGATCGAGATTGGAGGCGGTTTCCGCATCCCTGAGGTCATGGCCCAAAGCGGCGTACGTCTGGTGGAGGTAGGCACCACCAATCGCACTCATATCGAGGATTACGAGGAAGCGATCGGCGACGAGACGGAGTTGCTGATGCACGTCCATCACAGCAACTTCAGGGTCCTCGGCTTTGCCGAACAGGCAGCCCTCAGCGAACTGGTGGACTTGGCTCAGCAGCATGCCCTGCTGGTCGTGGACGACCTAGGAAGTGGGGCTCTCCTCGACACCGCTTCTTTCGGACTGGCCCACGAGCCGATGGTGCAGGAGAGCATAGCCCAAGGTGCCGACCTGGTCTGCTTCAGCGGAGATAAGCTTCTGGGTGGACCCCAAGCAGGGATCATCGTCGGCCGAGCTGACCTGGTTGCCTCTCTCAGGCGCCATCCTCTCACTCGCGCGCTTAGAGTGGACAAGACCACCATTGCTGGAATACAAGCTACCCTGCTGCACTACTTGAGACAAGAGGCCACCGAGAAGGTCCCGATCTGGCAGATGATCAGTCTCGGGTTGGAGGAGACTCGGGAACGGGCTGAGTCCTGGGCTAGCAACCTAAAGGAGTTTGGGGTGGGCGCCGAGGTCGTTCCCGGCCTCTCTACGGTCGGCGGCGGCTCCCTGCCTGGCGAGACTCTTCCCACCCAACTCGTGGCTTTGCAGGTTCCTTCTCCGGATGAGTTGGCGCACCGCTTGCGAACGGGCGAGCCGGCGGTGGTAGGACGCATCGAAGGCGGACGATTCATACTGGACCCCCGCACCGTGCTGCCCAGTGAGGAACTAGAACTCCAAGCGGCCTTGGAGCAGGCCTTGCAAGGCTGATTGATGGCGGAACCTCTGGGCCTCCTGAGCGTTTACTATTGTGGGCAAGAAACGCCTCTTCTGGGCAGCTAATGCGTGACATCAATACGAGACCAACTCGACATCCGGCATACTCTGAACCGCGGCGAGACGTTCCTCCCCCCCGCGGGTGCCTGAGCTCCTTCGTTCAGGCATTACTCAGCTTGGCTCTGGTCTTGCTGCTCCTCTTCTCCGTCGGACTGACCGGAGGAGCTACGGTCTACGCCTATTATGCTCTCACCCTGCCCCCAGCAGAAGAGCTGAGCGCGCGGGCCGTCTTCATGAGTACCAAGATCTATGACCGGCATGGTCAACTCCTTTATGAGGTCTTCGATCCCAACGCCGGACGGCGCACGATTGTACCCATCGATGAGATGCCCCAGCATTTGATACACGCCACCGTCGCCACCGAGGACAAGACCTTCTACAGCAATCCGGGCTTCGACCCCCTGGCCATAATCAGGGCTGTGTGGCTGAACCTCACCGAGGGCGAGATAGTCACCGGAGCTAGTACCATCACCCAGCAACTGGTGAAAAACGTCTTTCTATCGCCAGAGCAGACCTTCACGCGAAAGATACGGGAGGCTGTGCTGGCCCAGGAAATCACCCGGCGATATGCGAAGGATCAGATTCTTGAGATCTATCTAAACGAGATCTACTACGGCAATATGGCTTACGGCATTGAGGCCGCGACGGAGACGTATTTTGGCAAATCGGCTCGGGACCTTACGCTGGCCGAGGCGTCGCTCTTGGCAGGTCTGCCCCAGACGCCATCCATATATGACCCATACACTAACCTGGAAGGAGCGAAGGGTCGTCAAAAGGTGGTGCTGGGCCTGATGGTCAAGGAGGAATACATAAGCCAGTCCCAAGCGAATGCAGCTTGGGCAGAGGACCTGGACTTCATCCCCCTCCGCGTAACTATGAGGGCACCGCATTTCGTGGTCTATGTGCGTAAGCTGCTGGAAGACAAATACGGCACAGAGATGGTCTACCGGGGCGGCCTCCAAGTGCATACCACTCTGGATTTGGAGACGCAGGCCGTGGCTCAACAGGTGGCGCGGGAGCACCTGGCCACTCTGGCAGACAGGCACGTCACCAACTCTGCACTGGTGGCTATGGTCCCCCAGACAGGCGAGATCTTGGTGATGCTGGGGAGCGTAGATTTCTGGGATGAAGAGATCGATGGTCAGGTGAACGTGGCGTTGGCCTTGCGGCAGCCTGGCTCGTCCATCAAACCCGTCAACTATCTCGCCGCTTTTGAGAAGGGATGGACCCCCGCCACTCTCATCATGGACGTACGCACCGAATTTCCCAGCTGGGAGGGGCCGCCCTATGTCCCCCGGAACTACGATGGCCGAGAGCACGGTCCGGTCCTTATGCGTCAGGCGCTGGCGTGCTCCTACAACATCGCGGCAGTCAAAACGCTCCAGTTCGTGGGGGTGCCCGAGATGATGGAGATGGCTCGCAGATTGGGCATCACGACCTTTACAGATCCCGAACGGTATGGTCTATCCCTCACCTTGGGCGGGGGGGAAATCACGCTGCTGGAGCATACTGGAGCGTATGCCGTCCTTGCCAATGGCGGGCTACGTGTTCCGCCGGTGGCTATATCCAGGATAGTGGACAGCCGGGGCCGGGTGATAGAGGAATACCACGCGGGCGAGCAGGTAATATCCGCGCAGCATGCATATCTCATCACCCACATTCTGTCGGACAACGAGGCCCGGACTCCCGCGTTCGGCCCTAGCAGCCCTCTTCACCTATCACGACCAGCGGCCGCCAAGACCGGTACCACCGATGACTGGCGGGACAGCTGGACTGTGGGCTACACTCCTGATCTTGTCGTGGGCGTGTGGGTGGGCAACAGTGACAACACGCCCATGGATCACGTCGCTGGCTCCGCTGGAGCCGGGCATATCTGGCACAATTTCATGGAGCGTGTTTTGGCCGACACACCGCCCAAGGATTTCCCCCGTCCCTCCGGACTGGTCACAGCTGAGGTTTGTGCCCGATCCGGCATGGCGCCCACGGAGCTTTGCCCACAAACCAAGACGGAGATCTTTGTGGATGGAACCGCGCCCGCGGAACCAGACAATATCTATCAGAGAATTGGCATCTGCACGGTCACTGGAAAGAGGGCCACAGACTTCTGTCCTCCGGAGCTGGTCAAGAAGAGAATCTTCGAGGTCTATCCCGAGGAGTACAGGGAATGGACCAAACGAGCAGGAATACCTCAGCCCCCTATAGAAGAGTGTCAGCTTCATGCAGACCCGACGAGGGTACATTTGGCGTTTCCTTCCATGGGACAGGAGGTTGAGGGCACGGTGGACGTTTGGGGCTCCGCGGACACCGCAGACTTCTCCCACTTCGTCGTCGAGTACGGCATAGGCCCTGATCCCATCGGCTGGGGGGCGGTCAGCGGACCTCATTACGAGCCCGTGACCGATGGCCTCCTCGCGCGCTGGCGGACCCAAAGGTTGGAGAACGGACTTCACTCGCTGCGCGTAGTGGCTTTTGACCAGCAAGGGCACAGCATCGAGGCCAGGGTGCAGGTGATCGTGAACAACATCGCTGCCACGCCCATCTCCACTCCACCGCCCACTAGCACTCCGGCACCGACGGTCGCCCCCACGAGTACCCCTCGGCCCTCCGACACTCCTACTCCCACGCTGGCACCTCAGCCGACCGATACACCCACTCCCGCGGCTACCCAGAGCCCCACCCCAACTTCCACGGTCCCACCCACACCCACAGAGACTGCCACGCCAACTTCTACAGTGTCACCCACCGGGACCCCCACACCGACCCCCACTACGGAGTCCATCGAGGTTCCCACAGCGAGCCCGTAGTCAAGTGCCGAGATGGAGCCACGCATTTAGTCCCCTTCGCCGAACGCCAGAAACGCCGTCCGCGCCCCAGAGGATTGACAGATTGGGTAAGGTCCTGTATAATATTGATTGGATGCACATAAGCCACAAACCGCTTCGTATCACCCTCAGTTTGGGTTAGGATTGTGGCAAGCACGCCGTATTCGAATCCTGGCTCCCGCTTCTCGCAGCCATTCCAGGCAGTGGGCAATGAGAGCGCAGGAAGATCCTGTGTGATCTTCTTGGCCTCGCTTTGTTCTATCGGGGAAGCTTTCCGTTCAAATCCTACGAGTCAGCTCTGTCCCGCGCCGGAACGACTGGGGAGCAACAGAGGTATCTGTTCCGCTTCGTTACATCGGCGACAAGGTTCCTGCCGACAGGGGAAAAGATGGAACTCTATCGTATGAGCGAAGTGGCCAGGATGTTCGATGTTCATCCCAACACAATCCGGAAGCGGGTCAGAACGAACATCCTGCATCCCGTCAAGCTGCCAGGGAGCCGATACAATCGCTTTGCCCTTGAGGAGGTGAACAGTCTCCGGCGGAAGATGGGACTCCCTGCCGATGACATTGTGCAACTCTATCGTGTGGGGCAAGTGGCTGCGATGTTCGGCGTCCACCCCAACACGGTCCGCAAGTGGATGAGAACAAACATCCTGCGCTCCGTCAGGCTGCCTGGTAGCGACTACAACCAGTTCACCTCTTCGAAGGTGAACCGTCTACGTCGGGAGATGGGGCTGCCTCCGGTAGAGGAGCCGGAGTAAGGTCAGGCTCGATCTAACCCGCGAACCTCAGAAGGGCGCCAATGCTGCCCAGCTCAGCAAGCCTCTCCTTGTTTGAACCTCTCACGAACCTGATTTCACAGTTCTGCAAGAAGGCTTGGCTTACAACGTTCTCAACTGTGTCTTCCAAGACCTCCGTCGTGGCTCCGCAGAATGGACAGGGATCCATCAAACAGAGTGAGCCGCAACTCGTGCAACGCTGGCCTGGCGCACTGAAGTCCTCGTTGACCAACAGCATAAGCACCTGACCTTTCTGCAGGGCATGGACGGTATCCTCCAGCCCTGCCGCACCAAGGTTGCCAGTGTGAACCTCTCCCCGCAGCTTGTCGATAGCTTCAGAATCGTAGGTCTCCCTGAGTTCGCTGGCAATGGTCAGTGTCTGCTCCTGCACCTCTTTCGGAGAGCTAATCATCTCCATGGGGAAAGTACCTGCCAGCCTATCCCTGAGATAGGAGTGGAGGTACTCCACGAATTCGCTCACTAGTTCTTCCGTACCAGCAACGAAAAGCCGACGGAACTCCTTCTCCTGAAAGAGAGAAAAGGTCTCGTCCGCAGTCTCCTTCAAATGGTGCATCACACGATCGTCGTGGTGACGCTGATAGCGGGCCTGAGCCCACCCTCCTTGATCATGCCGACCTGGCACCACGCTAAAGATGTCGGATCGCTCCTCCACACCGGCCGGGTTGAGCAAGAAGATGCGAGCTCTTCCCTTCCCCACCAAGACTGTGCAATACCATTTGTGGCGATTCAGCAGCTCAATCATGGGTCTCATCCATGTAGCGTGATCCACAGCCAACAGCGGACCCGCCTTGTCGGGCAGATGATATACTTTCCATAGGTCCGTGGCGGAACAGGCGAAAACGGCAAGGCCGCCCTTAGTCAGGACCCTCTCCTCCATCACCAACCGTTCGATGCGAGCCAAATCGTCAGCCACCGACTTGACCTGGCCGCTCGTCCAGTCTTCCCTGGCTGCCTGAGCTTCGTTGATCAGGTTCTTCAACCTGATGGTGGAGCCTTCCTCCGCTGGTTCGCCTTTCTCCAGCGGATAATAGAAGCTGCAGATGAGATTCTCATCATCTCGGTAGTTGGCTAGCTCCGTCAGCTCACCTTTGTCAAACACTCACTGTCCCTCCTTGCTACCTGCGGACAACAGCCAGTTCTTGACCGCAGGAAGCACATCTGTTGCCCTCCAGATGCAGAGTGGTGTGATAGCCGATTCTGCCGATGACCACCTCTCCACAAGAAGGGCACAAGGTGTTTTCGTGAAGATCCCCGGGCACGTTTCCAACATATACGTACCTGAGTCCCTGCTCCCGCCCAATTTCAGCCGCACGGTGTATCCTTTCAATGGACGTGGTTGGCTTGTCGCGCATCTTGTAGCGTGGGGTGAAGCGGGAGATGTGCCACGGAATGTCCGGCCCCACCTCATGGACGAACTGCGCAATCCGTCTCAGCTCATCATCGCTATCGTTGAGTCCTGGAATCAGCAAAGTCGTTACTTCGACCCACACGCCTCGTTGGTGCATGGCCTCGATGGTTTCCAACACCGGTTGCAGTCTAGCACCGCATACTCGGCGATAGAATGCATCGCTGAAGCTCTTCAAGTCGACGTTCGCCGCATCCAGATAGGGGCTGATCTCCTCCAACGCCTCAAGCGTCATATAGCCATTGGTGACGAAGATGTTCTTGATGCCTTCCTGGTGAGCGAGCTTCGCCGCATCGTAGGCATATTCGAAGAAAACGGTCGGCTCTGTGTAGGTGTAGGCGATACTATCACACGCATACCTCTTGGCCGCAGCCACAACCTGACCAGGAGGGAAGTCCTCGGCTGACGGAGACAACCCTTCTCTGGGAGCCTGAGAGATGTCCGCATTCTGGCAGAAGACACAGCGGAAGTTGCAGCCGACAGTGGCTATGGAGAAACTTCGCGTGCCGGGCAGGAAATTGTATATGGGCTTCTTCTCGATGGGATCCACATGCACGGCGATCGCCTGCCCATAGACCAGCGTGTAGAGAGTGCCTTCCACGTTCTGGCGCACTCCGCAGATTCCGAGCCGATCGGGCTTCATCGTGCATCGATGGGCGCATAAGGCGCAACGTACAAGCCCTTTATCCAGCTTTGTGTACAACATAGCTTCTTTGCGCATCGCTTCTCCTTACCAGGTCTTTCACCAATCGTCCCAATTCCCAGGCGTTCTCCACAGCGTAGGCCTCAGCGTCGTTGTTGAAATAGACGAAGGTGTCATACCCGTGCTGCAACAAACGACTTGCGCGCCTCGCGAAGGGCCGCAACCGTTCCCCGTCGTAGGTCCCACGGTACTTGATGCCAACCCCATGCATTCTCGTGTACACGATGGGGCCTGTGATGACAAACGGACAATGGAAGTCAGGGAGGCTGATGTGGCAAAAGGCCACCCCCTTTTCGCGCAACAGTTCGAAGACTTCATCACAGTGCCAACTCTGATCTCGAAACTCGATCACGTGTTGGAGATCGCAGGGCAACAAGTCCAGGAATTCTCCAAGCCGTTCCGCCTCGAAATGCAAGTTGGGCGGCAGTTGATAGAGGATAGGGCCCAGCTTGCCTCCCAGCAACCTGGCCCGCTCCAGGAATCGGTCAAGAGTTCCTTCGGTTCGCCTCAGTTTCCTGAAATGAGTGATGGTACGCGGGGCTTTCAGGGCATAAACGAACTGCGCTGGGCTCTCTTCTCGCCAACGCACGAAGGTCTTTTCCGCAGGCAGTCGATAAAAGGTGTAGTTGATCTCGACGGTGGAGAAGTGGCGAGCATAGTGAGCAAACCACCGGCGAGGAGGCATGTCGACGGGGTAGAAAAGGCCACGCCAGTGGTTATAGCTCCAACCCGAAGTGCCGACGAAGAACTTGCCTCTTTTCACTCCTCGGCCCTGCAACCGCTCGACAAGAAGCTTGAGGAGTCTCCCGAGACCTATCCGCGGGGCAAGAAACCCACCGGGTTACGCTTCACACCACCTTGTCGAATCTCGAAATGGAGATGGGGTCCCGTAGATCGGCCCGTGCTGCCCATCAAGCCTATGACCTGCCCTCGCTGCACCCCCTGCCCAGCTATGACTCGGATTTGGCTCAGATGGGCATACAAGGTTTCGAAGCCATTGCCGTGATTGACGATGATGTAATTGCCGTAGCCCCCCATCCACCCTGTGAATGCTACGTAGCCGGAGTCAGCAGCGTAGATAGGCACGCCGGTGACCGCACCTATGTCTATGGCTTGGTGTCCCAGCCAGTAACTCTGGGTCAGGTACCCGCTGGCAGGCCACATGAAGTTGCCGCTGCCCTGCGGAGCATTGGGCGGAGGGGGCGCGGTGGCTTGCACATATCGCGGCACCAAGGGTCTCGTACCGCCAGGTATGACCAGCCTCTGTCCTACCTGTAATTCGTAGGGTTCGGCCAAGTCATTATGCTCGCACTCGACGATGACCGATACCTCAACACTATATCGCTCAGCAACACTCTGTAGGGTATCGCCCGCTTTCACCTCGTGGTATGCCCCATCCATGGGCAGGATAAACAGCTCTTGTCCCACCACGATGTAATCTGGCCAAGTTTCCAGTTCCGGGTTAGACCACAGGATTGTTTCCGGTCGGAGTCCCAAACTCTGAGCGATTTTCGAGACATTATCTCCTGGCTGAACAACATAGACGATGACCCCCTGGCGCCCTCTTTCCGGAATGATGGTTATTGGCGCCACCCCTCTCGTAAGAAAATCCGGGTTCTCCTGTCCGCCCGTGCCCCAGGAGACGAACGTAACCTCCTCCGGAGAAGCAACGCGGAGGCTAAAACCCTCGCCTCTTTGCAGATCCTCAACTCCAAGCCCGCCACCGAGGAGGACAAGAGCGACTACCAAGACAATGGCAAGGTGAGAAGTGAATCGCGAGAGGATCAGATCATCGCTTCTGTACGAATCGATAAGCTCGGTCAGGACCCGTGGAATCCTACTTTCGGTGGAGAACTCAAGCATGTGGTCACCCAGTGCAGCGCACTTTCTCTCAAAGGAGTTCTTTGTTGAGTGTCTGGATGAACTCCTTGTTGCTTTTCGTCTTGGCCAAATAAGCCAGCAGTGGCTTAACCGCTTCCGTACCCCCTCCCATCTGATCTATCATGCTCCGAATAATCCAGACCTTGCTGAGGACTTCCTCGCCTAGCAGCAACTCCTCGCGGCGGGTTCCCGAACGGTCGATGTCGAAGGCAGGGAAGATACGCCGCTCGGCTAGACGCCTGCTGAGGTGCAGTTCCATGTTTCCGGTACCCTTGAACTCCTCGTAGATCATATCATCCATCCGGCTGCCGGTATCTATCAGGCAGGTAGCGACGATAGTCAGACTGCCCCCGTCCTCAATGTTGCGGGCGGCGCCGAAGAATCTCTTGGGAGGATACAAGGCCGCGGGATCCAGGCCTCCCGAAAGCGTACGTCCACTGGGAGGTACGGTAAGATTATATGCCCTGGAAAGACGCGTGATGCTGTCCAGCAGAATCACCACGTCACGACCGCCTTCCACCAAACGCTTAGCCCGAGCGAGACACATCTCTGCAACCCTGGTGTGGTTTTGGACTGGGTCGTCGAAAGTAGAGCCGTACACCTCAGCCTCCACCGAGCGATCCATGTCGGTTACCTCTTCCGGCCTCTCACCGACAAGGCAGACCATCAGGTGGATATCCCTGTGGTTGGCAGTGATCCCATTGGCAATCTGTTTCAAAACGGTAGTCTTCCCCGCCTTGGGAGGGGAAACGATCAACCCTCGCTGTCCGCGACCAATGGGAGCTAGGAGGTTCATTAGCCGGGTGGTCAGGATCTTGGAGGAAGTCTCCAAATCGAGTAGTTCCGTGGGAAAGATGGGGGTGAGACTCTCGAACACAGGCCGTCGTTTGGCTGCCTCGGGATCCAACCCATTCACGGCCTCCACTCTCAGAAGACCGAAGTATTTCTCTGAATCCTTCGGAGGGCGTACCTGTCCTATCACCGTATCACCAGTCCGCAGCCCGAAGCGACGAATCTGTGACTGAGACACGTACACATCCTCCGGCCCAGGCAGAAGATGATCCGAGCGCAAGAAACCTATGCCCTCTTGAACGATCTCAAGGACCCCCCCTCCAAAGATGTGGCCCTGTTCCTCAGCCTTCGCTCTCAAGAGGCGAAAAATGAGGTCTTGCTTCTTCAAACGACTGATGCCGGAGATGCCCTGCTCCGCAGCCATCTCCCGCAGTTCATCGAGGGTCATCATCTCTAGTTCGGCAATATTCAGTCTATCAGGAGGCCTGGACTCGGGCTGCTCCACATTCTTGGTGGCGTGGTCATTGGTGCTCATCAGCTTCCTCTCTTTTCTTGGTCCAAGGGGCAAGTAAGGTCCGATTTCCAACTACAATCGACTCAGAAGTTCAACTGGTACATCGACCCCAAAGTCGCATCATGACGTCATACCCTGGGAGGCGCCATGCCAACAAGGGGTATAAAGGCAAGAGGATTCATCCATGGCAACTAGGGGGAGCAAGAACTGACCTGGTTACGGAAAACCATGTATATTATAGCACATTTCTGCAATCACGTCAAGTCAACCCGCAGACCAAGTACTCACTGCCCTAGGACGCCCCGTACCGCGGGTCCTCTTGAGGCAACCGCCCCTGCAGACTCAGCAAAGCCCCCTGGGGATCCTCAGAGCAAGTCAGGATCTTCCGGCTCGGGGGAGAACGCGGATTGCGCGTGGAGCACTCTACGAGGCACGTCGAATCTCTCGCGGGCCTCTTTGTTGACTGGTTTGACCTGGGGTCTTCGCAGAAGTCTACGTTCCGCCCCGTCGGTCGCGCGCAACCTGCGCACAGGCCCCCGATACTTAGACGCCGTGGACAAAGAAGACGGCGATATCCTGGTTGGTATAGTAGCGGTCGTTGAAACCACAGAAGACAAAACCATGCTTGCGACAGAAGCAAATGGCGGGGTAGTTCTTGGTCTGCGTCTCCTGCATGATGGCCCGCAGATCATGCTCTCTCGCCCAGCGAAAGGCGGCTCCCAGCAAATCGGTCCCGATTCCCTGGCGACGGTATTCCTTGAGCACTGCCATGTCCTTGATCCATCCTGTACCGTGCCAGGGCTGAACTATCATATCCAAGTACCCACGAATCTCACCCTCCTCCTCAGCCACGAGGAAACACTCGTCCCGCTCCCAATCTCGCACGAGGTAGTCGGTGTCTCGCGGGGGTTTCGCACGTACCGAGCGCGGCAATCTCACGGTCTGAAAGGCGATGACCATCTCTTCGTACGGCCTTTCCTCTGTCCGGATCTGCCACACGTAGTCAGTCACGTATGAGGCATCAATGAGAACACAGGCGTTGAGGTCCTTCAAAGCTCCTTTGCGAACAATCATCTACCAACCTCAACCCTCTGGGCGAAGGATTCCTCCAACGGGACGCCGTTTTTCACCAGGTAGGCTGGTATGTTGCTGGCAGCCAAACTGGCCATAGTTTCCAACGAACTGGGGGCGTCACCGAAGGTGCTGGCCTCCAGATGGACAGCCACTACGTCGATACCTTTACGCTTCAGATCCCGCAGGCCACCGACCCAAGAGCCGAATGTCGAGGGAGTAATGACTATAAGGGTCGACCCTCCACCCAATTGATTGCCCTCCGCGGCGATAACCTCCGCCATGGGAACACAGCCCTCAGCTCGGACCACGGCCAGGGATTCAAGGAATCTGACCAACTGTCTCTCCCCACGATCCACTTGGACTATCTCACGCCGTTGGCCGTAGCTGATCATCCCTAGTGCTCTCCTTTGGGAGAGTAAATGCTTAGCCAGTGAAGCAGCTATGGTGGCGGCATACTCCTCCGTGCTGGGGTTTAAGGGCAGACTGGACCGTACTCGGTACGGAGCGTCGACGGAGTCAAACACAAGCTCATCCGCATGAGTACCTGCCTGTACCCCCTCTTCCATATCCACGAACAGCCATATGTCGGCCAGCGGGTCCAGTTCGAACTCCTTGGAGATGAGACGGCTTCTTCGAGCCGTGGATAGCCAATGTATCCGGTTGAAGCTGTCGCCAGGCATATAGTCTCTGACGCTCGATACGTTAGTGGTTATCTGCTGCGTTTGGCGCTGCAGGGCATCTCCCCCAGAAAGCCGGCCGATGGGTGCCTTGAAATAGGGTACATCGACTGTGGCTGGATAGACGACCAACGTGGAAGTGAGTGATACATCACGCTTCACTTGGAACAGGCCGAGGGGATCACCACTGACGAGAGTGACTGGGCCGAAGTTGAACTTGCCCCGCCGCTTGCACCTGGCGCGCAGCATCCAACTCCGCTCCTGGTGCGCAGGCAGGGAACTGAGCACACGATCAGCCTGATAACCTGCCAAACCGGAGTGGTCTTGCATCTCCACCCACAGTTTGGGCAGCGGCCCTTTATTTCCGATGAGAAACCTCTCTTGAATCACGCCCCCCACCTGTGATCTGTTGGAGCGCAATTCACGAGACCCACTCAGCCAGCGGATATTGAGCCAGGCCCACGCGAAGCTGAGGGCGATCAAAGCCACCATTACGTAGACTGTGCGAATGAAAAGCTTGTGTCCGGTGACCAAGGTTGGCACAAGTACGAGCGCCAGTAGAACGAAGATCGCCGGATTTGCCTTTACACGCACTGTCTGCGCCTTTCTTAGGAGCTCCGATAAGCCTAGCCTTCCCTCTTCACCGGAGCGCCCGGGACCTCCACGGTCTGTAGAACCTCTTTGATCACAGTGCGGGGATCAACTTCCTTTATTCTGGCCGAAGGGTTGACTATGAGGCGATGCGCCAAACAGGGTTGAGCTAACGCTTTCACGTCATCAGGGATGACGTAGTCGCGCTCCAGGAGCGCAGATCGAGCCTGACAGGTTCTGTAGAGGGCGAGGGACCCTCGAGGGCTACTGCCCAAGTAGACGTCGGGATGACGGCGGGTAGCTCCCACCAGGGCCACGATGTACTCCTTTATCGCATCGTGGACGTAGACATCCTTGATCTGCTCTTGCATGTCCAGCAGTTCACCCGTATCGATCACCTGCTCTATGGTCTCAATCGGGTGAACGTATTGCTGAGCCTCCAGGATACGTATCTCATCCGCCGGGCTAGGGTAACCGAGACTTATGCGCATCAAGAAGCGATCCAACTGAGCTTCGGGCAGGGGAAAGGTACCTTCATACTCGATGGGATTCTGCGTCGCCAGTATGAGGAAAGGCTTGCCCAGAGGGTGGGTAACACCATCAACGGTTACCTGATGCTCCTCCATCGCTTCTAACAAGGCAGACTGGGTCTTGGGGGTGGCACGGTTGATCTCATCTGTGAGTACGATGTTGGCCATGACGGGTCCAGGGCGAAACTCGAATCGCCCTGTGCTCTGGTCATAGATGGAGACACCGGTGACATCACTGGGTAGCATATCCGGGGTGAACTGAATCCGCTTGAATGTACAGCCCAGAGATCGAGCAATGGACTTGGCCAGCATAGTCTTTCCCACACCGGGCACATCGTCAATGAGAGTATGCCCTTGACAGAGAAGGGCAATGAGAGTCAGCCGTACCTCCTCGTGCTTTCCGATTATGACCTTCTCCACATTGTCAGTGATCTTCTGGGCAGTGACTTGAACACTATCCATCGCTTCGTACTCCCTAAGGGCCAGCGGGCCTCACACAGTTGCCCCCCTGGGCCTTAGCCTCGTACAAGGCCTGGTCAGCCTTCTGCACCAGTTCCGCCTTGCCCGCGGCATCGGTGGGATAGCTCGCCACCCCTATACTGATTGTCATCGTTCGATCCTCAAAAGCAAGGCCTTGGACGTGCTCGCCACTGGGTTCTTCCACCAGCTGGCTCAGACGATTGCCAGTGATCATGGCGTCCGCCTTGCCCGTTTCCACCAGAATCACAGCGAACTCATCGCCTCCGTACCTGGCCACAACATCACAGTTGCGAACGGCCTTCTTGAGCAACCAGGCTATATCCCTCAGGATCACATCGCCAGCCTGATGACCGAAGCTATCATTTACCACCTTCAAATGGTCCAAATCTATCATCAGTAGTGATAGGGGGCGACGAAATCTGTCCGAACGGGATATCTCGGCCGAAAGCAGTTCCTCAAACGAGCGACGATTATACACCTCTGTCAAGCCGTCTATCTGCGACAAACGTTTGTAGAAATCCCTCTCCCCAGCAGCCCGCAGGAGTCTGCGCTTCTCCAGCGCCTTGTCCACCACGATACTGATCCGATCCACGTTGAACGGCTTGCTGATATAGTCGTAGGCGCCGAGTTTCATAACCTCTACAGCGGACTCCACCGAAGCGTATGCAGTAATGACTACCACTTCACAGAAAGGGTCCAACTCCTTCGCTTTCCTCAAGACACCCATGCCGTCGACGCCGGGCATTTTCAGGTCCGTGATGACCAGGTCGAAGGAGTCCTTCTCAAGCTTCACTATCGCATCTTGACCGCCCAGACATATCTCTACCTGGTGCCCACCTCCAGCCAGCAGCCTCTTGAGGAACCTGCAGACAACTTCCTCATCGTCCACAACCAGGATTTTAGGCAGGACGTTGGCTTCCCCTTCGCTGGTCACCTCCATGGCGTCTTTGACTTCTTGGAGGTCCTTCGCCACTTCCTCAAGGTTACTTCGCTGCCCCATCATCTCACGTTCTCCAAAGCTTCGTCCATGGCTGGGATCTTGGGGGATACATTAAATTATACCAGACTTCTCCCTCTCTGGCAAGCGTTTCGGGGGCGAACACTCGAACCCCGCCCGCTTCTCGACCCAGGTTCAAAGCAAGCGACCTTCCCGGCCGGTATGGGTGCGCAGACTGGCTCTCCCACATGACGTTACCCAGCAGGTCTGTTGATTGAAGCCGTGTCGCGAGACCACGTGGGCCGCGCTCCAAAGAGATTCGCGCGACCGGAAGGACCTTGGGGCTCCGGTAGTCACCTCTCATCCTATTGGCCGCAACTCGGACGTGCTTCGCCAAGACCTCCTTCTAGTTATGGACATCAATCGAACCCTATGATAAAATTGTGCTGTCCTGCGGTCAGCAGACACGAGGCTGAAATGGCTGAGGAGAGAATACTCATAGTTGACGATGATCCCGACGTGGTGGAGTTCTGCGCTCGCATCCTGCGACTAGCGGGCTATCAGGTGAAGGGGACCATGAGTGGTCTCGAGGCCATCGAAGCGGTGCGCCGGGAGAGGTTCGAATTAGTCCTCACCGATATCAAGATGCCCGGCATGGATGGGCTGGAAATGGTGCGGGCCATCAGGCAAATAGACCCGAGTATCGTTGCGGTGACTATGACCGGGCACGGGACGATGGAGATGGCCGTCCAGGCGCTGCGCATGGGGACGGACGACTTCGTCATCAAGCCTTTTGCACTTGATGAGCTGAAGGAGGTCATCGCTTCAGCCCTCGCCAAGGAACGGCTGCAGCGCGAGAACGTGAGGCTCAGAGCCCTAATCCCCCTCTACGAACTGAGCAAAGCATTCATGAGTATGACGAACCTACAGGAACTCCTCCAAGAGATAGTTCAGGTCAGTTGCCAGGAGACAGGTGCTGATCGGGCCTCACTCATGCTGTTGAGCGAGGACGACGAGACTCTAACCATCCAGGCTGCGATAGGCTTGTCGGAGGAAGTCATTAAGACCACCGCCACCAAACTTGGAGAAGGGATCGCCGGGAGGGTCGCCCTACAAGGTGAGCCCTTGGTCCTTGATAGCCGCTCGCCACCAGGCGAAGAATTCGAGAAGCTGATGAAGCTCGACCAGATATCCTCCGCCATCTGCATCCCTCTGACCGTCAGGAATGAGCTCATCGGTGTCCTCAACCTCAGCAAGCTGGGGGACGAGAGCCCGCCCTTCACAACGGGCTCTGTCCAGTTGACATCCGTCCTGGCAGGCCAGGCTGCGATCGCCATCAAGAACGCCTACCTGTTCGAAGAGATCCAGCAGGCATACAGCGATCTCAAGAGGTTGGACAAGTTGAAAAGCGAGTTCATCAATGTGGCATCGCACGAGTTGCGTACGCCCCTTGCCATACTGCTGGGGTATGCCTCCCTCTTGGAGGAACAGACGACTGACACGACCAGAAAGTACGTTCTGCCTATAATCCAGAACGCCTTGCGGCTCCGGAAACTCCTGACGGACATGCTGAACCTTCGGTACTTGGAGGCCGGGGAGATGGATCTCGAACTGGAGCCCGTCCAGTTCTCAGAGGTGGTGGACGCCGTGCTCGAAGACCTGGGCTTCCTCGCCGACGAGAAGGGCGAAGTGGTGATGATTGAGATTGGCCAAGACTTGCCGTCCATCTGGGCCGACAAGGGCAAACTGCACCTCATCCTGTCGAACCTGATATCCAACGCCATCAAGTTCACCCCGGAAGGGGGCGAAATAGCGATCACGGCGCTCGCGGAGGATGACGAACTGACGGTCGCGGTCAGGGATACCGGTGTTGGCATCGCCAGCGAGGAGTATGACAGAATCTTCGATCGCTTCTATCAGGTGGAGGATTCACTCACCCGTCGCCACCTGGGCCTGGGACTTGGCCTCTCCATAGTCAAAGAGTTGGTCGAACTCCATCAGGGGCGCGTATGGGTGGAAAGCCAGACGGAAGAGGGCAGTACCTTCTACTTCACCATCTCGCGGCATCTCGTTCCACAACCTCAGACTGACTGAAGATCACGAAAGGATAGCAGGGATGATTTCAGCAACTGATTTGAGGAAAGGTGTTACCTTCGAATTGAATGGAGATCTCCACAGGGTCCTGGAGTACCAGCACTCATACATAGGACGAGGCAGCGCTAACGTGCGCACGAAACTGCGCAACCTTCGGACAGGGCGCACTGTTGAGCGCACCTTCGGCGCCAGCGAGAAGTTCCTGGAAGTGCGCCTCGAACTGCGACAAGTGCAGTACTTGTACCGCGACGGTGATCTGTACTACTTCATGGACACCGAGACCTACGAACAGCCCGCTCTGGCAGCGGAGGCCCTCGAGGATAAGGTCAACTACTTGAAGGAAGGATTGGTCCTCTCCCTCTCCATGTTCGAAGGGCAACCCGTGGAGACGGAATTGCCGGTCACCGTTGAGCTGGAGGTCACAGAGACGGACCCAGGAGTCAAGGGGGATACCGCCACCGGAGCTACCAAGCGCGCCACGCTGGAAACAGGTCTAGTTGTGCAAGTACCCCTCTTTGTAGAGCAGGGAGACATCATCCGGGTCGACACACGAACAGGCGAGTACCTCACCCGTGTCTAGGCCTCCCCGTCGTCGTCGACAGAAGACTCGTCACCCTCACTCCACAACGGACTAAGGGTAACTCGAAGACGCAGCTCCTTCCTGACGAGTTGAGCGATCTCCCCTCTCAGCGCCTCCAGAAGTCGCGTCGCAAGGTCGGCCTTCAGCCCAGGGAGGGTAGAGTGGATGCTCGTATCGCTGCGGGACAGTTCATTCCCCAGCCAATTCCTTGATTCTGCTGAGAACGTCGGTGGCTGGGCGATCCAGCTGCACACGCAGCGTCCGCCATGAAAGCCGGGTTGGCTCCGGCCCCACAGCCGCCTACGAGCGTCAAGTCCTACTGGAAGATGGTGCTCCACTAACCTACGAACTATCTCTGTCTCAGCCGGTCGCCGCGGATTGGTTTCACCCGCCACCTGCCGGATGATGCAAGCGGTGCTGCGTCTCAAAAACGCACCGTGCCTTCAGCCACCGCCACCACTTCGCCGCCTACCCGCACAGCGGTGATCTCATCATTTGAAGAGTCCACTTCGACGTAGAGCGTGCTGGGTCGACCCAACTCCGCCCCTTGCTCGCTGAGGATGTGGGTTGTCTCCTCGGTCACTGCCACAGCCCGGTGGTGGACCAGATAGGCCCCCAGGGCACCATTGGCACTGCCGGTGGCCGGATCTTCTGGCACCCCAAGTAGCGGGGCGAACATGCGCACGTGCACGGTCGCTTCAGGCCGCTCAGGCTCCAAAGCGAATACGAGCACACAATCCGTGTCCACAGCCCGGCAGGCCTCATTGAGCGCTGGGATGTTCAGCCGACCAGCATCCAGACCTTGTACCTCGCCTAGAGAGCGTATGGGCACCATCATCTGGGGCACTCCGGTGGATACGACCTGTACTGGCAGTCCCACTTCTTGGATCGCCTCCGGCGGCAAGCCTAGCCCGGCCGCCAGGTCGGTTACGTCCTCAAGCACGGCGTGGAAAGCCGGGCGATCCTGGGTCATGACCACCCTCTCCACCTGGCCGCCAACCACCTCGAGATCGGCGGGCAGTACGCCGACCCCTAGCTCGAAGCGCACCTCTGTCGTCGGTTCCTGAATGGCAACTCGGCCCAGGTGGGCCAGGACCCAATGAGTGCCGACTACCGGATGACCCGCGAACGGAAGTTCCCTCGTTGGCGTGAAGATACGTACTTTGAAGTCCGCACCCGGCTCCTCGGGCGGCAGCACGAAAGTCGTCTCCGAGAGATTCATCTCCCGGGCAAGCTGCTGCATCTCCTTTGAGGTCAGCCCTTCGGCCTCCGGAAACACCGCCAATGGATTACCCCCGAAGGGTGTATCGGTGAATACGTCCACCTGGACAAAGCGATACTCTTTCATGGTCTTCCTCCCTATTCTCGCCTGGTTACGACGATGTCATCCGGCCACCACTGCGCACAGCCGGTCGCCCGAGCACGGAGCTTGCCGACGCCACGGACCTAAGTGAGTTCTGCCCTTTCGTCGCACCTCGCATTCTGGACAAGCCCCTGGAAGCCACGACCCAGTCATGCTCACCTTGGAGCCGTTGACCACACCATCTGGTGTGGACAACGCCCAGTACCTGCGGAGGCTCATCACCCAAGCGCTTGTCGCTGCGCGGCACACCACCAGCGGTGCAAAGCGAACGCGTTCTCAACAAAGGCTATCGGACTTCTTTTCGGAACTGAAATGCGAGCCTGGAGTATCCGCAGTGCTCCCAAAACCCGTGCGTATTCACTCTATGAACATCCGAGTCGACTTCCACGGCTTTCGCTTTCCTGTCTTCGAAGATCTTGTCTTCAGCAAACCGCACCAGGCTCTGTCCGACACCTTTGCCTCTGTGAGCTTCGTCAACCACCAAATCTTCAATGATTGCCACCTCTCCCTCATGGAAAAGGGTCCACCGAAATGACACCGTGACGATCCCCCACAGCACCTTCTCGGCCTCATAGCCGTAGATCCAATAGCCTGGTCCTGCCATGTACTTGTCCAGCACTTTCTTCATGTCATCATGTTGAATTCCCTTCCTGGGCCACAGCTGCTGTAGCAGTTCAACGACCCTACCGGCATCCCCGTGTGTCACTCGCCTGATCACCGAATGCCTCCTGCGGATCCGTCATCAACTGCACTATCGTCCCTGAGGAAAAGCCAAAAGAGCGGGGACGTCTTGCCCCGCTCTCTCTGTGCCTCCAGTCGCTGCATCAAGAACACCGCAATCTTCACAAGACTCGGTCTGGCCTCGTTAGGGCCCGGCCGCAATCCCGGCTCTCAACTTTTGAGTTCGTTGCGCACCGTCTGGTACAGCTCCTCGGCTCCCAACTCCTCCAAGGTATAGCACTCCGCACCTAGGTAGAAGGCCAATTCCTGAGCTAACCCCCGGTCAAACGACTTGTGCTCGGTGTTGACCACCACCGAACGGATGTTGCTGCGCTGTATCAACTCCGCTATCTGACACCCCTCCTCGCGCGGGGTGAGGTCGGTCATGGAGACGTTTCCAGCCCCGTCGGTGAGGAGAATCATGAGTGGCATCACTTGAGGGTTTCGCCGCATCTCGCGCATGAACACATCGAAACTAAGGTGCAGGCCACTGGACAGAGGTGTCTTGCCTCCCACGGTTATGTCGCCCAACATTCTCTGTGCCAGCCTGACGCTGGAAGTGGGTGGCAAGAGGAGTTCGGCACCGTTCTGGCGGAAGACGATGAGCCCCACTTTGTCCCGGCGCTGATAGGCATCTTGAAGCAAGGACAGGATGGCTCCTTTGGTGGTCACCATCCGTTCTGCCGCCGCCATGGACCAACTGGCATCCACCACGAAAAGGACAAGATTGGCTGCTCGGCTCACCCGCACCTTTCGCCGCAAGTCATCCCTCTCAACTGCGAGAGCGACATCTGAGCGTTGCCTGCGGACCTGATGAGGCGCCGCCTGACGGATGGTGGCATCGAAAGCGATGTCGTCTATCCGGCCTTCCATGGGTTTGCTGAAGACGTAGCGTCCACGCTTACGGTTCGTGCGGGTAGGGCTGCGCCTTCCCGACATGCGCCTGGACAGTCGATCCAAAGGGGTGGTCAGCCGGGGCACCCTGAGAGGCTCGCCCACGGGCACAGGTACAGCCGCCTGTCGACTGGTTGAGGAAGATCCATTCTGGGTGTCTTGCTGCCTTCTGGGGATAGATTCCAGAGAGGGAAGTCTGTCATCAGTCGCGGGCTCATCCCCGCTCAGGTCTTTTTTTTTACCGGGGGAAGAGAGCTCCTCGAGCATGGGAGCCCTGCGGTCGGCCACCTGAGTCTCCAGCGCCCGCAGTTCCTCCCTCAATTGCTCCAAGCGTGGCTCGCCCTGCCGGAGAGGCTGCCTCTTTAGACGATGCGGCAGAGCCAACTCCGCTGCCAGCAGGACGTCCCTGTAGGTGATCCTATCGCACCCCTCGAAAGCCGCATGGGCCATGCTGGCCTTGAGAATGACGATGTCTCCTCGGTGCCCGTCCACGACCAGCTTAGCTGTGAGTTGGGCGATGGCGGAGAGGTCTTCTTCGGCATACGAGACTCCGTTGATTAGCTCCCTGGCACGGGTGATCTGCTGCGCCAGCCTCTCCTCTTCCTCCCGCCAAGCTTCATAGAAAGCCACCGGATCCTCTTCGTACTGGATACGCCGCACCAGAATCTCCTTGCGTGCCTCCGTATCGGCTATGCTGCTTATCATCACACAGAGGCCGAAACGGTCCAGAAGCTGGGGGCGCAACTCCCCTTCCTCAGGATTCATAGTGCCCACGAGGATGAACTGGGCGGGATGGGAGAAAGAGATGCCCTCTCTCTCCACGACATTGACCCCCATGGCTGCCGAGTCCAAGAGCACGTCTACTACGTGGTCCTCCAACAGGTTGACCTCGTCCACGTACAGCATCCCTCGGTTGGCCGTAGCCAGCACACCGGGCTCGAAACGCTTCTCCCCGGTCTTGATTGCCCGCTCGATATCCAGCGTGCCCACCACACGATCCTCGGTGGCGCTGATGGGAAGGTCTATCATTCTGATAGGTCGGCTGGCGACCGGCAACTTCTCCCCACTGCGGTACCGATCAACGCACGAATCACACATCGCATCAGACCGATAGGGGTCGCAACTGAAAGGGCAATCGGCCACCACCTCGATGTCAGGCAGCAAGGAGGCAAGACCACGAGCGGCCGTCGATTTGGCCGTACCCCTTTCCCCGCGGATGAGCACTCCCCCGATCAGCGGGTTGATGGCGTTCAGGATCAAACCGCGCTTCATCGCTCCCTGGCGCACGATGGCAGTAAAAGGAAATATCGGTATCACGGATGAGTATCCCCCTGCTATCTTGAGTGGTCTTCCTCTGAAGAGAAGATGAGGGGATGACTCCGCAACCAGGTGCGGAAGAGACCCCCTCCACCCTCTGAAGTATACCAAGTCGCGTCTCGCTTGTCAAACAGTTGCCGAACTCTACGCGGCAAAGCATCGCAGAGCTGGACGCACGGCATCCTTTTCGACGTAGCCGAAGGAGTACCAGCTTCTCATGAATCCTCACCTCCCGCCTGGTGCAGGCAAGCCCGCCGGGCATCTCCCGCGGCACAGTGCCATCACACCGAACCGTTTGAGCCATGTCACTAGTGACGCCGGAGAACTCAGTTCCTCCCCTGGGGCTGGGGACTGCCGCTGCCACGTGGCAAGCTGACGATCACCTGTATCCATCGAACCCCATGTCTCTGTAATTACGGCCAACACCTTGCCTGATCATTGTCTCTGTGCTATATTGATGCAAAGTCCGATGATACGCGCGTCCTCTCATGATACAGTGTATGGAGATGCAAACAGTGTCCATGCTATTTGAGCCAAGCTCTATCGGCAGTCTGGAGTTACCGAACCGTCTGATACGCTCAGCTACAGCGGAGCGTATGAGTGACCTGGATGGCAGACCAGAAGAGCCGCTCGCCGAACTGTACAGCGAGCTGGCACGGGGCGGGATTGGCCTCATCATCACCGGACATGCCTTCGTTCACGAGGGAGGTCGTTGCCACCTTCGAATGACCGGCATCCATCGCGACGACCTCATGCCCGCCCTGGAGATGCTCACCAGGGCCGTCCACGACGAGAACGGCCTAGTAGTGATGCAGCTCAACCACGGCGGTAGGGAATGCGCCTCGGAAGCCATTCCTGGCCTCCCTGTGGCTCCTTCGCCAGTGCCCTCATCGAAGGGCAAGGAACGTCCCCAGGAACTGAACGAAGACGGGATCAAGGACATCCTCGGCGCCTTTGGAGACGCTGCAGGGCGGGCCCAGGCCGCAGGTTTCGACGGAGTGCAGATTCACGCCGCTCACGGATATCTGATCAGTCAGTTCAACTCCCCGGCTGCCAACCGGCGTCGAGACCGCTGGGGTAGCACCCCGGCCCGTAGAATGGGTTTCCTGGAAGAGGCGGCTGTCTCCGTCCGCGACCGTGTGGGGGACCAATACCCTGTGCTTATCAAGCTGGGCATGGAGGACTATGTTCGCGATGGCCTCACCTTGAAAGAGAGCGTGGAGATCGTGCGTCATCTGGCAGACTGGGGGATAGACGCGCTGGAGATCAGCGGGGGTATGGGTGGCACCAGTGTGCGCAAGGACGTTCTGCGCGTGGAGGACGAAGCATACTTCCTCGATGCTGCCCGTCAGGCACGAGAGGCCACCGATCTGCCAATCATCCTAGTTGGCGGAATGCGCTCCAAGCAGGTCATGGAGAGCATCCTGGAAGAAGGTAGCGCCGACTTCATCTCCATGTCCCGCCCCCTCATCCGGCAGCCAGACCTGGCGACGCGACTGCGCGAGGGCCAGGAACGATCCTCCTGCATCTCCTGCAACCGCTGCTGGCCTCCACCTGGCGAGTACGGCATCGCCTGTCGGGACCCCGATCGGGAAAAGTAAGCGGTAGTTACTCGCTGACTCGTCTGAAAATGACTCGCCACGAGTGATGGGGGCTCTCAACAGGACAGGCATCGACGAAGGCAAGTTCCTCTGCTATCTGGCTCATCCCGTTCAGCACCTGGACGGTGTAGGTGCCAGGAGCGGTGACCTGGAAGTCTGCGAAGCCAGGATCTACCTCAGGCTTCAGACCGGTGAAGAAGGTATCCTCACCCTCAGGGCCAGCAACCATAATCTGCACACCGGCCAAACCCTTGTCATGCTCGCCCTTAACGTAGACCAGGATGTAATCGCCGTCCCAATCGCTGCTGCAACCCAGATCAGTCTGCTCCACCAGTTGGAAATCAACCCCTGCTAGAGGCGTGGGAGTCTCCGTTGGAGGCGGCTGAGTCGCCGTGGGAGTGGGCTCAGGAGGAGTTTCCGTCGGCGTGTCCGTGGGTTCCGGGGGAGGCTGAGTAGGCGTCGGCGCGATTGTGGCCTCCACAGTGGGCGTGACTGTTGGGGAGACGATGATCTCACGCGTCGGAGTGGGTGTTGCTAGGTACGGCAGCAACGCCACATCCTGTACCCCCACGTCGTAGGCCAATCGAGCCAGGCTGCGGGCCTCTTCCCCATATCCTGCTTCGCCATACCTTTGGAAAAGACGTACCACCACTTGTTTGGTATCGTCGAAACCGAGCTGATCCAATCTGAGCTCAGCCAACCCCAGGTCACCATGTTGCGAGTAAGCGGCCGCTATCATCACCACGTAGTCGTCCTTGTGCTCTCCACGCAAGTCAACTGGGTCGGTGTCGTAGTATTGCACTGGCCAGACCACCCACGTGATCACCAGACCGATACCGAGACCAAGAGCGCAACCCACAACCAAGAACAGCCAGTGTCTCATTCTCAGATCAGCGAACATGACAACTCTTTCTCAGGGCTGGTAGGTGCGACGAAAGGTGAGCAGGAAACAGGTGTGGTGTTTCCTGTATGGATCTGCGCGTGTCCCCAGCCCTAGGCCATACATCTTGTCGCTCGGGTCACCATCGACATAGACATTGTAAGCACCCAGCAGTTCATTCATGGGGTAGTTGAACGCGTGCTCCTCTCCCAGCTTGTCGGGATGAGGATAGGGTTCAGGATGAGCTCCGCCTCCATATTCAATCACCACTGTTTGGCCGAATGAGCGGTTCCCGTGCTCGTCCAAGACCTCTACATAGATATGATGCCTGCCTCCGCACTCCTCCTGCCATATGGCCCTGACCAGCCTCCAATACCACTGCCCAGAGCTGGCCTGGGCCTCCTCCGTCCTCACAGTGGGCCAGAAGTAGTCAAGGCGACGGTCCCACTCTCGAGGCACAGCGGTGGGATACGTAGGAGCCCTGGTGGGAGTCGGGGCCGGCGGAGCAGGGGGGAGGGGGGTATTAGTCGCCGTAGGAACCAACGTGGGCGTCTGGGTCGGTGCCGGAGTATCAGTCGGCGTGAAGGTAGGGATAGGTGTCTCGGTCGGTGTAGGGCTAGGTGCAGTGGCGACCAAGTATTCCGCCATGGACTCGTCCTCGGCTCCCAGAGCCAGCGCCAACGCGATCAATCGCCTGGTAGCTTCCGCATCCCCATCGCTTTCGATGTAGCGACTTGCCAACTCAGCCACGGCCGAAACTGGATCCTCCTCGCCCAGCGCAGTCAGCCGCTCTCGTGCTCGATCCAGATCTCGGTTGGCCGCGTAGGAATCGCTGACCCCTATCATGTACTGCTCGCGCAGATAGTCCAGCAGCGCCGCGGTCTCAGGCCTTTCCTTCTCTACCAGGCAAAGTCTCCACGGCGATAGCAAGCCCACCGCCAACATCACACCCCCTACGATCAGGACCAGGACCCAGGGAAGCCATCCTCTACTTCTTTGCCAACCCAAGTTGATCCTCTATGATGGTACTCACTGAGAAATCTCGCGAAACGTGACGTTCAAATGCTCATGGAAAGTCAGTCCGATCCACCCCAGTCCGTCTACACAATCACTGGCGATGCCATCCATTACCCAGACAGCGTGATACCCCTTCTGGCCCTGATCTGGCCAATACGCGCTGCCGGGACCCATGGAATATGTGGCTTCGCCCCTCTCGTTGGTTACTTCTACGTGGGCCAGCGGCTTTCTGCCGCAGCATCCGCCCGGTGTGTCTACATAGGGCTCAAACCCGAAGAAAGCGACTTGCACCCCAGGCTTGGGCGCTCCATACCGATCCTGGACCGTTGCGCGCAGCGTCACATCTGTGTATTGAGCCAACTCAACAACCGAGTAAACCACGCCGCCTGGGCAATCAGATGCATAAGCCATTAGATAGCTCCTCGGGACACCAAAGTGCGACTGCAGCCAGCCCCAGTCTCGGCGATTCCTGTCAATATCCAGGATGACGGGATCTGGGCGCCCTGGGCAGCCACCCGCAGGCCCTGACGTGGCAGTGGGCGTGTTGGTGGACGCTGGAGGCTCTGGCGTATTAGTCGGAGGCACCGAGGTGAGGGTCGGCGTCGGCGGCCTTGGCGTATGGGTCGGCGTTGGAGGCACCGGAGTGGAAGTCGGCACTGCGGTGGGTGTCTCGGTCGGCGTACGGGTGGCTGTTTCCGTGGCGGTAGGCGTGAACGTCGGCGCCAGAGTGGGGGTCGCAGTGGCGACGTAGGCCAGCATGGCCTCAGTGCTGGAGCCCAGCGCATCGGCCAGCATCACCAGATTGTGCGTGACGGTACTGTCCTCACCCCGCTCCAAGTACCTTTGGGCCAAGTCGGCCACCACCTGGGCGATGTCCTCCTCCTCGAGCTTGGCTAACCTATCCTTCGCCTGGTCCAAATCGCCATTGAGAGCGTAAGAGGCGCTGACCAGAACGACGTACTCTTCCTTGTGCTCCTCCTTCAAGTCCACCGGATCCGTGTCATAGAATTCGACCGGCCAGATCCCCCATCCAATGAGGAAACCCACGCCGACGCCCAACGCGACTCCCACTAGGAGCAACGTCACAACCGCTTTCCAAGCATTCATCGTTCGCCCCACAACGGAAGACACCCAAAAAAGAGAACCGACGCCCAACCGCCTGGCGGTTCGTAAGCTCGTCGGTTCGGGTCAATCACGATGTTGTCAGCAGATCTAGACATATGCAGCTCACATCTTCGGATCCTAGCTATGCTGCCCAGAAGCTGCTATAATGAATCATGCCGAAGGTGGGACTCGAACCCACATGAGGGTCACCCCTCAATGGTTTTTGAGACCATCGCGTCTGCCTGTTCCGCCACTTCGGCGCAAGTTTGTGCCTAGTATAGACCAAACTGAGTGTTTAGTCAAGTGGACGAAAAGGCGTTGATCGCCTCTACCCGGCAAGGCGACACGCGTGCCTTCAATCAGCTGGTATCACACTACCAGGACATGGTCTATAACCTGGCTTATCGTATCCTGGGTGACGCAGAAGCGGCGGCAGACGTCAGCCAGGATACCTTCCTCTCCGCTTTTCAGGCCGTCTCCAGGTTCAAAGGCGGCTCGTTCAAGGCCTGGCTGCTGCGTATAGCCACCAACGCCTGCTACGATCAACTACGACTTCAGAAGCGACGTCCCACGAGTTCCCTCGAAGCGGTCTACACTGAAAGCGATCCCTCTTCGCACTTCGTCGATGGAAGGGAAACCCCTGAGGAACATACCCTGCGGCAGGAACTAGGCCAGACGATACAGAAGGGGATAGACACACTAACGCTGGACCAGCGGGTAACCCTGGTGCTCTCGGACGTGCAGGGCTTGAGCTACAAGGAGATAGCCGAAGTCACGGGCATTTCCGAGGGTACAGTGAAGTCACGCCTGAGCCGTGCTCGCGCCAACCTGCGCGACTACCTGTTAGATCAAAGGGAACTTCTGCCCGCTCGTTACCGTCTTAAGGATGAGGGCCAGAATGCTTGATTTCCTGCGAAAGATGGGAAAATCCGAACACGAATTGGTGGAGGAATCCCTCTCGGCTTACATAGATGGGGAGTTGTCGTTCGGCGAGAAGGCCCAGGTGGAGAAACATCTAGAGGAGTGTCAGGCCTGCTCCGAGAACCTGGCCACCCTTCGGCAGACGGTGGTCTTGTTAGGAGAGTTGCCGACGGTACCTGCACCCATTTCGTTCGCCCTTCGCCCTGCACCAGTCAGGCCCAAGGCGAGGGTCCCAGCTCCTGCCTGGGGCTACGGTTTGCTGAAAGGGGCCACCGCGCTGGCCGCGCTCCTTCTGGTGTTGCTCATCGGCGGCGATCTGACTGTCCAGTTTCTCGGTGGCTTCCCGCTGGCAACTCGCGCTCCACTCGCCCCAGCGGCTGAGGTGGCCCTGGCACCGTCCACCGTGCCCAGTGTTGTCCCTGCGCCCGCTGAGGTGCAGCCAATTGTCGGTGAGACCAAGGCCACGCAGGAAGAGACGGAGACAGCCCCACCCCCAGCGGCAGAGGAGCCTCCCGCCCCCGCTCCAGCGCCCACGGAACCTCCCGAAGCATACCGGGCCCCCTCCGTACAGGACGTGGCTAGTCCAGCAGCAAGGGCAGAGGGTGCGGGGCCAGCCGATACGCCGACCGCCATGGGAACGCCAGTGGAGACACCCACCTGGGAAAACGAATGCATCGGAAGTGAGAGCATTGAACCCACTGTTACTTGCGTTCCCGAGCCCTTGCCGAGCCCAGCTGCGCCCGAGGGTGCCGAGCCCACGGCCCAGACCACTCCGCTGGAACTCCCGAAGGAGGAGGACGCCGCGACCACTGCCGTGCCCACACCGACCTCAGAGGTCGTGGCCATGGCGGAGCTCCCCGCCGAGGAAACACACGAACGCGATGTCGGCTATTACGAGGCCCAAACCTCCCCGTTGTTGCCCCTGCGCCTGGCGGAGTTGATCGTCTTCATCCTCTTGATCCTCCTGGTCCTCGTCACGCTGGTAACACGGTGGCTAGTACGCAGGCATGGCTGAGCGAAGAACTCAAAGTGACACGCTTGCCTCCATGCGGTAGTTGAAACTCCCTAGGAAAAGAGAAGGCCCTTCCTGGTGGAAGAGC